>NZ_BAAAQM010000003.1:0-302842 GCF_039531675.1 Catenulispora subtropica
CCGGCCACGTCGGGCGCGCCGGCCACGTCGCCGGCCGCCGCCCCGGACGCGGCCCCGTCGACGGCTGCGAGCCCCCGCTCCGCGCCGAGCACTCAGGCCCTGCCGGCGGCCCCGGCCGGCAGCACGTCCGGCAAGGTCGAAAACGCCGCGACGACGACCAACCCGGCCGATCCCACGTCGGTGCCGTCCAAGGTCTTCACGCCGCGGCCCGGCGCCCCGACCCCGAAGTGGACGCCGCCCGCCCCGAAGCCGCCGACCGGCACCGGCTGGCTGACCGGCGTGCCGCACGGCAGCAACACCCCCGGCCCGATGGACCCGCGCTGCATGACCGGCCGCGTGATCTGCATAGACATGAGCACCAAGACCCTGCTGTGGGTGGTCGACGGCAAGCCGCAGTACGGCATGGACGTGCGGTTCGGCGACGAGAACAACCCGACGCGCAAGGGCAAGTTCGACATCTACATGAAGATGAAGGACTGCGTCTCGACGATCTACCACACCCCGATGCCGGACGCGATGTTCTTCAGCGGCGGCGAGGCGGTCCACTTCTCCATCGACTTCAAGACCTACGGCTACGCGCACCACTCGCACGGCTGCGTGAACGTCCGCGACCGGGCCGCCGTGGACCGGCTCTTCGCGGACACCCGGGTCGGGGACACCGTGATCGTCTACTGAGCGCGGAGTAGCAGCACCCTTCACGGAGGTCCCACAGCGAGCGCCTTTCCCCGTCCGGTGACCCCTCTCACCGGCGGGGGAGGCGCTCGTGACCGTTTTGATACAGTCTTACTACGTGCGCTTCCTGAATGATTACTCCCCGCCGTACGACCTGACGTATGACGACGTGTTCATGGTCCCCGGCCGTTCCCAAGTCGGCTCCCGCCTCGCGGTGGACCTCAGCAGCTCCGACGGGACCGGCACCACCGTCCCCCTCGTCGTGGCCAACATGACCGCCGTCGCCGGCCGCCGCATGGCCGAGACCGTGGCCCGCCGCGGCGGCATCGCCGTCATCCCCCAGGACATCCCGCTCGACGTGGTCGCCGACGTCATCGGCTGGGTCAAGGACCGCAGCCCGGTCCACGACACCGCGATCAAGCTCGGGCCGCACAGCACCGTCGGCGAGGCGCTGGCCCTGCTGCCCAAGCGCGCGCACGGCGCCCTGGTGGTCGTGGACGCGGACGACCGGCCGGTCGGCATCGTCACCGAGGCCGACTGCGCCGGCGTCGACCGGTTCACCAACCTGGCCGACATCATGTCCCGGGACCTGCTGACCATCCCCGACGGCACCGGCGCCCAGCAGGCCTTCGACGCACTGAACGGCAAGCACCGGCTGGCCCCGGTCGTCGACGCCGACGGCAAGCTGACCGGCCTGTGGACCCGCAAGGGCGCCCTGCGCTCGGCCCTGTACAAGCCGGCCCTGGATTCCCGCGGCCGCCTGCGGATCGGCGCGGCCATCGGCATCAACGGCGACGTCGCCGCCCGGGCCGAGGAGCTGCTCGGCGTCGGTGCCGACGTCCTGGTCATCGACACCGCCCACGGCCACCAGGACAGGATGTTCGAGGCCCTGGCCGCGGTCCGCGCGCTCAACCCGGGCGTGCCGCTGGTGGCCGGCAACGTGGTCTCCCCCGAGGGCACCCGCGACCTGATCGAGGCCGGCGCGGACATCGTCAAGGTCGGCGTCGGCCCGGGCGCCATGTGCACCACCCGCATGATGACCGGCGTCGGCCGCCCGCAGTTCTCGGCGGTCCACGAGTGCGCCGCCGAGGCCCGCCGCCTCGGCAAGCACGTGTGGGCCGACGGCGGCGTCCGCCACCCGCGCGACGTCGCCCTGGCCCTGGCCGCGGGCGCGTCGAACGTGATGATCGGATCCTGGTTCGCCGGCACCTACGAGTCGCCCGGCGACGCCGTCCGCGACAGCGACGGCCGGCTCTACAAGGAGAACTTCGGGATGGCCTCGGCGCGCGCCGTGAAGCTGCGCACCGCCGAGGACTCGGCGTTCGACCGGGCCCGCAAGGCGCTGTTCGAGGAGGGGATCTCCACCTCGCGGATGTACCTGGACCGGGAGCGGCCGGGCGTGGAGGACCTGATCGACGCCATCACGGCGGGAGTGCGCAGCTCGTGCACCTACGCCGGGGCGAAGGACCTGGAGCAGTTCCACGAGCGGGCCGTGGTCGGGGTGCAGAGCGCTGCCGGGTACGCCGAGGGGAAGCCGCTGCACAGCAGCTGGTGACGCCTCGGGATGTGCGTGGGCGCGGGTGAGCTTCTCCCGCGCCCAGCCGCTTCTACTGGTAGTACTGCGGATTCTCGAAGGGGTCGGACGAGCCGTACGGGGTCTGGCCGTACGGATCCGGCGCGGGCTGCTGCGGGGGAGCGGGGTAGGGCATCGGGCGGGGTGCCGCGCGGCGGAGGTCGCGGTTGTCGCCGCCTCCTGATCCGGCCCCGGCGCCCGCTCGGGTGCCGTCCAGGTTCCACTCGCCACTACGCCGGCTCTCCGGCATGCGTGACACCGGGCTGACGCGGCCGGCCGAGGCGCTGTTGCGGCCCAGGCGCGCTCCGGCCAGGGTGTCGTCGGTGACCGGGGTGTCGTCGCTGAGGTCGTCGATCACGCCGCGGCGGCGGCCTCGGCGCTCCTGCAGGTCCGAATAGGACAAGGACGCCGCGTCGTCCTCGTCGTCGTCGAGGTCCTCCCCGGCGGCGAAGAACGCCGCGAGCCCCGTCGTGATCGGCACGGCCGCGGCCAGCCCGATCGAACCGACCAACGTGCGCACGATCTCCTCGGCCACGACCTCGGCCCCGGCCGCCCCGGACCAGCCCTGGCTGGAGGTCGTCAGCAGGACGAACAGCGGGAGGCTCCCGCCGGCGTAGGCCAGGACCAGCGTGTTGACGGTCGAGCCGATGTGGTCGCGACCGATGCGCATCCCGGCCCGGAACAGCTCGCCGGCACCCAGCGACGGGTCGGCGGCCTTCAGCTCCCAGACCGACGAGACCTGGGTGGCGGTGACGTCGTTGAGGACGCCGAGCGCGCCGATGATGATGCCGGCCAACAGCAGACCTTGCACGTCGACCTTGCCGAACAGCCCCGCCACCGTCTGCGCCGTGTCCTCACCCAGTCCGGTCAGATGCGCGAGCTCGGTGCTGACCATGCCCAACCCGCCGATCAGCACCAGGCTGAGCGCGGTCCCGAGCACCGCGACCGAGGTCCGGACCGAGACGCCGTGGGTGGCGTACATGGCCGCGAACAGGATGACCCCGGCGGTCACCGCCGCCACCTCGATCGAGTTCTCCCCGGCCACGATGGCCGGCAGCGTGAACTTGATCAGCACCCCGAACGACACGGCCAACGCGGCGATCGCCCCGACGCCCCGCCACCGTCCCACCACGACCACGAACAGCGCGAACACGATCGCCAGGCTCATCAGCGGCGGCCCCCGCTGGAAGTCCCGGATGTCGTACTGGCCCTCCGGCGGCTGGCTCCGGTCGTAGACCAGCACCAGGTCGTCCCCGACCGCGTACTTGGGCGTCGCGGGATCCACCCCCACGGTCACCGTCGCGGACGTCCCCTTGGTCGGCCCGTCGGTGATCTGGATGGTGAGCTGGTTGTTCATCTTGTCCTGCGTACCCAGCCCGGTGGGCGCACCGTTCCCGGGCGCGTTGCCGGTACCCCCGGCAGCCGCCTCCACCAGCTTGGAGGCGGTGACCGTGCCGTGCACCCACGTCTGCGAAGGCATCGGCGACGTCGGCTTCGTGTTCTGCGGCCACAACAGGGCCAACCCGGCCACCGCGGCCGCCGCCACCGGCAGCAGGAACACGGTGATCAGCGTGCGCAGCCGCGGCGACGCGGGCGTCGCCGGCCCGTGCCCGTGACTGTGCCCGGCTCCGCGTCCTCTTCCGCCCCCGCTGCTCCCATGCCCGGACCTCGAACGTCGGCTGCTAACGGCCATCGGCACTCCGTGGGTCGGCGTTGCTGGGCGAACCCGCTTCCTGCGGACGCGCACAGGCCCGGGCTGCCGCCACACGATAGCGGCTGAAGTTCAGAAGCAAGCCAGGTCGAGTGAACATCTTTGCGGATTCTTGACTGGTGTCGAGGAGGTGTCACTCGCCGGAGACGGAGGGGGCTGTCGTGCGTCTCGCGGAGCGTGCTCTGGGACGGACTCCTGGGAGGTGAGGATCTAGGCTGGCGGCGCGGTGGCCGGCGGCGAGGGCCGCGGATGGTGCGGGTCGCGGATGGTGCGCCTTCGCCTCGCCGCTTGCAGGATACGTGGTCAGTGGTCGGGAACTGGGAGGTCGAGGACCGGTGACGGTGGCGCGGTCGGTGGTGCTGTTCGTGGTGGCCGCCGTACTGGAGATCGGCGGAGCCTGGCTGATCTGGCAGGGCGTGCGCGAGCATCGGGGCTGGTCCTGGACCGCGTGCGGGGCGGTGAGCCTGGCGCTGTACGGATTCGTGGCCACGCTTCAGCCGTCAGGGGACTTCGGCCGGGTGCTGGCCGCGTACGGCGGGGTGTTCGTCGCGGGATCGCTGCTGTGGGCGTGGGTCGCGGACGGTTACCGCCCGGACCGCTTCGACATCATCGGGGCCGCCGTGTGTCTGGTGGGCATGGCGATCATCATGTACGCGCCGCGGCGCTGACCCCGTCCGTCGCCGACCCTCGCCGCGGCGGGCCACGCGCAGCGGAGCCGGCTCGCCGACCGGACGACCCGCCACGCCGCCGGTGCATATCAGCCTCCTGCCGCGCCGACAGTAGGTGCGGACCCGGCGGCGGTCCGATCATGTTCTGATCGCGGACCGGGCGTCGCGCGCGAGGGCCTTGTCGGGGCATGATCGACGCATGCGCGTGACGGTCTTGGGCGGCAGCGGTGCGTGGCCGACTGCTACGGAGCCTTGCAGTGGATTCCTGGTGGAACACGACGGATTCTCCCTCCTCGTGGACGCCGGCTACGCGGTCCTGCCCGAGCTGATGGCGGTGATGCCGGTCGAGGACCTGGACGCGGTCTACATCAGCCACGGCCACCCCGACCACTGTTCCGACCTCAACCCCCTGCTCCGGGCCCGCGCCCTGGGCGGCAACGACCCGAAACCCCTCAGCGTCCACGCCCCCCATCGAGCCCTGGACGCCGTCCTGGCCCTCGACCGCCCCGGCATGCTCGACGCGGCCCTCACCCGTCACGACTTCGAACCAGGCGACACCTTCGCCATCGGCCCCTTCGACGCCCGCACCACCCTCCTCCCGCACTGGCTCCCCAACGCCGCCCTCCGCCTCACCACCGCCACCAGTTCCCTCGTCTACACCGGCGACGGCGGCCCCACCCCCTCCCTCCCCACCCTCGCCCAAGGCGCCGACGCCCTGATCGCCGAAGCGACCTACCCCACCCACACCCCCACCGACGACGGCGGCAACCTCTCCACCGCCCGCGACGCCGCCCGCCAAGCCACCCAAGCCGACGTCGGCCGCCTGATCCTCACCCACCTCTGGGCCGGCGCCGAACCCGACGAATACGTCGATGCCGCCTCCTGCGACTACGAAGGCCGCATCTACGTCGCGACCAGCGGCCTGTCCTTCGAGCTGTAGGCGCCGCTGCCGAGCCGCCGCCCTGATGAGCGCGAGCGCGAGGCCGGATGAGTGCGAGGCCGGATGGCCGGATTGCACGGTGGTGGGGCGGCTCGGCGCGTGAGCCCTGAGGCCCTGGCCGGCAGGTTGGAGGCCGGACCAGCTGCGGGTCGCTGCGCGGAGCGGGATGGCCGGTGTGGGTAGTAGTGGTGGCGCGGGCAGCGGGCAGCGGGCAGCGGGCAGCGGGCAGCGCGTCGAGTGGCGCGAGCGGGATGGCGAGGAAACGCGGTGGTCGGGCAGCCTTGTGGCAGGCCGTGCCGAGACTGCGGGAGGTCGGATGGCCGGGGCATGCGCTGGTTGTGCAGCCCACCCATCGGTCGCGGAGCGGACGGTCGGCGTCCCGGGTGTCGCCGGCCGCCCGCGTCGCGTCGGGCGGGTGCTACTCGCTGACGGTGAAGCTCACCGGGCCGGACTCGCTCGCGGAGTGAGCGGAGTCGCCGCTGTATTTGGCGGTGGCGGTGTGCTTGCCGGGGCTGAGCTTGACCTTGACCGAGGCCCGGTTGCTGGAGATGGGGATCGGGCCGGAGGAGGAGCCGTCGACGAAGAAGTCGACGGTGCCGGTTTCACGCGGGGTGCCGGCGGTGCGGTGGGCCATGGAGACGCGGGCTGACATGGTGACGGCGCGGGTGGAGGTGAGCTTCTTGCCCATCGAGAGCTTTGTCACCGTGGCGACGGGGCCGGACTCGGGGGACTTCTTCGGGCCGGACTTCGGGGTCTTCTGGTTGTCGGACTTGGGGGTCTTCGGGGTGTTGGACGACGGCGGCTTCCGGTCCGTGCCGCCCGAGTCCGGGCTGGCGCCGTCGGTGGTGGAGGGGTCGGCGACTCGGTGCATGACACCCTTGGGGTGATGCGCGCCGGTTCCGGCCGAGCCGGTGTGGTGGCTCGGCCGTCCCTTCTTGTGACCGGGCTGCTGATCGTTCTTATGGCCGTTCTTGTGGCCGGCGTGTCCCGGGCCCGCGTGCCCGGACGTCGAATGCTTCACGTCATGCCCCACCCTCGCCGGCCGCTCCGGCCCGGCCGGATGCCCGCTCGCGAACGCCGTCGCCGGCGTCAGCATCAGGGCGGCGGCAGCTGTCGCGATCGCCGCCGTGGAGCAGCGGCGGGCGTGCGGCGTGGTCAGCGTCTTGCGAAAGTTCATGGTGGTTGTCCTCCAGATCGTGCTACGACCGTCCAGGCCGGCGACGGGGTGTCGCTGCGGTCCCGGCGATGTGGACAACTCTCCTGGATCGCATCAAAACGGACATCCGTCATGATGCTTAGATCAACCTCGTGTAAACAGACGAGGCCGAATGGGTGATCGTCGGGGAACTGGTCAGTCCTCGTCCTGGAACCCGTAACGGCGGCCCAGCACCGGATCGGTCTCCCACCAGGGACGGGAGCGCAGTGACTCCTCATCGGGGGCGGCTTCGGCGGCGCCTGCCGCAGAAGTATGAGAAATGGACGCCGGTGCCGGGGTCGCCCAAGCGTCCAGTTCCGCGGCGTCCAGTTCCGCGTCCACCTCGGCGGCCCGCTCCCGGTCCTCCGTGAACATCCGTCGCCACAGAGCCCCGATGAACGGCACGCCGGCCAGGTCGCCGATCAGCCACAGCGCCCCGCCGCCCCACACCTGGTCCTGCTTCGGCGTCGGCCCCCAGCCCCGGTTCAGCGCCGTGTACCAGTCGCCGGCGACCAGGTTGTGCCCCAGCATCAGCGTCAGGCCCAGTGCCCCGTCGGCGATCGCCTCCGCGAACGTGATCCACACGGACACCAGGTGCGGGTACTCCTTCGGCACCGGGTCGAGCCGCAACCGCGTCCAGTAGTAGAAGAACCCCAGCCCGGTCAGCGCGAAGCTCAGCACCCACGCCGCCCCGCGCGAGCGCAGCGTGTCTTCGTACAGCGGCGAGAAGTACACGGTGAACGGCGTCGCCAGGAACACCAGCGACACCACCGCCGGGAACGTCACCAGCGCCGCGATCCGCGAGGCGAGCGCGCGCCGGATCGCCACCGCCAGCCATCGCGGTCCGCCCTCGACCGCCAGTCGCACCGGTGCGCCGAGCGCCAGGAACAGCGGCACCACCATGAGCAGCGTGATGATCTGCACGGCCCGTGGCCAGAACAGCACTTGCTGGTACACCCCGAGGAACGACATCGTCGTCCACCCGAACAGCGCCAGGCCCAGCCAGAACGCCACCGTCCGGTTGACCGGCCAGGCCTCCCCGCTGCGCCGCACCCGCACCGTTCCCGCCGCGTAGAGCCCCGCGACCGCCAGCAGGATCGCGATCACGACGGCGTTCCAGTGCCACGCCGTCGCCACCTCCGACCCGGTCAGCGGAGCGGGCATCGGCACCGTGGTCGAGGCTGGCGTCACCATGGCTCCTGGCCCTTGCTCGTGTCGTCTTGCGTGGTGGTTCCGCCCAAAAAGGCAGGAAGCGCAGCCATCCTATGACTGCGCTTCCTCCGGGTTTAAATCACCCGGCGGTTCAGCCGACGGCCGAGTTGTAGTCGCTGATCAGCTTCGAGATCTTCGACGACGCGTCCGCCAGCGCCGCTTCGGGGGTGGTGCCGGTGGTCGCCACGTTCAGCATCGCCTGCTCCAGGTCGGCGCGCGCCTGCGGCATCACGCCCAGCACGCACCCGGCGGTGGCGGTGCTCGGCTTGGTGGCGGTCAGCTCGTCGATCGCGGTCTGGAACTGCGGGTGCTGCTGCCGGTAGGCGACGTCCGTCGGGTCCTGCAGCGCCGCCACGCTCACCGGGAAGTAGCCGGTCGCCTGGTGCCAGGCGGCCTGCTGCTGCGCGGAGGAGGCGAACTTGGCGAACTCCCAGGCCGCGCGGACCTCGGCGTCGGAGTGCCCGACCCGGTCGATCCACAGCGACGCGCCGCCGATCACCGGGCCGCCGCTGTCGGAGGCGCTGGCCTTGGGGAACGGCGCGGTGGCCACGGTGAACGGCGTGGCGGCCTTGGCGCCGGCGTCCACATAGCCGCCGAGCACGCCGGTGGACTCCAGGTTCATCGCGACCTTGCCGCTCTTGAACGCCGCCTGGGCGTCCGCGGTGGGCCGGCCGGTGTTGGCCGCGTAGCCGCCCTTGACCAGGTCGGACCACCACTTGGTGTAGGCCAGCGGCGCCCCGGAGGTCAGGTTCAGCTTCGTGGCGCGGGACGTGCGGCCGTTGTCGTTGTCGCAGTAGGGCGCGCCGGACTCGGCGGTGAGCTGCTCGACGAACCAGCCGTAGTCCGCCGCGCCGAAGCCGTACTGGGTGGTGGTGCCGCCGGAGTCCTTCACCGTCAGCTTCTTGGCGGCGTCGGCCAGCTCGTCCAGCGTCTTCGGCGGGTTCGCCGGGTCCAGGCCGGCCTTCTTGAACGCCTCGACGTTGATGTACAGCAGCGGCATCGAGGAGTTGAACGGCATCGACTGCAGCTTGCCGCCGATCGAGTAGTAGTTCACGATGTTCGGCTGCAGGTCGGTCAGCGGGAAGCCGTCCTTCGCGGCCAGGTCGGCGATCGGCAGGGTCTGCTTGGAGTCCACCATGAACCGGGTGCCGACGTCGTAGACCTGCATGATCGACGGCGTGGAGTGCGAGGTCACCGAGGTCTTGTACTTGGCGATCGCGTCGTCGTAGTTGCCCTGGTAGGTGTCCGTGACGTGGATCTTGCCCTGGTACTTGGCGTTGAAGGCGTCGACGATCGCGGTGACCGCCTTCTGGTTGGTGTCCTTCATGCTGTGCCAGAAGGTCAGGTTCACCACACCGGTGGCCTTGTCCAGCGCGTCCGCCCCGGGAGCGCCGTTCGACGAGCCCCCGCTGGAACCACCGGACGAGCCGTCCTTCGACGACGACGAGCTGCACGCGGCCAGCGCGAGCCCGGCGGCCAGCAGCCCGGCGGCTATGCGCGCGGAGCGGCCGTGGAACGTTCTCCTCATTGAGATCTCCCCTGTGAAGTGAGACGGGACGGTGCTACTTGACCGCCCCGCTGGTCAGACCCTTGACGATGAACTTCTGCCCGAAAACCACCAGCAGCAGCGTCGGCAGCACCGACAGCGCGACCCCGGCCAGGATCAGCCGCGGGTCGGCCGACTCGGAGTTGTTCAGCTGCGACATCCCCAGCTGCAACGTCTGCATCTTGGGGTTGTCGGTGACCAGCAGCGGCCAGAAGTACTGGTTCCACGCCGACAGGAACGAGTACACGGCGATCGCCGCGATCGTCGGCCGCGAGACCGGCACCACGATCCGCCACAGGAACCGCCAGTGCCCCGAGCCGTCGATCCGCGCCGCGTCCCGCAGCTCCATCGGGAACTGCCGGAACGACTGGCGCAGCATGAAGGTCCCGAACGCGGAGGCCAGGAACGGCAGCACCAGCGCGAAGTAGGTGTTCGCCAGGTGCGCGTCGGCGATGGTCTTGTAGTTGGGGATGATGATCGCTTCCCAGGGGATCATCAAGGTGGCCAGGAACAGCCCGAACACCGCGCCGCGCCACTTCAGGGGCAGGAACACGAAGGCGTAGGCGGCCAGCAGCGAGGTCACCACCTGCGCCACCGTGATGATCCCGGCGACGATCACGCTGTTCAGGTACTGGTGCCCCAACGGCACGGCGTTGAAGACGTCCGTGAAGTTGCGCGGGTGCAGCCCCGACGGCACCAGCGCCGGCGGCGCCTTGGTCAGGTCGCGGGTCGGCATGACACTGCCGGCCAGCGCGTAGTAGACGGGGAACACCACCGCCAGCGCGGCGGCGATCAGCACCAGGTAGACCAGGGCCTTGGCCAGCCGGTCCCGCACCGTCGCGCTCACCGGTAGAACACCTTCCGCTCCAGCACCCCGAATTGGATCGCGGTGAGGATCAGCACGATGACCAGCAGGACGATCGCATAGGCGCTGGCCGTCCCCAGGTCGCTGTTGCCGTTCTCGAAGCCCCTGTTGTAGATGACGTACACCAGGGTCATGGCCTTGGCGCCGGGGCCGCCCTCGGGGGCCAGGACCCGGATCGCGGTGAACGCCTGCAGCGAGTTCACGGTGGAGACCACCGTGAGGAAGAACAACTGCGGCGACAGCAGCGGCACCACCACCGACCGGTGCAGCCGCCACCCGGTCGCGCCGTCCAGCCGGGCGGCTTCCAGGATGTCGGCCGGGATCGCCGCCACGCCGGCGGACAGCACCAGCACGTTGTAGCCCAGCGTCAGCCACACCTGGACGGCGGCCACCGAGAACAGCACCCAGGCCGGGTCCGTCAGCCAACCCACCGGCTTGGCGCCGAAGTGCCCCAGCATCCCGTTGGCGATGCCGATCGCCGGGTTGTAGATCACGGCGAAGATCACCGATGCGCTGGCCGCGGAGAAGGCGAAGGGCAGGGCGAAAGCACTTCGGAAGATGCGGATGCCCCGGATCCGGGATTCCATGAGGAGCACCAGCACCAACGCTCCGAGCACCCCGGGAACCACGGTGAGCAGCGTAAACATCGCCGTGGTGCTCAGGACCGTGTAGAAGTCGGGGTCGGCGAACAGATCCTGGAAGTGCTTGAACCCTACGTAACGCGAGGAGTTGCCGAAGATATCCGACCCGTGCGTGCTCAGCACGAACGACTCGACCAGCGGATACAGGATGAACACCGCGAAGACGGCCAGTGACGGGAGCAGGAACAGCCAGGCCAGGCCGTGCTCTCGCGACAGCGACGCCGAGCGCCGCCGCCCACCCCGTCCCACAGCGGCGTCCGGCACCTCTTCGGCGCTTTCCAACGCCCCCTCTAGCGCAGCCAATCCCAAACCCCTTACACCCCATGCCCCGATACGGAAGTCCTTGACAGTCCGCAGAGCCCCGCGACGCCGATCAGCTTGACGCCGGGCCCGGAACGAACGGTAACGCGCGGGCATACCTTTGGCGACAAGTTACGGGGCGCGAAGCAGAGTGCGAAGCCCCCCTTTTCATGCCCCCGCCCGTGTATTAGAAGACTGAATAGGGCATCCTAAGAAAGAGAGACGGTGGGTGCGCGTCAGGCGGCCCGATCACTACGGCGCGGTCGGCTTCCGGCGTCCCGGACGGCTGCGTGCTTGGCAGAAAGGGCCGTGACATGCGCGGACGGGACTTCAGGCTGGCTTATGGCGCCACCCTGCTGGGTTTAGTCTTCGCCCTCTGGCTCGGCGGCGTCCGCTCGGCGACGGTCGTGGCCATGCTGGCGGTGCTCGAGGTGGCCTTGTCCTTCGACAACGCGGTCGTGAACGCGACCGTGCTCCGCCGCTTCGACGAGCGCTGGCAGCGGCTCTTCCTGACCGTGGGCATCCTGATCGCCGTGTTCGGCATGCGGCTGCTGATCCCGTTGGTGGTGCTGGTGGCCGCCACGCGGCAGAACCCGTTCCACGTCCTGAGCTCCTCGGTGAAGGACCCGAACGGCTACTCCCACGAGATCCTCAACGTGCAGCCGCTGATCGCGGCCTTCGGCGGGGTCTTCCTGCTGATGATCTTCATGGACTTCTTCCTCAGCGACCACGACCAGATCTGGCTGCCGTTCTTCGAACGGCGTCTCGCCGCGTTCGGCGAGCGGTTCAAGCCGCTGGCGCTGGAGGCGTTCCAGGTGGTCGGCGTCGTGCTGTTCCTGGGCGTCGCCGCGCTCACCTTCGGCAAGGAGCACCAGCTCGGCGTGCCGACGGCCGGCGTGATCGGCCTGGTCACGTACTTCACGATCAAGCGGCTGTCGGACAGCGCGGCCGACAAGAGCGAGAGTTTGGCCGCGGCCGGCAGCGACACACCACCGCAAGGACGCCAGGCGCTGATGCTGTTCCTGTACCTGGAGGTTCTGGACGCGTCGTTCTCCTTCGACAGCGTCATGGGCGGCTTCTCGGTCACCGTGGACATCGCCCTGTTCACCATCGGCCTGGGCATCGGCGCGGCCTACGTCCGCAGCCTGACCGTCTTCCTGGTCCGCAAGAAGGCCCTGGACAAGTACGTCTACCTGGAGCACGGGGCGTACTACTCGATCGGCATCCTCGCCGTGCTGCTGCTGGTGGAGATCGGCAAGGACGTGCCGGACTGGGTCGCGTCGATCGCCGGCACGTCCATGATCGTGGCCGCCTTCGTCCACTCGGTGGTGAAGGCCCGGGGGGAAAGCAGCGCGGGCGCCGATCTCCCGGCCGCG
Source organism: Catenulispora subtropica (assembly GCF_039531675.1). Lineage (NCBI taxonomy): Bacteria > Bacillati > Actinomycetota > Actinomycetes > Catenulisporales > Catenulisporaceae > Catenulispora > Catenulispora subtropica. The sequence goes on from NZ_BAAAQM010000003.1 coordinate 12,700, forward strand.
CACTCCTGACAGCACCGACGCGCCGGGCTGACCAGGTCGACGACGCCGACCCCGGCCAGCCCGCCGCGTCCGGAGCTTCGTCAGGCGCCGTGGTGCCCGCTCGAACCGCCGGCCGCGCGCACGCCGACGGCGACTCTCCAGGTCTCCAACATGACCAGCTCTGAGATCCGCCACCCCTTCTCCGTGCGGCGGAAACCGACGAAGTAGAAGCCGCCGCCGGGGTTCCAGATGTCGCCCTTCTGCCCCGGCACGCGCACCGACATCGGGTTGAAGAAGTGCGCCTCCACGCAGGCGCTGTCCTCATGGATGTCGAAGCGCCGGTTCACGATCAGGTGCGCCCGCACCGGCACCTGGGCCAGGGCCTTCTCCAGCCACTGCTGCGCCTCCGCCACCGGACCGCGCGGCCCGCCGCTGGACTGGTAGTCGAACACCGCGTCCTCGGTGGCCAGCCGTGTGAGTTCCGTCACCTGATCGGTGTCGATGGCCACCGCATAGGCCGTGAGCAGGTCGTCGAGGGCGAAGCGGTCGGCTATCGCCTGCTCGCTCTTCAATGCCGCCTCCAAATGAACGTGCATTCGCAGGAGTGAATCTGCCGTGCAGGGGGCATGACTGCCAAGGCACGGACAGCATGGCAACTGTACCGACGGCGGGGGAGCCGTTCCGATACGGGACGAAGCGCGCCACAGACGTGTGAGGTGATGGAAGTGCTCGGGGTCGGGCGGGAGCCGCTTGGCGGCTACCGGATCACCTTCGCGGTGCCCACGAAGTCCGAGGGGGCTTCGGCCGCGCGGCGCGTCGCGCGCGAGATCCTCGTCGACTGGGGGCTGGACCTGGACGAACCCGTGGTCGACTCAGCGATCGTGATCATCAGCGAGCTGGTGACCAACACCGCCAAGCACGCGGCGCTGCTGTGCCGCCAGGCCGAGGTGACACTGGCGCTGGAATACGGCTGCCTGTCGGTGGCCGTCCACGACCGCCACCCGCACCGGCCCAAGGCGCTGCTCAGCCCGCATCCCGACGACAGCGGCGGCTGGGGGTTGCAGCTGGTCCGGGACCTGACGGCGGAAGCCGGGGGGCGGACCGAGGTGCCGGCCGACGCCGATGGCGGCGGGAAGACGGTGCGAGTGGAGCTGCCGCTGCGGCGGGTCGCGGGGTGCTGGGCGACTGCTGCGGCGGGGGCCGCGTAGGTCGGCACTGGTACTGCGAAGCAGACGACGAACGGCGCGCGTCCAGAAGATACGGGGCGCGCGCCGTTCGTCTGCGGTGTCGGTCCGTCACTTCCGCTTCGGCTGCCCCACCGGCCGGATGGCCAGCCACGCACCGGCGATGCACACCACGGTCAGCGCGCTGAGCGCCGTCATGTCGCCCCACCAGACCCCCGCCTTGTGCGCCTGCGTGGCGTCGCACTTCGCGCCGGGCAGCGGCTCGGGCATGGTGTCGTTGCAGCCGGTGCCGAGCAGGACGTCGGCGTCGGCGGTGGACGCGGCGGCCGAGTAGCCCCACTTCGCCGTGGCCAGGTAGCTGGCCTGGGCCAGGCCCGGAGTCTTGTTCACCGGGAAGGCCGAGCCGGTGAACAGGAACTCGGCGAACAAGATCACCGGGAGGATGGTCAGCGCCTTGTCGGCGTTGGAGACGAAGGCCGAGATCAGCAGTCCCAGGGCCATGGCGGCCAGGCCGGCCAGGGCGACGCCGAGGAACAGCTCGAACTGGCCGGAGGACAGCACGGATCCGTGCCCGGGCCCGCCCTGCCGCACGATGCCGAGGAACACCAGGACCGCGGCCTGCGCGATGGTGAGCAGACCGAGCAGCAACACCTTCGACAGCACGTACGCCGATGGAGACAACCCGATCGCCCGTTCCCGGGTGAGGATCGGTCTCTCCTTCACGATCTCCCGGATGGAGTTGGACGCTCCGAGGTAGGTCGCGCCGAGGACCAGCGCCAGCAGCACCGAGCCGGCCTTCTTGGCGGCCACCGGGTCGGTGGTCGACAGGTCGTTGGAGCCGAGCACCGCCAGCATCAGCAGACCCAGGATCGGTGCCTGCATGAACAGCATCAGGGTGTTGCGCCGGTCGGCGATCACCACCGAGCTGAACCGCCGGAACAGGGTGGACAGCTGGTGGGCCCAGTGCGGGTTCGCGTTCGCCGCCGGGGTCGCGGCCTGCTGCGCGACGGCGGGGCCGGCGCCGTTGGCCTTGCTCAGCTGCGCGCCCAGGGGTGCCCGCACGTACTGGTGATCGGCCGGAGAACCGGCGAACGCGTTCTTGGCGAAGCCGGGCGCGGCGCGGTCCAGGTCCTGGAACACCTCGGCGTAGGTGCCGCGGCTGAAGAACTGCAACGTCTCCGGCGGCGGCCCGAAGAACGCGGTCTGCCCGCCGGGGGCCAGGAACAGGATGCGGTCGCAGCGGTCCAGGCTCTGGATGCTGTGCGTCACCGTGATGACGGTGCGGCCGCCGTCGGCGAGGCGGCGCAGCAGGTCCATCACCGACTTCTCGTAGCCCGGGTCGAGGCCCGAGGTGGGCTCGTCGAGGATCAGCAGCGAGGGCCGGGTCAGCAGTTCGATCGCCACCGATGTGCGCTTGCGCTGGCCGCCGGACAGCTTCTCCACGGCCAGTTCCGCGCGTTCGGTCAGGCCGAGCTCGGCCATGACCTCTTCGACGCGGTGCTCGCGCTCGGCGGCCGCGGTGTCCGGGGGGAAGCGCAGCCGCGCCGCGTACCGCAGGGCGTCGCGGACCTTCAGCTGCGGGTGCAGGATGTCGTCCTGCGGGACGTATCCGACGCGGTTGCGGAGCTCCGCGTAGTTCGCGTAAAGGTCGCGTCCGTTATAGAGGACGGCGCCGCGGTCGGCGGGGCGGTTGCCGGTCAGGGCCTTCATGAGGGTGGACTTGCCGGCGCCGGTCGGGCCGAGCACGGCCAGGAAGTCGCCGCCCTCCAGGGCGAAGCTCACGTCGTCCAGCAGCACCTTCGGCCCGGCCAGCACCGACAGGTTGGCGGCGGAGAACGTCACCGAGCCGGTGTCGACGAACTCCTCGAGCTGGCCGTTGCGCAGCCGCAGCAGGTGCCGGCCGATCGCGATGACCGCGCCCTCGCGCACCTCGGAGCGGCCGACCCGGTTGCCGTCGACGAACGTGCCGTTGTGGCTGCGCAGGTCGACGATCTCGAAGCCGCGGCCGCCGGGGCGCAGATGCAGTTCGGCGTGGAAGCGGGAGACCTGGAGGTCGTGCAGGACGATGTCGTTGGTGGCGTCGCGGCCTATTCGCAGCTTGGTGGAGGCGTTGGCGGCGGTCTGGTAGACGCCGGTGTACTCGCCGAGGCGGGGCTGCTGCGGCTGCTGGGCCGGTACGTGCTGGGGGACGTAAGGGGTCTGGTGCGGGATGGCGCCGGGCTGCTGGGCCCACTGCTGGTGGGGCGCGGGCGGCTGCTGCGGATGGCCGGGCTGTGCCACCGGACGCGGCGGCGGGCTCGGCTGGAATCCGGGCGGGGTCTGCTGTACGGCGGGCTGCTGGGGTGCCGCGGCCTGATGCTGAGCGGGCTGGCCGGGCTGCGCCTGGTGGCCGGGCTGGCCGGGCGGCGGCAGGTTCGGCCGCCGCGCCCCCGGCACCAGCCGCAGCTCCTGCCCGTCGACGGGGTGGCCGAGCCGCACCACCACGGGGCCGGGCAGCGTCATCGGCTGCGTCAGGCGCGTGTTCTGCACGAACGTGCCCTGGCTGCTGACGTCCTCGAGGATCCACGCCCCTCCGCTGACGTAGAGCGCTGCGTGGACGCGGGAGGCCCGGGGCTCGGAGACGATGACGTCGACCTGGTTGGAGTCGCGGCCGATGACGACCCGGCGGGAGCCGTCGAAGACCCGCTCACTCCCGTCGGGCAGGATCTGCAGGGTCAGCGGTGCGGTCTGTTCGGGTTGCTGGGACACGCAGCCATCTTTTCGGCTCGGACACCGGCCCGGCAACGCACTTGGCGATGTTGGTGCGCCGGTCACGACCCCGCCGAGGGTAATTACCGCTTTTCGCCGACCCCGCCGTAGACCCAGTACTGCGACAGGTCCTCCGGCGGCGCCTCCTCCGGCCGCCACAACGGCAGCCGGACGAGACCCGGTTCGACCAGGTCGAAGCCCTCGAAGAAAGCGGCGATCTCCCCGTGGTCGCGCAGGGCGCCGGTGGCCGACGACCGGTAGATCGGCCGCAGCTTGTCCGTCTCGACCGGCACGAGGTCCGATCCCGCATGCGAGATCACCAGGTGGCTGCCGGGCGCCAGCGTCTGCGTGAACGACGCGACGATCCCGGCGGGATCCGCGTCGTCGGTGACGAAGTGCAGCACGGCCACCAGCAGCAGCCCCACCGGCTGGTCGAAGTCGATGAGGCTGGTGACATCCGGATGCGTCAGCACCGACTTCGGGTCGCGCAGATCGGCCTCGAAGACCCGGGTCCGCGCTTCGTCGGCGAGCAGCGCCCGGCCGTGGACGGTGACCAGCGGGTCGTTGTCGACGTAGACGACCGTGGCGTCGGGGTGCACGGACTGCGCGATCTCGTGCGTGTTCCCCGCGGCCGGCAGGCCGGCGCCCAGATCAAGGAACTGCCGCACGCCCCGCTCGGCCGCGTACCGCACGGCGCGTCCCAGGAAGGCGCGGTTCGCGCGGGCCAGCCGCGGGATGCCCGGCATCGCCTCGGCCATCTTGGTGGCGACGTCGCGGTCGGCGGGGAAGTTCTGCTTGCCGCCGATCCAGTAGTCGTAGACACGCGCCGGATGCGCGGTCGAAGTATCCATCCGGTCCGCCGCGTCGGCCTCCGTCGCGGAGCGGTCGCCGGCTACGGGGTCGGACCACGGGGTTCCGGCGGCAGGGGTCATGGCGCCGGATCATACCCTGGTTCGACGCACCCTGATATGGCCGACGGCGCTCACGTCGTCCGGGCCCGTTGCCCGACCCGTCGCACGGCCCGCCGCCACTCAGCCCTCGATAGCGTCGATCGCCCGGTAGATCCGCTTGGCAGACACCGTCTCCGGCGTCCCGAGCTGCTGCGCGAACAGGCTGACGCGCAGCTCCTCCAGCATCCACCGGATCCGCCGCACGTCGGGGTCGCTCCGGCGGCCCGGCGGGAGCCGGTCCAGCAGCAGCTGGTACTCGTCCTGCGCGTCGTGGACCTGGTACATCAGCAGCTGATCCTGGTTCGGGTTGTCCGGCAGCTTGTCCAGCCGGCGCTCCACCGCGCGCAGGTAGCGCGCCAGATGCGGCAGCTGCTCGAAGCCGCTCTCCGAGACGAAGCCCTTGTGGATCAACGCGGTCAGCTGGGCGCGGACGTCGGCCAGCGCGGTCTGCAGCGAGCGGCTGGTGATGCCCTTGAGCTTGCGCTCCACCTCCTGCCAGACCGCGAGGATCCGCTCCACCTGCTGCACCACCTGCATGGAGACGTCGGCCAGGTCGGCGCGCACCGCGTCGTACAGCTTCTGGTAGGACGCCTCGTCCCACGCCGGGCCGCCGTTGCGAGCGATGAGATGGTCGGCGGCGCAGGCCACGCAGTCCTGCAGCAGCGCCAGGGCGTTGCCGTAGGGGTTGTGACTCAGCGCCAGCTTCGCCGGGTTGCTCAGCCGGCCGTTGATGTACTTGATCGGCGAGTTGATGTTCAGCAGCAGCATCCGGCGGGTGCCGGCGGCCATGGCGCGCCGCTGGTCCTCGGCGGTGTCGTAGAGCCGCACCGCGACGCTGTCGCCGGCGTCGGCCAGCGCCGGATAGGCCTTCATCGTCAGGCCGCGCCGCTTCTGCTCGAAGGTCTTCGCCAGCGTGCCGACCGTCCAGGTCTTCAGGCCCTCCCGGGCCAGGCCGTCGGCGGCGTCGTTGATCACGTCCCGGGTCTTGACCTTGAGCTTGAGCTGCAGGGCTTCCAGGTCCTTGCCCTCGGCCAGCTTGCGGCCCTTGTCGTCGACGATCCGGAACGTCATCTTCAGGTGGTCCGGCACGCGGTCCAGGTCGAAGTCCGTCGGCTCGACCCGGTGCCCGGACACCGCGCGCAGCTCGCTGGCGACCGCGTCCCGGAGCGGGCCGTCGTTCGGGACCAGGCTCCCGCGCAGCGCCCGGGCGAAGTTCGGCGCCGGCACGAAGTTCACCCGCAGCGCCTTGGGCATGGCCTTGATCAGCGCGGTCAGCAGCTCCTCGCGCAGGCCCGGGATCAGCCAGTCGAACCCGTCGGCGGTGACCTGGTTGAGCACGGCCAGCGGGATGTGCACGGTGACGCCGTCGGCGTCCGCGCCCGGCTCGAACTGGTAGGTGAGCTTGAACTTCATCCGGCCCTGGCGCCAGGAGTCCGGATAGTCCTGCTCCACCACCGCGCCCGCGCCGTCGTTGATGAGCATCGACTTCTCGAAGCTCAGCAGGTCCGGCTCCTCCCGCTGGGTCTTCTTCCACCAGGAGTCGAAGTGCCGAGCGGAGACCACGTCGGCCGGTACGCGGTCGTCGTAGAAGTCGAACAACGTCTCGTCGTCGACCAGGATGTCGCGGCGCCGTGCGCGGTTCTCCAGCTCCTCGACCTCGGCGAGCAGCTTGCGGTTCTCGGAGAAGAACTTGTGGTGGGTCTGCCAGTCGCCCTCGACCAGCGCGTGCCGGATGAACAGCTCGCGCGACACCTCGGGGTCGATGCTGCCGTAGTTCACCTTGCGGGAGGCGACAAGGGGGATGCCGTAGAGCGTCACCTTCTCGAACGCCATGACGGCGCCCGCGGACTTCTCCCAGTGGGGTTCGCTATACGTTCGCTTTACTAGATGCTGTGCCAGCGGCTCGGCCCACTCCGGCTTGATGGTGGCGACGACGCGGCCCCACAAGCGGGTGGTCTCCACAAGCTCGGCGGCCATCACCCACTGCGGCGACTTCTTGAAGAGCACCGAGCCGGGGGAGATGGCGAACTTCGCATTACGCGCGCCGATGTACTCGAACGACTCCGAGTCCTTCAGGCCGATGTGCGACAGCAGACCGCTCAACAGGCTGATGTGGATCTGGTCCGGGCCGGCCTCGACACTGTTCGGCGTGAGCTCCAGCTGCTTGGCGATCTGTTTGAGCTGGCTGTGGACGTCCTGCCACTCGCGGATGCGCAGGTAGTGCAGGAACTCGGCCTTGCAGAGCTTGCGGAACTGGTTGGAGGAGAGCTCCTTCTGTTTCTCCTTGATGTAATCCCACAGCTTCAGCCAGGCCAGGAAGTCCGAGCCCTGCTCCTTGAACCGGGCATGCTTCTCGGCGGCGGCCTGCTGCTTGTCCGCGGGGCGCTCGCGCGGGTCCTGGATGGACAGCGCGGCAGCGATGATCATGATCTCCTTCAGCGCCCCGTTGCGGTCCGCCTCCAGCACCATGCGGCCGAGCTTGGGGTCCACCGGCAGCTGCGCCAGCTTGCGGCCGACCGGCGTCAGGCGCTTGCGCAGGTCCTGCTCCTCGGGATCCAGCGCGCCGAGCTCGTGGAGCAGGTTCACGCCGTCGCGGATGTTGCGGGCGTCCGGCGGGTCCAGGAACGGGAAGGCGGCGACGTCGCCCAGGCCCAGCGCGCTCATCTGGAGGATGACCGAGGCCAGGGAGGTGCGCAGGATCTCCGGCTCGGTGAACTCCGGGCGGGAGAGGAAGTCGTCCTCGGAGTACAAGCGGATGCAGATACCGTCGGACAGCCGGCCGCACCGGCCCTTGCGCTGGTTCGCCGACGCCTGCGACACCGGCTCGATCGGGAGCCGCTGGACCTTGGTGCGGTTGCTGTAGCGGGAGATGCGGGCCGAGCCGGGGTCGATCACGTAGCGGATGCCCGGGACGGTGAGGCTGGTCTCGGCGACGTTGGTCGCCAGAACGATGCGGCGGCCGGTGTGGGCCTCGAAGACCTTGTGCTGCTCGGCGGAGCTCAGACGGGCGTAGAGCGGGACGATCTCGGTGTGGCGGAGGTTGCGCTTCTTGAGCGCGTCGGCGGTGTCGCGGATCTCGCGCTCGCCGGAGAGGAACACGAGTATGTCGCCCTGGCCCTCGCGGCCGAGCTCGTCCACGGCGTCACTGATGGCCTGGATCTGGTCGCGGTCGGCGGCGTCGGCGTCCAGCTCCGGGTCGTCCAGCAGCAGCGGCCGGTAGCGGACCTCGACCGGATAGGTGCGGCCGGAGACCTCGACGATCGGCGCGTCCCGGCCGTCCCGGCCGGCGAAGTGGCGGGCGAAACGCTCCGGGTCGATGGTCGCCGAGGTGATGATCAGTTTCAGGTCGGGGCGGCGCGGCAGCAGGCTCTTGAGGTAGCCGAGCAGGAAGTCGATGTTCAGCGACCGCTCGTGCGCCTCGTCGATGATGATCGTGTCGTAGCGGCGCAGCATCCGGTCCTGCTGGATCTCCGCCAGCAGGATGCCGTCGGTCATCAGCTTGACCAGCGTGTCGTCGCTGGACTGGTCCGTGAAGCGCACCTTGTAGCCGACGGTCTCGCCCAGCGGCTGGCCCAGCTCCTCGGCGATCCGCTCGGCGACGCTGCGGGCCGCCAGCCGGCGCGGCTGGGTGTGCCCGATCAGCCCGGTGACGCCGCGGCCCAGCTCCAGGCAGATCTTCGGGATCTGCGTCGTCTTCCCGGACCCGGTCTCACCGGCGATCACCACGACCTGGTGGTCCCGGATCGCCGCCGCGATGTCGTCGCGGCGCGCACTGACCGGGAGGTTGTCCGGATAGGTGATCTTCGGGACGCCGGCCCGCCGGGCCTCGACCCGGCCCAGGGCGGTCTGGATCTCGGCCTCGATCTCCGCCGCCACAGCCTGGAGCGCCTTGGGGTTGCGGATGCGTCGGGCGCCGTCGATGCGGCGGGACAGGCGGTGCCGGTCATGCGGCGTCAGCTCCGCGAGGCGAGCGGTGAGCTCGGCGAGCGGAGCCGTCTTGAGCTGAGATTCCATGGCACGTCAAGGATAGGCTGACGCCGGGGATTCCTTCTTCTGGTTAATTGCGCTGGAGGCATGCGATGGGCGTGGAGAAGACCAGGGACGCGCTGCACGGGATCGCGGAGCTGCTGCTCGCCGGTCCGCAGTACCGGCGCGACCACACCATCCGGCTGCGCGTGCTGCCGGGCGCGATCGCCACGGTGACCGAGCCGGAACTGCGCGCGGATCACCTGAACGTGTGGTCCAACGGAAGCCCGGTGCCGGTGCGCGGGGCCAGCTACCAGGAACTCGGCGAACGCCTCGGCGTGACCGCCGGCGCCCCGGTGGGGCTGTACCACGACGGCTCCGGCGCCCAGCCGCCCGAGCACCCGGAACTGGATCCCGCGGAGGCCCTGGGCCTGCTGGACGCCCTGTACCGCGGCGACCAGGCCCTGCGCGCCTTCGCCCCCGAGGCCACCCCGGTGCTGTGGCCCGAGCACTTCGACGTCGGCGTGACCGTCGACGAGGTCAACTACGGCGTGTCTCCCGGCGACAACTACCTCAACGAGCCGTACATGTACGTCGGCCCGCACAAGCCGCGCGAAGGCGAGTTCTGGAACGCGCCGTTCGGAGCCGCGCTGCCGCTGGCGGCGACCGTCGAGGAGATCACGGCCTTCTTCGCCGAGGGGCAGCGGGCGGCGAGCTAGGAGCTCGAGACCGGGGTTAGACCTCGCTGACCTTCCCGGCCTCCACGTTCAGCCGCCGCGTCGTCTGCACCGCCTCCAGCATCCGCCGGTCGTGCGTGACCAGCAGCAGCGTCCCCGGGTAGTTCGCCAGGGCCGACTCCAGCTGCTCGATCGCGGCCAGATCCAGGTGGTTGGTCGGCTCGTCCAGCACCAGCAGGTTCACCCCGCGGGCCTGGAGCAGGGCCAGGGCCGCGCGGGTCCGCTCGCCGGGCGACAGCGTCGCGGCCGAGCGCAGCACGTGGTCCGCCTTCAGGCCGAACTTGGCCAGCAGGGTGCGCACGTCCGCCGGCTCCAGCTCGGGCACCTGCTCCTCGAAGGCGCGCAGCAGCGCCTGCTCACCGAGGAACAGGCCCCGGGCCTGGTCGACCTCGCCGATCACGACGCCGGAGCCGACCGAACCCGAGCCCTCGTCCAGGGGGATCCGGCCGAGCAGGGCCGCCAGCAGAGTGGTCTTGCCCGAGCCGTTGGCGCCGGTGATCGCGACCTTCTCGGCCCAGTCGATCTGCAGGTTGACCGGGCCCAAGGTGAAGTCGCCACGACGGACCACCGCTTCCCGCAGGGTCGCCACCACCGAGCCGGAGCGGGGCGCGGCGGCGATCGTCATGCGCAGCTCCCACTCCTTGCGGGGCTCCTCCACGACCTCCAGGCGCTCGATCCGGCGCTCGGTCTGGCGGGCCTTCGCCGCCTGCTTCTCCGTGGACTCGGCACGGAACCTGGCCGCGTTCTTGTCGTTGTCCGGCCGCTTCTTCAGCGCGTTCTTGACGCCCTTCTCCAGCCAGTTGCGCTGCATGTGAGCCCGCGCCTCCAGACCGGCCTTGGTCTCGGCGTAGGCCTCGTACTCCTCGCGCGCGTGCTGGCGCTCGACCTCCCGCTCCCGCAGGTAGTCCTCGTAACCGCCGCCGACCTGGCGGATCAGCTGCTGCGCGAGGTCGAGCTCGACCACCCGGTTCACGCTGCGCGCCAGGAACTCCCGGTCGTGGCTGATCAGCACCACCGGCGCGCGCAGCTCGGCGACGAAGCGCTCCAGCCGCTCCAGGCCGTCCAGGTCCAGGTCGTTCGTCGGCTCGTCGAGCAGGAACACGTCGTAGCGGCTCAGCAGCAGCGCGGCCAGGCCGGCGCGCGCCGCCTGCCCGCCGGACAGGGCCGTCATCTCCAGGTCCAGGTCGACGGCCAGGCCCAGGTCCGCCGCCACCGCGTCGGCCCGCTCCTCGAGGTCCGCGCCGCCGAGGCCGAGCCAGCGCTCCAGGCTCTCGGAATAGGCGTCGTCCGCCCCCGGTACGCCCTCCACCAGACCCTCCGTGGCGGCGTCCAGCGCCTCCTGGGCCGCCGCGACACCCGTGCGGCGGGCCAGGAACTGCCGCACCGTCTCCCCGGCCCGTCGCTCGGGCTCCTGCGGCAGGTGGCCGATGGTGGCGTTCGGAGGGCTGATCTGCACGCCGCCCTGCTCGGGCGTGTCCAAACCGGCCAGCAGCCGCAGCAGCGTGGACTTCCCGGCCCCGTTGACCCCGACCAGGCCGATCACGTCGCCGGGGGAGACCACCAGGTCCAGCCCGGAGAACAGCACGCGGTCGCCGTGCCCGGCGGTGAGTTCCTTGGCGACGACCGTGGCGCTCATGGCGGCGTGACTCCTGCTGTGCTCGTGACGTTGTTGTCGGCGTGTGCGAAGACCCTAGCGTCCCGACCTCGCCCTCCGCTTAGTATTGAACACATGTTCGACAACGGCTGGTTCCAAGGCTCCCTCCTCGACGCCGGCACCCCGGAGGCCGTCGGCCCCCTCGGCGACTCCGTCGAACGCGTCCCCCTTACCGACGGCGCCTGGCTCGACCTGCGCCGCGGCTGGATCTCCGGCGCCGACGAGCTCTTCACCCGCCTGATGGAATCCGTACCCTGGCGAGCCGAACGCCGGATGATGTACGAACGCGTGGTCGACGTTCCCCGCCTCCTGTGCTTCTACGGCGACGACGAGCAACTGCCCGACCCCCTCCTGACCGAGGCCCGCACCGCCCTGAACCGCCACTACGCCCCCGAACTCGGCGAGCCCTTCACCACCGCCGGCCTGTGCCTCTACCGCGACGGCCGCGACAGCGTCGCCTGGCACGGCGACACCATCGGCCGCGGCTCCACCCACGACACCATGGTGGCGATCATCTCCCTCGGCACTCCCCGCACCCTGGCCCTCCGCCCCCGGGGCGGCGGCGCCCCCGCCCTCCGCTACGAGGTCGGCCACGGCGATCTGCTGGTGATGGGCGGCAGCTGCCAGCGCACTTGGGAGCATGCGGTCCCGAAGTCGGCCCGGCCACTGGGCCCGCGGATCAGCGTCCAGTTCCGGCCGAGGGGAGTGCGGTGAGTTCCGGCGGGAACGACGAAAACGGCCGCATATCAATTGATATGCGGCCGTCCCTTGATGTGGGCGATACTGGGATCGAACCAGTGACCCCTGCCGTGTGAAGGCAGTGCTCTCCCGCTGAGCTAATCGCCCTTGCTTTTTGTCCCCTCAGCCCCTCTGGGCCGTTCCGACGTCCGTAACCTTACCGCATCCGGACGGTCTCGTGCGCACCCCTTTCCCCGTGGGGCGCGCCGCGCGGCGGGGGTGCGGCGTAAGGGGCGGCGACCCGCCCGGACCGCAGGAAATGGTCACCTTGTGTCACCGGTGGTATACGGTGGGTTCTGTCCCGATTCGGGGGATTGCGCCGCGCGACCTCCCGCGGTCGGTCCTGCACGTCAAGGTCTTGTCCTCGACCTGATGGCCTACGCACAACGCCGTATACCGGGCACACGGGTTTACGGACCACCGGACCGTGGCATTCCTCCTTCGCGCCCCTCGACGCGGACCACATGGAACGCGGGGGTGTGAACCGCTGAGTTCGGGACCGCCCGCCTCGGCGCACTCCTAGCGAAAGGCCGACCGCCATGAGCTCATCGGTCACCTGTGAGCTGCAGCTGCGTCTCGTCATCTCCGGCGACTCCTCGCTGCCGGTCCCCGCGGGCCTGCGCTACGACACCGCCGACCCTTACGCCGTGCACGCCACGTTCCACACCGGCGGGCAGGACACCGTGGACTGGGTGTTCGCCCGCGAGCTGCTCGCCGAGGGGCTGCGCCGCCCCACCGGCACCGGCGACGTGCGGGTCTGGCCCTCGCGCAGCCGGGGCCAGGCGATCGTGTGTCTGGCACTGAGCTCGCCCGAGGGCGAGGCGCTGCTGGAGGCCCCGGCGCGGGCGCTGGAGTCCTTCCTGAAGCGCACCAACGCCGCCGTCCCGCCAGGCCTGGAGCACCGCTTCTACGACCTGGACGCCGAACTCGTCCACCTGTTCGCCGACAACTGAGCCCGAGTTCAGCCGAGGCCCCGAACCCAGCGAGCCCCCGCCGACGCGATCACCGTCGGCGGGGGCGCTGTTTTCCGCTGTTTTCCGCCTCGCGGGGATTTCCAGCTTGTGGCTACAGAGGGTCGTGCTCCGCGGCGGACCGCTCGGCGAAGACCGCCATCACGTCCTTGGTGACCGGGCCCGGCGCGGGCAGTTCGCGGTCGTCGACCCGGTGCACGCCCTGCACGTCGCGCAGCGTGGAGGTCAGGAAGATCTCGTCGGAGTCCTGGAGGACCTCCAGCGGCAGGTCCGTCTCCTCGGCGCCCGGCACCCACTGCAGGACCAGGGCGCGGGTCACACCGGCCAGGCAGCCGGTGTCCAGGGTGGGGGTGAGGACGCGGCCGTCGCGGACCACGAAGACGTTGCTCCCGGTGCCCTCGCACAGCCGCCCGGTGGTGTCGGCGAACACCGCCTCGCTGGCGCCGGCCCGCAGCGCCCGCTCCAGCGCCTTGGCGTTCTCGGCGTAGGACGTGGACTTGATGCCCGCCAGCGCGCCGCGCTCGTTGCGGGGCCACGGGACGGTGGCGATCGCCGTCGAGTCGGCGTGCGGCCTGGTGGCGCCGACCGCGACCACGAGCGTCGGGCCGTGGTCGCCGCGCTCGGAGCCGAGCGGCGCCACGCCGGCCGTGTAGGTGATGCGGATGCGGGCCAGCGGCGGCACGTCGTTGGCGAGCAGGGTCTCGGTCACGGCGTGCCGCACCGCGTCGACGTCCACGGTCGGCAGGCCCAGCCCGGCGGCCGAGCGGGCCAGCCGCTGCAGGTGCCGGGTGAGCGCGAACGGCCGGCCGCCGATCGCCTTCACCGCCTCGAACACACCGTCGCCGACGGTGAAGCCGTGGTCGAAGACCGAGAGGTGCGGGACCCCGGCGTCGACCAGGCCGGTGCCGACCCAGACTTTGTCAGTGCTCATGGCTCCCAGTCTCCTTCACTCGCGGGCCGGCGTGGGGCCCGACGCGACCGCCAGCAGCCGGGCGGCCTTGAGCTCCGTTTCGTCCCACTCGCCGCGCGGATCCGATCCCCACGTGATACCCGCTCCGGCGCCGAAGCACAGGCGGCCGTCCCGCCACCAGAACGTGCGGATGCCCACGGCCAGCTCCCCGATGCCCCGGTCGGCGTCCACCCACCCCACGGCGCCGCAGTACGGGCCGCGCGGCGCGGTCTCGAGCTCGTCGATGATCCGCAGAGCGCTGCTCTTCGGCGCCCCGGAGATCGATCCGGCCGGGAAGGTCGCGGCGATCAGCTCCGGCCAGCCGGCCTCCGGAACCAGCTCCGCGGTCACCGTCGACACCAGGTGCACCAGGCCCGGATACGGCTCGACGCGCAGGAGCGAGGGGACCTCCACGGTGCCGATCTCGGCCACCTGGGCCAGGTCGTTGCGGACCAGGTCGACGATCATGACGTTCTCGGCGGTGTCCTTCGGCAGGAACGCGTCGGGGGTGCGCGCGGTGCCCTTGATCGGCTCGGAGATGGCGGTCCGTCCCACCCGGCGCAGGTAGAGCTCGGGGGAGGCGGTCACGACGCGGGCGCCGGGGACGTCGACGACGCCGGCGTAGATCGCCGGATTCCCGTCGGCGAGACGCGCGGCGAGAGCCAGCGGGTCGGCCTCGGGGGCGATCGGGGCCGACAGCACCCGGCAGAGGTTGACCTGGTAGACCTCGCCGTGGGCGATCTCGTCGCGGATCTTCTTGACCGCGCCTTCGTAGGCGGACTGGTCCAGCGAGGTGGTCCACGCGTCGCGGGCGGGACCGGTCCAGGGCGCGCTCGGCGCGGGCAGCGGCGCCTCCCGGACGTCGTCGAAGCGGGCCAGGGTCCATGCGCCCTCGTAGGTCCCGACGACGGCCCAGTAGCCCGTGGAGTCCAGTGCGGTCAGGTCCGAGGTCACATCCCGGAGACCGGTCGCCAGCTTGCCGGCGAAGTACGCCAGGGGCGCCGGGGGTGTGGAGCCGGTTCCGGCTTCGCGGGATATGGCGCTGCGGCGGCGGGCGGGGGAGGGCACAACTCATTGTCTCGCGGTTCGCTGGACGGCGGCCCCTCTGGGGCTGTCGCGGAGCTGCGGCGGCTCACGCCGAAGGTCACAGCCCTACCCGACGTGGCGGACGATCTGGGGGCTCTCCGCCGCTTACGGCCCGAAGAGCACGTCTCCGCCCGACGCGGCGACGAAGTCGTGGATCTCCGGCGCGGACAGCCGGGTGAACACGCCCGGGGTGCCGGGGACGGCGCAGCCGTTGCCCCAGCTCGTGATGCCGACCAGCTCCCAGACGCCGCCGGTCAGGGCGGTCAGCAGCGGGCCGCCGGAGTCGCCGGTGCAGGCGTCGTGGTGGCCGTCGCCGCCGGCGCAGAGCATCACCTTCGGGTAGAGGGTGGGGTTGTGCACGCCGTCGAAGACGCCTTGGCAGGGGCCGTCACCGACCAGCGGCAGGGAAACCTGGCGCAGCTCGTCGGGGTACACGCCGGCGCCGGCGTCGGTCGGGCTCTGCGGCCGGGTGCTGCCCCAGCCCACGGTGAGCGCATCCACCCCGGGCTGCTCGTAGGCCCGGTTGCCGGAGCCCGGCAGCGTCGGCGTGGGGACGCCCGTCACCGGCGCGTCCAGCTGCAGCACCGCGGCGTCGTCGACCTCGGTGGCCGAGTCCCAGGTCGGGTCGACGCGGATCGCCCTCGGAAGCCGTACCGCGCCGTCGTCCCCCGAGAGCACGGTCCGCCCGACGACGACCCGCTGCCGAGGCTGCCCGGCGGACGTCAGCTGCCCGATGGTCCACTGGTCGACGCAGTGCGCCGCGGTGAGCACCTCGTCGGGGGCGATGAGCGTGCCGCCGCAGACCGTCAGATAGCCGTTGCCCTCCCACTGCTGGAGCGCGGCCATGAACGGGAACGCCCCGGCCTGCGCCGCCGCACCCCCGACGATCCGCGGGAGGGGCCGCAGCACCTTGGGGGCACTCGGAGCCCCGGTCGCGGTGGCCGCCGCCACACCCGCGACGATCAGCAGGCCCGTCACGCCCCAGGCCGCCATCCGTGCGATCCGCCGCCTCATCCGAGCCACCGCAGGGCCCCTTCCCGTCCACACCGCCAGCCGGCCCAGCTGCCGGACCCGGTCCATCGTGGCCGCGCCCGACCGCACGCCGGCCCGGCACCGTCGCCGAACCACCCGAACGAATGGCATCCCACGGTAACCGACCGACAGCCGACAGCAACCATGGACACCGTTCTGCCCCGTTACACCCTGGTTTCAACCCCACCCTGTGACAGCTGAGGGGAATGGTTTTTGGATCCCCGCCCGGATCCGCTACAGTTCATGGTGTCGCCAGGGGGCGCCGCAAAAAGCCCCGGACGCGCACGCGGATGTGGCTCAGTTGGTAGAGCATCACCTTGCCAAGGTGAGGGTCGCGAGTTCGAGTCTCGTCATCCGCTCGGACGGAAGGGCTGGTCGGGTAGTTGTACGGCGCCTGATCGGGCTCCCACGGTGGTGTGGCCGAGAGGCGAGGCAACGGCCTGCAAAGCCGTCTACACGGGTTCAAATCCCGTCACCACCTCGCAGGACAGCAGGACAGCAAGGCAGCAGGACAACGTAATACAAGCACGGGCGATTAGCTCAGCGGGAGAGCGCTTCCCTGACACGGAAGAGGTCACTGGTTCAATCCCAGTATCGCCCACCAGCTCAGAGGCCCCATCCGAAGATCGGATGGGGCCTCTGGCGTGTGTGAGTGTCTAACTGAGTGACTACGTCTCCCGGAACGTCCCAGGGAACAGACCATCCATCGCCTGTGCGCCCTCCTGGAGAACCGGGCGGAGCTGGTGCCGGTAGACCCGCTCCGTCACTGCCGACCCGTTGTGTCCGACCAGTCGGGAGATCTGTTCGATCGGCATGCCGGAGTCGGACAGCAGTGACACGAAGCTGTGACGCAGCTCCCGCGGCGTCCACTGCTTCGCGTCGAGGCCGGCCGCTCTCGCCACGCGTCGGAAGTCGCGCCGGACGTTGGCGGCGTCCAGCTCACCGCCGTCGGCCGTGGAGAACACCAGATCGTCGTCCTCCCACCCTCTGTCGGTGCCTTCCCTGCTGAGGTTCTGGAGAAGGCCATGCGCCTTGAGGGCTTCGACGCAGCGCACGGGCAGCGCCAGCGTTCGTCGTGACTTCTGGGTCTTGGTGTCGCCGTCGTCGCGGACCGAATGCCACACCATGATGCTCGGCGGTACAGCGGGCTTCGCGTCCGGGTTGCCGACGAGATCGACGTGACCCCACGTCAAGGCCCGCAGCTCCTCGGTCCGCGCGCCGGTCAACAGCGACGTCACGATGTACGCGTGCATGGGGGTGCGTTCGGCTGCGTCGAGAATGGCTTCCGCCTGCGCGAACGTCAGCGCCTTCGATGGCCGACCTGGGCGCTTTCCTGTCGGGGGTTCGCAGAGCATGACGACATTCCGCTTCACCTTGTCGCGTGCTTGTGCGCGGGAAACGGCCCGTCGCAGGAGCGAATGCAGGTCCTGCACGCTGCTGGTAGCAAGGTACGCGGCTCGCGCGGTGAGCCAGCGGTCTACCTGCTCAGCAGTCAGGTCACGAAGCTTGACCTTGCCCAGATGCGGAATGACGTGGACCTCTGCCAGGATTCGGTACTTCTCGACGGTCCGCTCATGCCGCCCCGGAAGGCCATAGGTAAGCCAGTCCTCTACGGCGTCCTTGACCGTGTAGTTCCCGGAGGCAGTTGTCAGACCGTCGTCGTAGTCGCGCAGGATTTCTTTGAGCTTCGCCTTCGCGCCGGTCTTGGTCTTGTCACTGGCCTTCTTGATGATGCGCTTCCCGTTCGGCCGGTATCCGACGGTCGCCTCGGCGATCCAGCGCTGGCGTTCCTCGCTCCAGTACAAAGCGCCGTCCCCGCGGGAACGGCGCTTCTTGGGTTCGGGCTTGTCGTCGTCATCGGCGACGGCTGTCCTCACTGGTTGGCCTCCCTTTCGAGTAGTGCGATGTAGTCGTAGACGGCCTTTTCGGAGACCCGGCGGGAACGCCCCTGCTTGACCGTGCGCAGGCGGCCGGCGCGGATCTGCTCGTAGATGACGGAGCGGCTCAGGCGCAGGATCCTGACCAGGTCGGGGATGTCGTAAAGGCGCGGCTCGTGCGCCATGGTGGTTTCGTGCGCGGCGGCGGTCATGACGGTGGACCTCCTTCCGTGAGGCACGGCCCCGGCGCCCTCTGCGTGGAGGCGCGCGGCGTCGGGGCCGGCGTGGCAGAGAGTGCGTTTGCGCGCAGCTGCGCGAGCGGGTGGTGGCCTTTTTGGATGGGGCCGGATTTGACCGTCGGTACCGTCGGTACCGTCGGCGCATGAGGTATTCGCACACGTCAGAGGTGGTGTGCGTGCCGACGGTACGCCGACGGTAGGGCTGCTTTTGCCGACGGTAGGGCGGTTGGTGTCCGGGGCCCGCTGTGGTTGGCCGGGGTCCCTACCGTCGGCATTTGGGGCCCTACCGTCGGCGTACCGTCGGCGGATCGGTGCTGGTCAGATCGGGTTTGCCGACGGTACCGACGGTACCGACGGTCGAATTCGGGACCCTTTAAAAGGTCAGCTTGATGAGCCGCTCCTTGCCCCGGGTGAACTCGACGTTGACGCCGTTGCGCCGCAGCGCCGGGGCGACACGGCGCAGGTGTCCGGACAAGGCGCGGGCGGTGCGGGGCCAGGTCTTCGGCGGCTCGGCGGGGGTGAGGGCTTCCAACAGTTTGGCAGCGCCGCCCTCCCAGCTGCGCTGGCTGGTGGCGAAGGTGCGGACGGCGTCGGCGAAGGGGTCGGCCTCGATCACGGCTTCGGTGAGTTCGGCGGCCAGGGTGGTGTAGTCGTCCAGGGTGGTCCAGCCGTCGGCCTGGTTGACGTGGTCGAGTGCGGCCAGGATCCGGGCGAAGTCGGCGAGCCGGGGCAGCTCGGCGACGTTCACGTTCGGGAGTGCGGCCAGGACGGCGGCGGTTTGGTCGAGGACGCCGCCCAGGACGGCCGGGCGGATCTGTTCGAACAGGGTGTTGACCTCTTCCTCGGTGCGGCGCTTGTCGGCCGGGATGGGGTCGAGTTCGGCCAGCAGGATCCTCTCGGCCAGGTCGCCGCGCAGGGCGCCGGCGTCGATGGTGGTCATGCCGAGGACGCGGCGGAAGGACAGGATGTTGACGTCGTCGTCGGTGTAGAGGGCGCGGGTGACCATGCCGTCGCCGGTGACGGCTTTGCACAGCAGGTCGGACATCCACGGCGCGATGGTGGAGATGTTGTCGAGCATGACCGTCCAGGACGCGGCGGCCTGGGCGGGCCAGGATCCGGCGTCCTTGGGCGGGGTACGCAGCGGCGCCGGGGATTCGTCGACTACGGAGACGAGCAGCCGCCCGCACGTGGATTTGGCGGTGCCCTGCTCTCCGCAGATGGTCAGGATGGGGTGGGCGATGTCCGGGAACAAGGATGCGACCAGCCAGGCGACCATGAGCCGGAATCCGGAGTCGGAGACGTTCAGCAGCTCGTGCAGCTTGGCCAGCCCGCCGACCTCGCGGGAGGGCAGCGGGATCGGGGAGGTGAGGCGGGTGCGGCGGAACAGCACCGGGGATTCCGGTTCCAGGTGCCATTCGCCGGGGCTGATGACGATGCAGCGTCCGTCGGCGTGGCCGAGGTCGAGCACGAGGGTGTTCTCGTGCCGGGCCACGCGCAGGGCGACGGGTTCGGGGGTGGTGGTCATGGCTTGTCCTTCCAGGACGGTGAGCGCGTCGGCGAGGGCGGAGGATCCGGCGGCTGATCCGGTTTCGGCGTAGTAGGTGGAGGCCAGGTGCAGCCGCAGGCCCATCTCGCCCCGCAGCGGCAAGGCGATGCGGGGGCCGGTCAGCGCGACGGCGTAGGTCTTGCCGTCGGCGCCGGCCACGGTGCGGAACGCGGCGTTGGCCAGCTCGACCAGGCGCGTGGCCTGGCTCGGGCCCTTTTCCTTGCCATCACCACCGGCACCGGATCCGCTGCCGGACTTGGTGCTGTCGGTGCTCTTCGGCTTGTCGAGCTGCTGGAACTGGGCTTCGACCTCGGCGCCGGCGCCGTTGGCGATGGCCGCGAGGGAGTCCAGGACGTCTTCGCCGGGCGGGTCGGATTCGGGTTCTGGGGTGTCGGCGGGCTGCTCGTCGGCCATCAGGTTCCTTTCCGCTGTCCATCGGCCAGGGCACGCCGGATGGTGTTGGTGCTCTTGGCCATGTCCGGGCCCTTGTTCGCGTCGCCGAGGCCCTGGGCGGCGTGCAGCAGTTCGTTCTCGGCCTCGGCGTAGGTGAAGGTGCCGCGTGCGACGTGTCGGCCGAGGTTGAACGCGACGGCGTTCAAGGTGTCGTTGCGCTCCCCGGCACCGGCGGCGTTGAGCCGGGCGAGTTCGCGTTCAAGGACAACGGCGGCGTACCTGTCGGGGTTGGGGGTGCCGCGGAAACGGCGCGGCGGTACCGGTGGGGGCGGTGGGGGGTCGGCCAGTCGGCGGATCCAGCGCGGCAGTGGGGCCGGTTCGGCCTGAGTGGTGATGGTGTAGGGCTTGCCGGCGACGATGGAGCCGGGGGCGACGACGTAGCCGCCGACGCCGCGGGTGTCGATGAGCCAGCCGAGTTTCTTGGCGGTGTTGCGCAGCTGCGCGCCGTCAGGCTGACGGAAGTACAGGTGTGTGCCGCCGCGGCCGGTGCGGACTTCCAGCCCGCCCAGCGGCAGGGGTTCCACCCAGTGCTCGGCCAGCACTGCCAGGGCGTCGAAGCCGTCGCGCACGCCTTCGACGTCGAACGGCGGCCATGGCGGTGGCGTGTCGGGTTTGGGGGTGTCCAGGTCCAGGACGTACAGCCCGGATGCGCCGCAGTTGATGCCGACGTTGGCCGCCGGGCAGTAGCCCCACCACCGGTGGATGATGGCCGGGTCGTCGGTGGCGTCCCACAGGCCGTGTCCGAGTCGGCCGCATTCGCCGCGGCAGTCGGATCCGGGTTCGTGGGCCGAGGGGATGGCCGGGGTCTTGCCGTTGGGTTTGAGAGGGAACACGATGTTGCCGCGCTCGGCGAGGTCGAGGGCAGCGGTGAGCATGTCAGCACTCACAAGCAGGGCCTCCAAGAGAAGCGGTCAGGGGAACGATGACGGCCCGCTGACCGGTGGTCTGCGGGCCGTTCGTCGAGTGGGCGCCGGAGGGGTCAGCGGTGGATTTTGCCGGTGGGTCCGCTGTGTCCGACGTGGAAGAAACCGCAGTGGCGGCAGCGGTAGACCCGGATCCCCTCCGGGGCGGCGCCGCTGGCGATGAGCCGGTCACGGTGCGCGTCAGCGTCCGGACGTCGTCGGTGCGACTTCTTGCCGGTGCAGGCACGGCGGCGTGTGCCGGTCACGACAGCACCGCCAAGGCTTTGCCGCCGAGCCACTGGGCGACGTTGGCCGGGACGGCGTTGCCGGCCTGCATGGTCTGCTCGCCGCGGTTGCCGTGCACGATGTAGTCGCGGGGGAAGCGCTGTGCCAGCAGCTGCTCGCGCGGCTGCAACATCCGGTAATGGCACTCCTCCACGCTGGGCGCCGGGCGGGCCAGCCCGGCCGGGTCCACGGTGCTCATGGTCAGCAGCGGCTCGTCCGTGGTCTTGGTCAGGCCCTTGCGGTAGGGGATGACCAGGCCGTGGTGGTTGCCCTGCGCGGTTACCGCGGCGATCGGCGCCGTCACCGGGGAGGCGGTGGCGTGGTTGCGGTACTCGACCACGAACGCGTGCGCGGCTTCCGGCGGGAACGCCAGGGCCTCGCACTCGCGGGTCATGCGGGTCCGGAACGGACCGTCGACCAGGTACGGGGTGCTGTTCCAGGTACCACCGGACGGCACCACCACCGCCTCCCCGATCTTCCCACTCCGGGTCGGCAGCGGCCCGGCACTTGGGTCGAAGGCGCGGCCGTCGTGCCCGTCGTGGTTGACGGTCACCACCATCCGCCGCTTGCCGAGCATCGCTAGCCCAGCCTCGATCCGGGCGATGGTGGTTGTGGCCAGCGGGCGCATCTTGCGTTCGGCCCGCTCGCCGATCAGCACGCCCCGGTCGCTCCAGTCGATGATGGATGCGGCCGGGGCGACGTAGGGTTCGACGATCGCGTGCCGGCACCGGGTGCCGTTGGGACAGCGGTAGTCGTACTGATCGCGGTACTTGCCGATGTTGCCGTACCGCCGCGTGAACGGCGTGTCCTTCCAGTACTGGATGGCGGCCACGTTCTCCTGGCACACCGGGCACCAGGCGGTCGGGCGCGGCGCGAGGTCCGGCAGCGGCAGCCCTTCGGCCACGAACATCCCGAAGTAGCGGTCACGCCACTGCGCCGCCGGGGTGTTGCCGGCGCCGCCGATGTGCGCGGCGTTCACCGACACCGCCACGTGCCGGTAGCCCAGGACCTTGAAGCCCTGAACCCACCAGGAGTACAGCTCCCAGTCCGTGGCGAACTCCGGCACGTTCTCGTACATCACCACCTTGTAGCGGTGTACCTCGGTGGCGCGCAGGATGTCGTAGGCGGTGGCGCGGGTGCGCTCGAAACCGGTCTGTGGCACGTACCCGAGTTCCTGGATGCCTTCCTGCCCGGGCGGCGGGGCGCCCTTGCGGCTGCGGCGCTTGCGTCCGCCGGAGGGGGAGATCTCGGTGCAGATCGGAGAGGCCCACAGCACGTCGGTGTCCGGCAGGCGCCGCATGTCGTAGTGGTCCATGTCCGCGCACAGGTGCTCGGCGCCCGGGTGGTTCGCCGAGTGGGTCTCGATGGCCCGCTCCCAGTGGTTGGCGGCGAGTTGCAGCTCCATGCCGGCGTTCACCAGTCCGGTGGAGGATCCGCCGGCGCCACAGAAGATGTCGGTAAAGGTGATGCTCACGCCGACACCTCCTGACCGCTGGCGGCGATGCGGCGGATCAGCAGCGCCAGCCGGTCCGGGCGGCCGGGGTCGGTGGCCGGGCGCAGGTGGCCGGTGCGCACATCGAGGTCGGCACGCCAGTTGGTGACGTGCCCATGGGCGGCCTCGCCGAGGGTGGCGTGCCGGTTGTTCGGGGCCAGGATCGGGCGCAGCGGCTCCAGCTGCTCGGCGCGCCAGCAGATCAGGGTCCTGCCCTTGATGGCGGCCCGCAACTTGGCCGCGCCCGGCTCGGGGTCCAGCATGCCCTTGGTCTTGCTGCCGGGCTTGGCCGGGCGGCGCAGCACGGTGGCGTCGAAGGTTTTGCGGCCGTCGGCGATGTCGAAGGCCAGGATGGCGATGCCGGTGATCGGGTGCCGCTTGCCCGACGGTGTGGTGCCGACGGGCCGGATCTCGGATGCGGTGATGGCCAGCGCGGCGCCCGGTGCGGTCATGCGCGCCGCCCAGGTCGCGGTCTGCGCGCGGCGGGCGGCGTAGTAGGCCTGGTAGCCGGCCACCCGGGTGAGGTGGCGGCAGCAGCCGCACAGGTACCGCGGTTCGACGTCCTTGAGCAGGAGGTCGTCTAGCGGGTAGCGGGGCAGTGCCTGTTCCGACCACGCCCCGCATTCCTCGCAGCGGTAGACCCGGTTCCGGATGCGCTTGGCGTCGGCGGCCTCCAGCTGCGCCGCCGACGCCGCCGACGGCAGCGACTCCGACAGCCGGTACAGCCGGAAGGCGTCGTCGCGGCCGTCGGCGTGCCAGTTCTCGGCCTGCACGATGCCGGCGACCGGGCCGCCGGGGATGCGCGGCAGGTCCATCGCGGCGAGCTGGGAGGCGAGCAGCAGCCCGGCGGGCACTTCCCACCAGCCCTCATAGTGGGCCGGGGGCTTGCTGGTGTCGGTTTCGGTCATGATGGTGCTGGTCCTCTCGGTTCGTAATGCGTGTTGAGGGGATCGGTGGGCCGGGCGCGGCGGTGTTCTTGGCGGAATCGGCGCCGCGCCCGGCGCAGGGTCAGTCCTCGGTGTCGTGGCAGGCGATGTGGTCCCAGATGACGACCTCGGTGTGGCCGCCGAGGGTGCCGTGGGCGGTCAGCTCGCGGTAGCCGAACTCCTCGGTGCCCTGCTCGTCGGACAGCTGGGTGGTGCCGCCGTCCAGGACGGTGGCCCACTGGCGGATGGCGTCGATGTCGGCGGCCTCGTTGCCGTGGAAGCCGGACATCGCGCGCACCTTCCACGTGCCGGTGCCGGTGCGGCGCAGGCTCCAGGCGCCCAGCTTCGGCATCGCCGGGGCGAGGCTGGCGAACCGGATCATCGTCTCGATCGCGTCGGCCATCGCGGCGTCGGGCACCGTGATGCTGACCGCGTTGTGGGTGGTGGTGGGCAGCAGGGTCTCGGTCATGGTTCGGGTCCTTTCTGGTTGAGGGTCCGTGTGGTTGCTGGATGCGGGTCAGGGTGTTGCCAGGTCGGCTACAGGCGGTTTCCGGCGCGGATGGCGTCGGCGATGTCGGCCAGGGCAGCGCACACCGCTTCGGCGGCGGCCAGGATGGCGTAGCCGTGGGCGTCGATGAGGTCGCCGTTGACCGCGCCGAGGATCCGGTCGGTCTTGGTCTCGGTGGTGTCCGGCAGGCGGGGCTTGCGTCCGCCGTGTTCGAGCGCTTCGCCGAGGTCGGCCAGGGTGCGCAGGTATCCGGCCGGGTACAGCACCCGGCCGGTGGAGTTGTAGGCGGCGCTGTCGTAGTCGGCGTCGGCGACCAGGTGGACCATGCGGGCGTCGGCGTCCCACTCGGCGGCCACCGCGTGGGTCTGCACTGGGAAGTCGAAGCTGTCCGGGTCGTCTTCGGCGACGGTTTCGAAGCGGAGTTCGCCGGCGATGAGCGGGATGCAGATCTGGCCGCTGACGGTGTTGACGAACGCCGGGGTGGAGTCGGCCGGGGTGATGTTCAGGTTCGCCAGGGCGCGGTAGATGTTCTCGACCTGTTCGGTGCGGTGTCGCATCTCGCGGTAGCGGTTCTGGGCCTGGGCGGTGGTGTAGGCCTGGCGGGCCTGCGCGGCCAAGTCGGTGGTGTCGGTGACGGTCATGCGTCGGTTCTCCTTTGCTGTGGGTGGGCTGGTCACCGGGGCCGATGGCCAGGGCTCTTCGGGAGGGTGTTGATGACGCCGGTGCGCCAGCGCAGGGCGTAGCGCAGGCAGTTGGCGCAGTTCTTGTGACGGGTGCAGCCCGGCAGAGGGGTACCCTCGCGGCGGGCATCCAGCGACCAGGCCAGGGAGTCAGCCGAGCACAGCAGGTGCCCGTAGCGGGCCAGGCCCAGCGTTTTGACTCCGAAGCCGTGCAGCCGGGGGATGCCGCGCTGGCGCAGGGCGGTGATGATGTCGTGGGCTTCTGCAGTGCCCTGTCGGCGGCATACCGAGCCCAGGCCGACCACGGGGAAGGCGGCCAGGTCCACGGCGGCGTCCTCGTATAGGCCGACGCAGGCCAGGTACTCGGGCAGGGTGTAGCCCTGGATGACCGGCACGAACGGCAGATCCGGGGCCAGGTCTCGCAGCTGCAGAAAGTTCTCGACCGTGCGTCGCTGGTGCTCGGCGACGGATAGGCCGGTGCCGACGAAGGTCAGCGGGCCCATCCGTCCGCCGGCGATGACGGCCGGTTCGCACATCCAGTCCTGCGGCGCCGCCCACATCAGGCGCCCTATCTGGTCGCGGTAGCGGCGTACCCGGATCACGTAGTCCTCGGGGCTGGTGGTCCAGTCGCCGTAGTCCTTCAGTTCGGTGAAGCCGCCGGAGTCCAGTGCCCACGGCGCAGCTGCGCGAGGCAGTGTCTTGTACGGCCGTAGCCGACGGTCGGAGATGAACAGCGGCACCCCAGCACACGCCAGCCATCCGGGCTGATGCGAGCCGAGCAGGAACAGCGCCTGTGTCGCTGCGGTCATGAGGCGTTCCGGGTGGGCAGACCCAGCGGAACGGCCGACGACGTGTCGACCGCGCAGCTGCGGCCGGCCAGCCCGGCCAGCGGCGCGGCGACACTCAGGGCGGCCCGGGCGGTGGCGCCGAGGTCGGTGTCCACCGGTTCGGCGTCCAGCGCGGCGGCTGCGGTGGGGCTGACGGTCATGAAGTGTCGGCGCCGGGTGTCGCGTTCCAGCCTCAGCGCCTCGTATTCGGCGGCGTCCAGGCTCAGCTCGGCGCGTTTGGTCGCACCGAGTTGCCGCAGCTTTTCCCGGTCGGTGGCGCCCTGCTCGTGCAGCGCGGCGACTTCTATGGCGGTCTGGCACTGCATGCCGATGACGTTCGCCTCGTGGTCGCGATCCTTCTGGCGTTCGGCGTAGCGCTCGGCTCGGATGTGGCGGGCCCGCCGAACTCGGCGGGTGAGTGCCCACCCGAGCACGGTCGCCACCGCGGTGACGATCAGTGGCTCGGAAAGGCCGGTGGGGTAGGCCATCATGCCGACGGCGAGTGCGGCGGCGGTCAGGCTGGCGCAGGTGCCGACGAGCATGGCGTCTTGGACGGCAGCGGCCCATGCGGTGAGGGCCAGGCCGAGGATGGCGCTGGCGCCCAGCGGCACCATGTCGCCGATGCTGTGCCGGGCCCCGTGATCGGACCAGTGCCGGGCCAGGGCCAGCATGGTGACGGTGACGGCCGGGGAGGCGAGGGCCAGGGCAACCGAGGTCGGCGACACCGGCAGCCGCCGCGGGACGGTAGCGGTAGCGGTCGGGGCGGTGGGTGTCGTCGTCGTGGTGTTGTCGGTGGTGGTGTGGATGGTGCCCGGGTAGGGCGGCGGGATCGCAAGCTCGGTCATCGTGCTCAGCCCTCCTCGGGCGGTAGTCGGGGCGGCGCCGCGCGGTGTGCGGCCCACGCTGGGCGGGCCGCACACCGCGCGGGCTACTGCGGGTCGAGGCGGAACGGCATGCCGGGATGGGTCTCGGCGACGTGCCGGGCGGCGCGACCGGTGGCCACGTCGTCATCGGGCAGGGCGTATTCGCCGGCGCCGCAGCGCGGGCAGCGCCACCAGGACGCGCCGGGGTTGCCGCCGATCGCCACCACCTGCCCTCCCCGCGCCGCGCCGCCGCGGCGACTGGCGGTGGTGTTGGCGCCGAACAGGTTGCGCACCCAGGACTTGGCGCGGCGGCGCAGCGGTACCCGCTTGCGGAAGCCGAGCAGCCCCAGCAGCCCGGGGCGGCGCGGACGCTTGGCCTTGCTGCGCTTGGCGGAGCGCGGCGTCCGGGCGGTTGCCGGGCGCGAGGTTCGGGACGTTCGAGCCGCGCCGTTGCGGTTGCCGGTGGCGCGTCCCTTCCCGGCGCAGTCCGGGCAGCCGTTGCCGGAGCAGCTGTTGCAGTAGCCGCGGCGGGTGTTGGTGCGTTCGGACAGTGTCTTGGCCACCCGCAGCCGGCGCCCGCCCAGGTTCACCGTCTGGTACTCGGTGCGCGATCGCCCCGGCTTCCCGCCGGGGTTGACGGCGCTGCCCGCGGCGGTGAAGCGGCGTGCTCTTGTGGTGTTTCGGGTCATGGTTGTGTCCTGTCTTCCGCGAGCGCTCGTGGCGTGATCTGGCGGGCGAGGAGTGAGGTAGAGAGACACGCACCGGGCCAGCAGGCAGCGGATTTTCGGGGTTTGGAGCATCTCCAAACCCCGGGTTCTCTGCTTCTCTGCCTCTCTAAGATCGATATATGCACTGGCCAGGTGAGGTGTGGTCGGTCAGAGAGGCGGTTAGAGAGATCTCTCTGGATCCGACCGGCCTCTCTGACCGCTTCCCTGGCTATTCGGTGGCGGAAAACCGTCGGGCGAGGGCTTCGCGGACGCGGTCGCCGTGGACGTGGGTGACGCCGTTGTACGTGTACTGCGGGGCGCCGGCGGCTTCCAGTTCGGCCTTGAGCCGGGCGTCGGTGAACTCCCGGTAACGGTCGTCGACCTCGGCCAGGCGCAGCATCACTTCCTGCTTGGGCACCCGGGTCTCGCCGTTGATGACCGTGGCGACGTCGGCCAGCACATCGAGGTCCGGCTTGTCCTGGTCGTCGTCGGCGATGCTGTCGCGGGTGGTGACCTGCTTGCGCAGCGTCTTGGCGTACTCGGCGATCTCCCAGGCCGCGTCGCCGTCGATGTAGTGGGTGCGCACGTTCACGGACGGCTCACCGACCGGGATGTCGATGCCGTCGCCGACGACGACCAGGGTTCCCTTGTCCAGGCCCTGGCGCAGCTTGTGGGGGGCGGCGCCCTTCTTCACCGGGGTCTCACCCAGGGCCATCTTCGACTGCGACTCGGTGCCCAAAACCAGCGATGCCCGCACGTGCGCACCCTCGCGCACCAGCTTGGGCAGGTTCTCATCGGTCGGGTCCTGCGTCCCCTCCCACAGCGTGGTGTTCGCCGCCCGGCCCTGGTTGTGCATGCCGCGGGCGGCCATGAAGAACCGGGAGGTGGCCTTCTGCCCGCCCAGCGGGCGCTTCTGCTTGTCGCCGGGCTCGATGCCCGGGCACATGTACGCTACCTGCGCCTCGTCCACGATCACGATCAGCGGGTGCAGCCCGGAACCGCGCTTTCGGGCCATGGCCTCGGTGATGCCCTTGGCCGAGCCGGACTCCCTGACCACGTCGGTACGCCGCTGCATCTCCACCTCTGCGGCCTCCAACATTTGCGTGGCGGCCAGCACGTGGGCGTCGGTGGGGCCTTCGATCAGGACCGTGGCCAGGCCCTTGAACATCGACCAGTCGCCGATCCCCTTCAAGTCGGCGATCCACAGTTCCACGCACGGATCCAGGGCCGCCCACAGCGCCAGGGCCCGCAGCGCGGCGGTCTTGCCCTGGTTGGACAGGCCGGTGACCAGCACATGCCGCTGATACAGCGACACCATCGCCTTGTTCCCGCGCAGGTCCTGCCCCCACGGGGCACGGCCGTGGATGAAATCCGAAACCGTGCTGGGATCCAGCACCAGAGGGGACTCCCCGACCGGCTCATCCAGGGCGCCGGGGTCGGCGATCCACAGGTGGACCACGGGCCGCTGGCCTTTGCCCTGCGGGACGGTGATGAACAGCTCGTGTTCGTGCCGTCCCATGTTCTCGGCCAGCTTGCGGCGCTTGGTGACGACCTGATCGGTGGAGATACCCGAGGGCAGGGTGACGTCCACCTCGACGCCGCACCCGGCCATGCTGATCGGCCCGAGCATCCCGGCGCCGCCGTCCTCCATCTTGTCGATGGCTTTGCGCAGGTCGGCGATGCCCAGATCCCGCAGGGCCACGACCACGATCGACGGGGTGATGTAGGCGTCGTCCGCCGCGGGCAGCTGCCCGGCCGGGGCCAGCCACACCGGCAGCGCGTCGCGGTCGTTGCGGCCTGCCTGCCACAACCCCAGCAGGCTGGCCAACAGCGCCAGCGCGATCAGCGGACGCCACGTGAGGCGCAGGATGTCAGCGGTCGTCTTCACCACGGTCGCGGTCACCTCGAACGGGGTGGCCACATCCGCAATGTGTCCGGAGTTGAGCCACAGCGCGATACCCGCGACCAGCAGCAGGAATGCCCCGCCCACGGTGCCGGCGAACACCGCACGGGCGGCCTCCACCGGCGCCGACAGCAGTTCCATGCGCCGCTCGTGCCGCTCGAAGCGCCGGATCGCCGCCCGCTCCTCCCACTCCAGCGCCGCAGTGTGGTCGTTCCTGGCCACTGCCGAGCGCATCATCTGCTCGTGCACCACCGTGGTGCGGGACTGCCAGTACCGGCGCCCGGCCACACGCAGGCCCAGGGCCAGGTAGACCAGCTGACGGCCGCCGCCGCGCACCGCCGGGTGCGACAGCGCGGCGCGGGCGGCGCCCAACTGCTGGCGGCGTCGGATCCGCCGCTGTGCCCGCGACGGTCCGGCCGTGCGGTCCACGATGACGCCCTCGATGACGTGGGAGTCCGTCGCCGCCTCGGACAGCCGCAGCCCGCCGGCCGCGGTCTGGTCGGCGTTGACCCAGTCGGGCACGCCCAGACCGTCGTCACCGTCAGCGCCGCGGGTCGGGAAGGCGATGACCCGCGCGCCCTTCGGCTCGTAGTTGTCGTGTTCGTAGGTCTCGGTCATCTCAGGCCACCTCCTCGGTTCCGGTCTGCTGCTCGGTCTGCTCGGTCGTCTCGGTCTGAGCGGTGTCGGCGGGGGTTGCGGTCCGCAGGTGGGTCAGCAGGACTCCGGCGCGCTCGTTGGACACCGGCATGCCGCGCTTGCGCATCTCGGCGACCAGCGCGGCCCGGGTGAGCCGTCCGTCCGCGGCGGTGATGGCGGCGGCCACCTGCTCGCCCAGCGGGATCAGGTCCGCGATGTCCGCTGCCTGGTCCGCGTTTGCGGTCCGGGACCGGCGAGCGGACGGCCGCCCCTTGGTCTGCGGACCGGTCCGCTTCGTCTTCCCGGACGGTCCGCGCTTGGGTCCGGGACCGGTCGCGGACCGGTCCGGATTGTCGGCGCGGACGGTCCGTTCCTCGGTGGGCGGACCGGCGGGCGTTTCGGGTGTGGACGGTCCGGCGGCCATCAGGTCGGCGACGGTCGCCGGAACGAGGTCGCCGAGCCGGTACAGGGCACGCTCGCGGCGCGGGGCGGTGAAGCGCCACCAGCGCCCGTAGCGGTCGGCCAGGTCGGTGCGGGCCAGCACACGGGTCTTCTCGCGCAGCAGGGCGGCGGGGTAGGACTTCTCCTCCCACAGCACCATCCGCCGCCACAGGCCCAGCGTCGGCAGCGGCGCCAACAGCCACCGGGAGATCCGCACCCGGTCCATGCGTGTGGTCGAGGTCAGGCGGGCGCGTTTGCGGACCACGTGTGCGCCGACCTCGACCGATAGCGCCCACATCGCCGGCAGCACACCGTGCGCGAGCTTGTCGAACCCGGACAGCGGCAGCTGCCCGGTCTGGTCGGCGATGTTCAGCTGGATCGTGACCGCGGTAAGCGCCCACGGGACCAGCCGCAGCCACACGATCCGCATGTCCAGGATCGCCAGCACGATGTCCAGGGCGGAGAACACGAAGATGCCCAAGTCGATGCCGGTTGGCACCGTCCAGGCCAGGCCGTGGAAGCTGGGCTGCGCGGTGGCGTCCACGCGGTGGAAGGAGTTCACGAACCCCAGCAGGCCCAGCGCGCCGACCGCCGCGCTCACGGCGTTCACGACCTTCTTCAGCGGGCCCTCGATCGCCATCACCACCGGGGCGGCGGGCTGCTCGGCGAGGGGTGGGGCGGGATCGGGTGCCGCCAGGGGCGTGACCGGGGCGGCGGGGGCGTGTCCGTTCACGTGCTCAACGAGGGTGGTCATAGGTCGCTCCCTTCAGATGGAAGGTCGAACAGCGGTTCCAGGCCCTGAGCGGCTTTGACCGCGCGGGTGTGGGAGGCGTTCGCGGCGTGCTGGGCGGCGTCGTAGGCCAGGTGGCAGCGCTGGCACATCGCGGCCAGGTTGGTCTCGTCGCAGTTCTCGGGGGTGTGGTCCAGGTGCGCGGTGGTCAGCACCACGCGCGAGCCGGTAACCGGGTGCGGTCGGCCGTGGACGGCGGTACAGCGGCCCGCAGGGTGCGTGCCGCACTGCCCGGTGCACTCGCAGCGCCCGGCGGCGCGCACGAACCGGATCCGGTCGCTGATCTGTCGCCAGTTGCCCGGGTAGCGGTCACGCTCAGAAGCCCGTATCGGCATCAGGATCCGCTCCCGCTCTGGCAGCGCCAGCAGTCCTGGCTCTTGGGCAGGCAGTACTTGTAGACGGTGCCGCAGCTGCCGCAGGTCGAGCGGGCGGCCAGCATCGCCGCCACCGACCGGCCCAGCCCGGCGGTGAACGGCCGCTTCGGCACCGCCGCGGTGAGGTCGTACAGGTAGGCAACGCCCACCTGCTCGCCGCCACGGGGCCACATGATCTGGGCAACCACCGGCGCACCGCCGGGCCGGAGCCCGGCGGTCGCCAGCTGGCGGCGTGTGGCCAACCCCTCAGGGGCCATCCGCCACGGGTAGGTGGGGATGCCGAAGTGTTTGCCCTCAGGGTCTAGAAAGCGCTCCGAGATCCGGGGCATCACGCACCGTCGATGCCGTCCAGCGCGGCTAGGTCGCCAGCGCCGGTGAGCAGGCACGCCGGGCAGTCCCCGCCACCGAAGTGGTCGTGAACCATGTACTCCACGTCCTTAGCGTCCATGCCGGTGACGTCGGACACCGCGCTGTACAGCGCGGCCAGCAGCAGCGGCAGCGCGGCGGACTTGCCCGACCGGGGCAGTCCGGCGGTCAAGGTGTGCGACGTCGCCAGCACGGCGGCGTCCACCTCGGTGACCGGCGCCCACACCGCCGCGGCGTCGGCGTTGATCTGGTCGATCAGCGCGGCGGCGACCTCGGCGTGCCGGGCGTCGATGACGTTGTCGGCCTCCAGCGCCGCGGCGGACTGCTGGTGCTCCTGGATCAGGGTGTTGCGGCGGGCGATGTCGGCCAGGTAGCCGTCCCGCACCCGCTGGATCGCGAACGCGTCGGTCATCGGGAAGCCCCCTTTCGGAGTCGAAGAGTTTGAGGAAGCAGAAGAGTGCGCGGTACCGGTGGACGGCCCGCTGCCGTCGGTGGTGCCGTCCAACGGGGTCGACGGGCCCGGTGTCGTGTCGTTGGCCGGGACCAGCCGCACCAGCGCCAGCAGCAACGCGCCGATCAGCGCGGCATAGATCAGGTTGGACAGCGCCACCTGCCACCAGCGCGGCCCGGGCGGGGACACCACCTGCACCGCGGCGGCGCGGAACGCCTTGTTGGCCTTATAGATCCGCCGCTCACGGCCGATCACCAGCACCATCGCCACGACAGCGACGAGGATCGTCAGCCCGGTCACTGAGCCACCGCCGCCCTGGCACGTACGCGCTGTGCGCGCCGCTCGGCTGCCGTCAGCCCGGCAACGACGCCGTGCGATAGCGTTCCGAACCTGGCCAGGCACACGTCCTTGTCCACCGGGCAGGACGCGCACACCCTGCGGGCGAACTCGGCGCCGGCACGGTCGCCCTTGTCCGGGAACATCACGTCACGGGCCAGCAGCGGGGACGCACATGCAGCACCGGCCAGCGGCCCGGCGCCGCGGACGTCCACACCCAGGTGCTCGGCGATGGTCTCGGCGGGCTGAGCGGTTACGGTGGCGCGGATCGGATGCCCGATACGGCCGGCACCGGGGCGGCGCAACGGCAAAGCGCGGTTCATCCCTGACCTCCTTCAGGATCGAAAAACGAACATGAGAAAGCCCGGCCTGGCATCGGGCCTGACCGGGCGGGTGAGGTTCTGTATGGGGTTGTAGCTACGACTTCGCGGGCCGGAACACCGGAACCGGCACCGGCGGCTGCGGGCTGGACTCGGAGCGCGGGTCAGCGAACACCCGGTTTCCGCGGCGCATCCCGGCGTCTCGCGCGCCGATGGCGGACTCGCGCGCCCAGCTGCTCGGCGACAGGTCCAACACCACCGGCCGGCGCGACGCCCCGCAGCGCGGCCGGCGCGGGGCGGTCTTGTCACGCTGGGGCTGGTCGGGCCGGTGGTCGCTGCGGTGCGGCGGCAGCATGCCGTCCGCCACGACGAGCCAGGTCCGGCACTCCGGACAGGCGAGCATCGGCCGGTCACCGGCCAGGTCGATCAGGTATAGGGGCTGCGTGCTGACGCGCAGGGGCGTTTGGGTCTTGTCCGGCTTCATGGAAATGCCTTCCGATCTACCGCCAGGGTTCTGTGTTCTCCGCTGGCCACGGGCTCAATAGATGTGGTCCGTGGCGGGCAGGCAGCACATACGCTGCGGTTTTGCCTTCCGAACGGTTCTTCGGGACCGTTGGCGCCACTCGTGTTTCGACGCCGGTTCCTCGAACCTCAGGCTGGTCTCTGTTCAGTTCTCAATGCAGTGCCACGGCTTGCGCCGGCTGCGGCCTGTCGGCCTTGGCCACGGTCCGCGGTACAGGCGGGTCGGGCCAGGGTCGGCAGGACGTCAGGACTGCGCGGTGACGGCCTCGGCCAGGTCCGCGGCTCGCATCAGCTGGCTGGCGATGTGTCGCATCTGCGATGGCGTGCCGTGCAGTGTCGTTTTCGACCCCTGCACGGAGCAGTTCATGCGGGAGTCGTGGACTTCGGCACCGGTCAAGTTGGCCAGCGCGAAGTACCGGCCCTGGAACCAGGACCGAGAACGAGTTGAGTGACTGGTCATGATCTACCTCCGCTAGTTGGGCCGTCTCGGCAACCTCTTGTGAGCGAGCTATGTACCTAGACGACTAGATACATAGTCCGAGCGCTCCGCAGGTCTGTCAAGCCTCTGCGTCGCATCCGTTGCTGGGTGCAGTTCCACGATGCGTGCGGCACCTGTCGGTGCGGCAGACGACAGTGGGGGACAGAGGATGACTAGGGGTGACAGTGATCGCTTGCCTTGGGCGGTGGTGCTGTTACACCATGTGTGAGACCACTGCGACGGTCGGTGTATAACTCGGGGTCTGATATGACGACTAGGCTGAGACAGGAGCGCGAGAAGCGCGGGTGGAAGAAGCTTCAGCTCGTGGTTGAACTTGAATCGCGTGCCGCAGTTCAGGGGATTTCACTGGCCACGCGATCGAGCCTGATGCGGATGTTGGCGCGATGGGAAAACACGGCGAAAGCCGTTGATTCGCCGTATGCCGAGCTCTTTTGCGAGGTCTACGGGCTGAAACCAGAGGACTTCGGCTGGCAAGAACGAGGGCAGGCCACTCGCATTATCGATGGCGAGCGTTACGAAACATCGCTGGCAACGGCGTTAGTCGAGTTGGCCAACCTTGCCGGTCACGATGTAGCGCGCAGTGCCGGCCTATTTAACGCTCCATATGACCCGACGTCCCTCACAACCGCCGCACTCGACTGGCTCTTTGCGGGCGGCCAAGACGATCTGACGAGAACGGGCAGCCTCGTAGTCGCCATGGCTGACGTGCTGGAGATCCGTCAGGCCACGAATACGTTCGATCAACTCGACCGGCAAATCGGCGGCGAGAAATCAAGGGAGGTCGCGGCTCGATTCCTTCGGGACCGCGTGGTGCCTCGACTTCGTGGCACATGTACTGATGCGGTGCGCCGGGAGATGTTCGCGGCAACCGCTGTTCTCTGCGAGATCATCGGGTGGATGGCGTACGACACGGGGCGGCAAGCCGCCGGCCAGCGGTACTTCGTTCAGGCCCTTCGCATGGCGGAAGCCGCGGGGGATCGAGCGCTCGGGTCGTACATTCTCACGAGCTTGAGCGATCAGGCACTCTATTTGCGCCATCCCAACGAAGCGTTGCGGCTTGCTCGGGCCGCCAGCAGCCAAGCTGGGGCAGCTGCGGTCGTGCTCGCGGAAGCCGCTATGTTTGAAGCTCGGTCTCATGCTCAGCTTGGGGATATCCGCGCTACTGGAGAAGCGCTTAGCAGAGCAGAGGATCTGCTCACTGCGGCCCAGTCAAGTGACCGGCCGGACTGGTCCTCTCCGTTTGATGAGGTCGTGTTCTCCAGCCACGCAGGTACGTGTTGGGTAGATCTCGGAGATCCCGGACATGCATCAGAGCACTTTGAAGCCGTGCTGGAACGGCTTCGGGGCCAGGCACGGCGGCAGCTGTACGGCACCGTCCAACTCGCTCGAATTGCTGTGCTCGGCCGGGATATCGACCATGCCGCCGCACTGGGTACAAAGGCGCTGGAGACACCCGGCGCCCTCCAGTCAGTTCGGTCACGGCGGCACGTTGCCGATCTAGCGGCGACGCTCAAGCCGCACGCTACAAACGTGGCGGCCCGGGAGTTCGTTGAGCGCGTGCGTACAGAATCCCCTACCACGTCTTGATGGTCGGCTACGGTAGCAACGTGGGTTTCGACGACGATATGCGCGCCGAGGGCGAGCCTGAGCAGGAGTTTAACCCCGGCATTGCCTCGCGCCTTCCGCGGAAGCGGGTTGCCGGCGGCCTCCTGTTCCACGACGACGCCGGACGCATCCTCATGGTTGAGCCGGTGTACAAGCCCACGTGGGACATTCCAGGTGGCCTGGCCGAGGATGACGAATCACCCCTCGCAGCGTGCCGACGAGAGGTGCGCGAGGAGATGCGGCTCGACATTGAGCCTGGACGACTCCTGGTCGTGGACTGGATCCCCCGCCATGGGGTATGGCGCGATGGAGTGATGTTCATCTTCGATGGCGGAACGCTCACCGCAGGTCAGCTCGATGCCGTTTCGCTCCAGGCCGACGAGCTGTCGTCGTATAAGTTTGTGACGCTGGACGAAGCCGCAGACCACGTGCGCCCCTCGCTGGAACGTCGTCTTCGCGCAGCTGTGGCAGCGCTTGATTCGACTGTCCCCGCTTACCTCGAATTCGGCCGCGACGTATCGGAGTCCTGACGCGCGACCAGCCTCCTCCTGCCTGTGACGTAGAGGAGGCCGTCATCCTCCATGCCCTTGAGGGCTGCACGGGCCGTCCGCCTTGAGACAGAGAACCGTCGCTGGACCTCGGCCTCCGTCAGAAACGCCGCGTCAGCCTCGACCTCACCAGCTTCAATAAGCGCTCTGAGTTTGGCACCCACTTGTGCATGCTTCGGCTGCCCGATTCCTGCGTCTCGCTCGTCACGGACGAAGGTACCGCGGCCATGAGTCGTGACTACGAGTCCGTCCTCTGCAAGCACGGCGAGCGCTCGGCGTACCGTGTCGCGCGCTATAGCGAACTCTTCGACGAGGGACGCTTCTGTGGGAAGTTGCGTACCTGCCGGATACACGTTGTTCTCGATGCGGTCTCGCAGGACGTCGGCGACCCAGCGGTGTCCCCGGCGTGTCACAGCCTCGCTCACGTGGCCCCTTCCCTGTCTCGACTAGACCAGACTAGCCCTTATGCCGTCGAGGGTTTCGGAGCTATTGAGACCGGCCCGCCAGTGTGCCTGGCGCGCAACCCTTGTGTGGGCCGCGGAACAGGACACGTTCACCTGCCAAGGCTTGCAACCCTCGGATCGGACGGTCCGGCTCGGTTCGCTTGGTTCGTGGCAAGTACCAGCTAGCGCTCTAATCGCGAAACAGAAGTGCCCGAGCCCAGTCTTCGCCCAGCAAGTCGTCTAGCTTCTGAGCATATTCAAAGAGTAGGTTCGCATCTTCGTCGAGATCTGCAAACGTGCCTGTCATGTTCGCGCCATCTTCTTTACGGAAAAAGCGGGAGCGAGTAACCTCGACATCATCAAAGATCCACCAATACGCGTGTACGACATTGTCGCGACGCTCCTTTAGTCGATTGTCTACTGCCCATTGAAGGATCCCTGCGAGCTCTTTCCTTCGACCACCAGGCTTCCGCGACTCCTTGACCAGGAGAGTGTGCAGCTCCGACCAGCTCTTGTCGACCAGCGAAAATCTTCCTGAGCTCTCCATTAGAAGGATAAGCAGTCGTTTCATCGCGGCCTCGACATGACCTCCAGCCACGGTTACTGCGCCGATGCGTGGATACAAAAGCTCCCGAAACGCATAGTCTCGTTCATTGGCTCCGCCACGCCTTCCGACTCGGAGCGTTGCGATGTTGAGCTCCGGGATCGTCCCGGGAAGGGTCATGTGGAAAACTTGGGGCGCTCTGCCGTCGAGGTTGATCGTAACCCTATACGCGGTGCGCCCATCTGGCGGCATCTGCTGAGTCATCTGCTCATGATGACACTGCTGGATAGCTGGAGCTAGAAATTTTCGATACTCCTGATGGTGCTAGCGGGGGAGCTGTGTTGCGAGCCGGAGGCTTCATGGCCCATCCGGGGGGACGCCGGCCGGGTTCGGGTTGATCCACACGACCCCCACGGGCTCGGCAACCCCATCCGGCCATGTCGGCGGGTGGTCCCGGTGGAACCTTGTCCCCTCGAACCGGGTATGTTCGCCGAACGTCGTCTTGTCGAATCGGGCGCCTCCATCAAAACGCGCGTCGTCGAACGTTGCACCACTCTCAAAGGTCGCGTCGTCAAACACGGCCTCGGCACCGAACGCCGTGGCCTGAAACCGGGCTTCTTTTTTGAAGTCTGCCTGGTCGAAATGGGCATCCCCGGCGAACGTCGCCCCATTGAAAACAGCATTTGAGGCGAAGGCTGCCCTGAAGAACCTGGCACCCCTTTCAAACGTCGCCCCGCCGAACAGGGCGCCCGTGCCGAATGACGCCAACTCGAACCCGGCGTTGTCGCTGAACGTTGTCTCGTGGAATGCAGCGATACCGCTGAACGTGGCCATATGAAACCAAGCTTGTTTCTTAAAAATTGCTTCTGTGAATATGGCGACGCCAAACGTCGCCTCCTCGAAATAGGCAGGTCCGTTGAACGACGCTCCGGACGCGTTGAAACTGCTCGTCGTGACTTTCTCGAAATGGAGTCTGGTTAGGTAGGCGCCACTCAGGTCGACCTCGGCATCGGACCAGAATCCCGGATGGGTGGGGCGTAGCCGGTCGGCGACGGCAGCCTGGGCGGTGGTGCGGACTTGAAGTTCGGCCGGCTCTGTGGAATCGGGGTTGTACGGCATGCGGAGGTACGCGCACAGCACGCTGAGACAGGTGGGCCGGTCGCGTTCTGAATCGTCGGCAATCCGGGCGAGCGCGTACACCCCACCCAGCCGCACCGCGGCGGCGGCGTTGCCCAGCTGAGCAACGGCGGCGGTATACCGCTCCGTGAACAGTTTGTCCTGGTCCCGCAGGTGGTTGGCCTCGTCAGTGCGTTGCTTGCGGTAAGCCACATACAACCCAGCCAGCGCCCCACAGCCACCGATCACCAATAGCGCGGTCTTCAAGGTGTCGGCACGGTTCGTTCGCATGCCCGGTACTTCATGCACTAGCACCAGGTACA
Organism: Catenulispora subtropica; assembly: GCF_039531675.1. NCBI lineage: Bacteria > Bacillati > Actinomycetota > Actinomycetes > Catenulisporales > Catenulisporaceae > Catenulispora > Catenulispora subtropica. The sequence continues at coordinate 51,216 of NZ_BAAAQM010000003.1, forward strand.
CCACCGCGGTGGCGACCAGGCCAGTCGCCAATAGCCCGGCGTAGAACAGCCCGAACGGCCCTGGGCGATACACCCGCGCACGGTGCTCCCCACGGCGCCACGGCAGACGCCTGTTGTTCTTCTCGATATCCCCCACGCCGGAAGGCTAGACGCCGAACACCCATGGTCGCCAGGGGGCGGGCCAGCCTGCATCTGGGAACGTGTGAGGCTCAAACTGAATGACAAACGGGGCGAATTTCGGCGGACGTCTGTAGACGAGTACGAACCAAGCACCATGGTGACGCCGAGCTGCGCCCCTTGTCGGCGGGGCCTGTGAACCACTGGAGTACCGCCGGAAGAGGCCGTTGGGCCGTCCCAGGGCCGTGCGGAGGCGACGATGGGTGACCAACGACGACAATTGTCGACGATGCCTCTCCCTGCCCTGGCGGGGTAATGAGCCTCGCGCCACAGCTCGCGAACGATCTCCATCTCTTCCTGCGAAACAAGCGGGCGGAGTACGACCAGTGCCGAACGGGTGGTGCGCTCACCTGCGCATCAGTTCATTATGCGGAGGGTAATTCGGGAAATTTACGGTGCGGTCGGGGGGGTTGGCGGGGTGCGCTGGCGGGTTGGGATCCGAGTCCGGTTCGACGGGGCGACCCACACGATTTCCGTCGGCTCGGTGAACCCGGCAGGCCACACCGGTGGAAGGTCCTGGCGGAACGTCGCCGCGCGGAACTCGGCGCCCCTGTTGAACGTCGCCCCGTCAAACCGGGCGTTGCTGTTGAACGTCGCCTTGTTAAACCCGGCGTTGCTGTTGAACGTCGCCTCGTCAAAGTGGGCGTCCCCGCTGAACGTCGCCCCGCCGAACCCGGCAAAATCGCTGAACGTCGCCCCGCCGAACGACGCGCTCCCGCTGAACGTCGCCCCGTTGAACCAGGCGGCCCCATTGAACGTCCCCCCGCCGAAATAGGTGGCCAAAGTGAACGTCGCCCCGACGAAGTGGGCATCCCCGGTGAACGTCGCCCTGCCGAACCCGGCGCCCCCGCTGAACGTCGCGCGGTCTGCCTTGAACTCACCTACCGTGAAGCCCACGAAATTCCAGTCGATCAGGTAGGCACCGGCAAGGTCGATTCGGGCGTCGTGCCAGAACCCGGGATGGTCGGGGTATAGCCGTGCGGCGATGGCGGTTTGGGCGGTGGTGCGGACCTGTCGCTCGGCCGGCTCTGTCTTCGGGTCGTCCGGGTCATACGGCATACGCAGATAGGCGCACAGCACCTCCAAACAGGTGGGCCGGTCGCGCTCGGAGTCGTCGGCAATCCGGGCCAGGGCGTACACGCCGGCGAGCCGGACCGCGGCCGCGGCGTTGCCCAGCTGGGCGGCGGCAGCGGTGTACCGCTCGGTGAACAGCTTGTCCTGATCGCGGCGGCTGTTGGCATGATCAAGGGCGCTCTTCGCCTCGTCAGTCCGCTGCTTGCGGTACTGCACGTACAGCCCGGCGCCAGCCCCAGAACCGGCCACCACCAACAAAGCGGTCTTCATCGCGTCCAGCCTGCTCCCGGACGCCCCGGGTACGAACGCGACCAGCAGCAGGTACACCGCGAGGGCCCCGACCGTGCCCAATCCCAGCAGCGCCAGGTACACCACGCCGAACGGCGCCAACGGACCGCCCGAGCCTCGACGACCGCGCCACAACCAGCGCTTGTCCTTCTTCTCCAGTTCCCCCACGCCAGAAGGCTAGAGGTCAAGCACACATGGTCACCAGACGAAAGGACACCGCCACCGTGGTTGACGCCGCTTAGACCAGAGAAACGGAAGCTGACCAGCGCGTTCCGCATAGGTCTTATGCGGACGGGGAACGTGGGAGTTTCATGTAGGATCCGGCGGGTCAGCGCGGCCCGCCGGCGGCTCCGGATCCGGACCGGGGGTCGGCAACGGTGGTAAGGCTGGCTCCCACAGGATCCTCCATGGCTTGTCGATATCGTCCGGCCACTTCGGCGGATGTTCTCCATTGAACGTATTCTCGATAAATCCGGGCTTGATGTTGAACGTCGCGTGGAAGGAGGCGCCACCTTTGAATACAGTCTTGACGAACGAATTCAGCGAGTTGAACGTCGCTCCATCAAATATGGCATCTCCGTATAGCTCGCCGAACGTTGCCATATCAAACCGGACATGCCCGTTGAACGTCGCTCCCTCGAAGCTGGCGCCCTTTTTGAACGTCGCCTCCCTGAACAAGGCAATATCTTCGAACGTCGCCCCCTCGAAGCTGACATTTTCTTTGAATGTCGCTTTCTCGAAGCTGGCATCCTTGTCGAACGTCGCCCCCTCGAAGCTGGTCCGGCCGCTAAACGTCGCCGAGGAGGCGTTAAAGCTTCTCGCCGTGATGCCGTTGAAACTGGCTTGGATGAGATAGGCGCCGCTCAGGTCGACATCGGCATTCTCCCAGAATCTTCTGGGAGGATGATCGGGGCGCAGCCGGACAGCGAGGATACCTTGTGCGGTGGTGCGGACCTCACGCTCACGCTGGCGCTTGTTGGCATCAGGGTTGAACCGGTCGTACGGCATGCGTAGGTAAGCGCACAGCACGCTGAGGCAGGTAGGCCGGTCCCGTTTGGAATCGTCGGCGATGCGGGCCAAGGCATAGACTCCGCCGAGCCGCACCGCAGCATTCTCATTGCCCAGCTGAGCAACGGCTGCAGTGTACCGTTCGGTGAAGAGCTTGTCCTGGTCCCGGACGTAGTTGTGCTCATCCGTACGCTGCTTGCGGTAGGACACGTACAGCGCGGCCAGCGCACCGGACCCGCCGACTACCAGGAGCGCAGTCTTCATGGTGTCCGCGCGATCTTTATCCATCCCGGGCACGAGGGACACGAGCAGGGCGTACACCCCAATAGCGGTGACCACACCGGCTACCACCAACCCGGCATACCTCGGAGCGAACGGCCTCGGAAAGTAAGCCAGCGGCTGCTCATCCCCCTGGCTCTTACTCTCCTCCTTGCCCCAGTGCCCAAGCAGGCCCGAAAGCAGCTTCGATCGTTCTCGTCGAGAACTACCGCTCGACTGCTCCTTAACCCCGTCCTTGAGCTCCGTCATGATCACAGACTAGGACTGTGCCGATACCGGCCAGCGCAGCACACGCTGGTCCGGCCGTAACGGTCTTTCCTGCGCGTTCCGCGAAACGAGCCTTATGCGGGCGCTGATCCGGGAATTTCAGGGTCCGTTCGGAGGGGCTGCGGGCGGATCCGGGTCCGGGTCCACCCACACGAGCCCCGCTGGCTCGGCGAACGCCTCCGGCCACACCGGCCACACCGGCGGATGATCCCGACGGAATCTCGCCTCACCGAACTCGGCGTCCCCGTGGAACCTTGCCCCGCTGAACCGGATGTTTCCTTTGAACGTCGCCCCGTGGAACCAGGTGTCCCCGTGGAACGTCGTCTGGTCGAATCCGGCGTCCCTGCTGAACGACGCCCCCCGGAACCAGGCCCGCGTGTTGAACGTCGCTCCGCCGAACTTGGCGTCGTCGTCGAATCTCGCGTGGTCTGCTCTGAACTCGCCTACAGTGATGCCGCTGAAATCCAGCCCTATTAGTCGTGCATCGGTGAGGTCGATCCGTGCGTCGGGCCAGAATCCGGGATGGTCGGGACGCAGCCGTGCGCCGATGGCGGTCTGGGCGGTGGTGCGGACTTGCCGCTCGGCCGGATCGAACTTGGGGTCGTCGGGGCTGTAGGGCATGCGCAGGTAGGCGCACAACACTTCCAGGCAGGTGGGCCGGTCACGTTCGGAGTCGTCGGCGATCCGGGCGAGGGCGTAGACGCGGCCAGTCGCACTGCGGGGGCTGGGTTGCCCAGCTGGGCGGCGGCGGTGTACCGCTCGGTGAAGAGCTTGTCCTGGTCGCGCAGATGGTTCGCCTCATCCGTGCGCTGCTTGCGGTAGGCCACGTACAACCCGGCCAGAGCACCGGACCCGCCGATCACCAACAGCGCCGTTTTCAGGGTGTCGGCACGGTTCGCCCTCATGCCAGGCACGTCATGCACCAGCACCACGTAGACCACTGCGGCGGCGACCAACCCGGCGGCCAACAGCCCGGCCAATATCAGCGCGAACGGCCCCGGACGGTACACCCGCGCCCGGCGGTCCCCGCGGCGCCACGACAGACGGCTGTTGCTCTTCTCGATGTCCCCCACGTCGGAAGGCTAGATGCCGAACGCTCATGGTCACCAGGGGCGGGTCCGGTTGCAGCTGGGAACATGTGAGGGTCTAACTGAGTGACAATCGGGGCGAACTCCGGCGGACGTCCGTGGACGATTGCGCACCGAACGCTATGGTGAGGCCGGGGGGCGCCCTCCCGTCGACAGCGCCTACGAAGCCTTGGCGTACCGCTGACACGGAAGAGGTCACTGGTTCAATCCCAGTATCGCCCACACACAACAGCATGACAGGACCGATACGCGAAGTCGTATCGGTCCTTCTGTTTGGTCCGGGTGCATGCCCGCCATCTCCCCGCCTGGAAAAGGCGGTGCGCTTGTCAGAGTCGGTCAGTAATCTCTGATCCAGCGTGACGGTGATTACCGCGCGTCTTCGACGACTGACGCGGCGAGCCGCGGACTGGGGTGGGATTTGCGGACCCGCTTGCTTCGGGTGCTGGACGTCGGTGGCTTGCCGCGCGTCTTCTGGTGGGTGTGGGTCAGCACCTTGGTGGTGCGCACCGGCGCTTTCGTAGCGCCGTTCCTGTCGTACTACTTGACGCGGTCACTGGGGCACTCGGCGGCCTTCGCCGGGTTCGTCGCCGCGCTGAACGCGGTGGGCGCCGCGGTCTCGGCGGTGGTGGGCGGCGTACTCGCCGACCGGGTGGGACGCCGGGTGACGTTGCTCGGCGCTCTGGCGGCCTCGGTCGTGACCCTGGTGGCACTGGGCGTCGTGCACTCCGTGACCCTGATCGCGGTGCTGGCGTTCCTGGCCGGGCTGGCCAACAACGCCACCCGTCCCGCGACCGGCGCGATCATCGCCGACGTCGTGCCGTCGGCGGACCGCGGCCGGGCCTACGCCCTGAACTACTGGGCCATCAACCTGGGCTTCGCGATCGCCATGTTCGCGGCCGGCGCGGTCGCCGCCCACAGCTACACACTGCTCTTCGTGGGCGACGCGATCGCCAACCTGGCGTGCGCCGTCGTCGTCTTCTTCAAAGTGCCGGAGACCCGGCCCACAGCCCACCTGGCAGCCGCTTCCGGCACTCCGGCCGACGACGGACCGGCCGGCACAGGCACCCTGGCCGACGTCTTCCGCGACCGCATCTTCCTCGGCTTCCTGGGCGCGGTCCTGGTCGGCGCGATCATCTACTCCCAGTCGGCGACCGTCCAGCCCATCATGATGGGCGACGACGGCCTCAGCCCCGGCGCCTACGGCGTGGTCGCCGCCCTCAACGGCATCCTGATCGGTGTCCTGCAACTACCGCTCACGACCTGGGCACGCCGCTTCTCCGACGGTTCGGTCCTGGCCGTCTCCTCCTTTCTCATGGGCGCAGGCTTCGCAGTACCTCTCCTGGTCTCCAGCATCGGCCATGCGATGGGCGTCTACGCGGCCTCCGTCGTGGTCTGGACCTTCGCCGAGATCGGCACCACACCACCGCAGATGGCCCTCGGCGCCGACCTGGCACCAGCCCACCTCCGAGGCCGGTACCAGGGCATGAGCACCCTGGTGTGGAGCATCGCCGGCGTGGTCGGCCCGCTCGTCGGCGGCTGGGCCCTGAGCGACGTCGGCCGGTCCGCGGTGCCATGGGCGAGCCTGGTGTTGGGTGTGGCGGGGGTGCCGGCATGGCTGCTGATCGGCCGCCGCGCCACTGCCCGCATCGCGGTGCTCCGCGCCGAGGAGGCCCGGGTCACGGCGGCGGTGCTGAACGTGGCGGCGCCGACGATGACGGGTGCTGCGACGGTGGAGGCGGGGGTCGCCGGGGCGGTGCCGACAAGCGGTGTGGCGAGTGGGGATGTGGTTCGGGAGCCGGCCTGAGGCCGAGCCCTGCCGCCAGAACAAGAACTGGAACCAGGACCGGAGGCGGGCCGGGTCCGGAAGGGGACTGCGGCCAGGATGGGAGCCGCGCGGGACCGGAGCCTGGCCAGGTTCGGAACGGCATTGGGGCTAGGAGCGGAGTCGGGATGGGGCCGTGGCACGGTCCAGAACGGCAACGGGAGCTATGGCTCCAGCCGGGCCGACGCGTTAAGGCTTGACCGCGGCAAGAGCCAGAGCCCGTACATTCAGTCGGAGCGACAGCAGTAGTGAGCGAGGCCAGATCGCAGCCGGGCCAGACCTGAGCTGTGGGAGCCTGGCGGGCCAGTGGCAGGGCGCGGGCCGCAGGTGGCGTTGGAGCCTGGGGCTGTCGTCGGAGTGGTGACCGGGCTGGGTGCGTTGATGTGGCGGTGCCGGGTACCCGGAGGGAAGTCGAGTCGGAGCTCACGGGCCGGTGCTGGTGGTGGTGGGGCTGCGTTAGGCTCGCCGACAGGCTGCGGCTTTCCGGGCGCCGTGGAGCGGATGTGGGTGGGGCGATGGTGGACGAGGCAGCTTTCGATGAGCCGCATGACGCGGTGATGGAGCTGGTTCTGTCCAGCGATGATGAGTATGCGGGTATTGAGCCGGGTGAGGTGGAGGCCGGTCGGGAGGAGCGGCGGTTGCGGCGGCGTGAGCTTGCCGCGCGGTTCCTGCCGGGAGTGGACGCCGGTGCGCTGTTCGCGCTGGGGTCGGCGGTGGTGAGTCTGACCAGTGCGAGCATGATCGAGATACTGGCTCAGAATCGGGAGATCGCGGACAGTTACAGCCACCGGTCCAGCTTCGACTCCGCGTATGACCCCCTGGCCACGCTGCGGGAGCTTGGGCATACCCGGTTTCTCGGGCAGGGTGCCTTCGCGGGGGTGGCGATCGTGGTGGCCCTGGCGGTGCTCGCTCGGTGGCGTTCGGATCGGCACGCGCGGTGGGCTCGGCCTGCCGGTCAGGCCGCGCTGCTGCTGGGGGTGGTCGGTGTGACGATCGCGTTGCTCGGTTTGTTCGACGTCATAGGTGCTCTGCCGTCGCCGAATGATCTTCCTCAGCAGTTCGGTGGCTCGCGTGGGTGACCGCTGAGTGTCGAGTTCGGAGGACGCGTCCGAGCCAGGGCCCGAGTCGATGCCGGCGCGAAGGCCGGAGGACGGGTCCGGGGTGGAGTCGGACGAGGCTGGGGCAGAGCGAATAACGGAGCCCGGTGCGGAGGCCGGGACGGAGCCCGGTACCGGGGCTGGCCGTCGCAACCCGCTGAGGCGGCTGGTGGCGTGGTATCGGCGCGTGCCGCGGGGGTGGCGCCGGGTGCTGACCTCGGTGGCGGTGATGGTCGGCGTGGTGGCCGTGGTGATCGGTGGCGCAGGTGTCGCCCTTTATGCCGAGGGCGCTGGGACTCCGTCTTCGGCGGCGCGCAGCACTGGGCACGATGCCTTGTGGCTCGGCCACGCGTGGGTGGGGTGGCCCGAGGGCAGTGATCGGGCTGCCAAGACTGATGCCGACTTCGACGGGTTGGTGGTGTTGGTTCGGTCTTCAGGTGTCAAGGATCTGTTCGTGCACGACGGGCCGTTCGGCATGGATGGCTCGCTTGATCAGGCCAAGAGTCCGCATGCCGCGTGGTTTCTGGACCGTGTGCACCGGGAATTGCCCGGGGTGCGGGTGCAGGCGTGGTTGGGGCAGGTGGTGGGCGGCACGAGTCTGCATCTGGAGGATGCCGCTACGCGGGCGCGAGTCGTGACGGGCGTGGGTGCCGCCTTGGACCGCGGTTTCGACGGTGTCCACTTCGACTTCGAGCCGGTGTCGGACGGCGACTCGGGATTCGTCGACGTTCTGGCGGCGTCGCGGGCCGTCACCTCCTCTCATCACGCGGTGCTGTCGGTGTCGGTGCCGCAGGTGGAGCCGTTCTCCGGGTGGCGGGTGCCGGGGGACTATCTCGCGGGGCATCCGAAATGGTGGTCTCAGGGGTATCTGCGGAGTGTCGCCGGGCACTGCGATCAGGTCGCGGTCATGGCGTACGACACCTCCTTGCCGACCGAGTGGGCGTATCGCGGGTATGTCGCGCGGCAGACCGAGGTGGCGCTGCGGTCGGTGCCGACCGGCGTCGATCTGCTGATCGGGGTGCCGGCCTTCCACACACACGATCCGGGGCACTGGGACTCCGCGGAGACGATGGCGGCCGCCCTGACCGGTGTGCGGCTGGCGCTTGGCGCGCACCCGCCGGCGCGGCCGTTCGGCGTGGCTTTGTACGTCGACTTCGCCGCGACGCCCGACGACTGGGCCGCGTACCGTGCCGACTGGTTCAGCCCGGCCGGGGTGTCATGACCAGTGCTCGGGCGTCGGCGTAGCGGGTGGTCGGGTCCAGCGGCAGGGGCTCGCCGCTGCTGGCCTCGGAGCAGCAGAACGCGAACATGCCCGCGGCGTCGATCGGCGCGCTTCGGCCGTCGGCGAGCCGCCAGCCGCGCACCACGTAGCCTTCCCCGCCGAGGCCGTCGCCGATGCCGAAGGTGGAGCCGAAGTCGCCGCCGGACAGCGGTCGGGTTCGGAGGATCGCGGTCGCCTCGACCCCGCTGACGTGGGCCAGGGCGAACAGTTCGCAGACTTCACGTTCGGCGCCGGAGGCGGGAAGGCTCACCGCGGGGACGTCGGCGGCGATCTCGAAGCGCAGATCCTCGTCGGCGGTGACCGGGCCCGTGGCCGTGGGCACCGAACAGTTCAACCGGTGGCTGCCGGAGCCGGCGGCCACCACCAGGCTGACGAAGATCCCCTCGGCGAACTCGCGGGCCTTGCCGACGGCGAGTTGCGGGTCGTCGGTGGTACGGGCCGCGGCCCAGATCAGGGCATCGAGATGATCGACCCGGTCGCTGAGACCTGGGGCGGGAGCCGGAGTCGTCGGTGGACCGGCGGTGGGGGCGGTGCCTGCGTTCGCGGCGCTGCCCGCCGTGCTGCCGTTGGCCAGGTGCGTGAGGCCGGTGCGGGGGTGCGGCAGGTTGCTGATGGTGGACATGGTCCCCTCCTCGGATGATTCGAACTTTCGTGCTTGAATCCACTGTAAACGGACATCCGGGGACTATGGGAGGTTTCTGTCATTCTGTTACGAGAAAATGTGCTGGTGTTCGGGTGCTGAGGTGTAACAAAAAGGAGGGTCCCTCGGTGGGACCCTCCTCAAGCCGGCGACGGCTTAGTAGGACTTCGGCAGCCCCAGCGTGTGCTGGGCGACGAAGTTGAGGATCATCTCCCGGCTCACCGGCGCGATCCGCGTCACCCGCGTCGCCGCGAGCAGCGGCGCGAGCCCGTACTCGGTCGCCAGGCCGTTGCCGCCGTGCGCCTGGATCGCCTGGTCGACGGCCTCCACCGCGGCGTCGGCGGCGGCGAACTTCGCCATGTTCGCCGCCTCGCCGGCCGCCACGTCGTCGCCGCTGTCGTAGAGCCAGGCGGCCTTCTGGGTCATCACCTTGGCCAGCTCGACGTGGATCGCGGCCTGGGCCAGCGGGTGCGCGACGCCCTGGTGGGTGCCGATGGGCCGGTCCCGCCACACGGTCCGCGTCTTGGCGTAGTCGGTGGCCCGGTCCAGGGCGTACTCCGCGGTGCCGACGGCGAAGGCGGCTGCCATGATCCGCTCCGGGTTCAGGCCCGCGAACAGCTGGAGCAGCCCGGCGTCCTCGTCGCCGACCAGGGCGTCGGCCGGGAGCCGGACGTCGTCGAAGAAGAGCTGGAACTGCTTCTCGGGTCCGGCGATCTCCATCTCGATCATGGTCTTGGTGAAGCCCGGAGCGTCGGTGGGGACCACCATCAGGGCCGGCTTGAGGTTGCCGGTGGCCGCGTCCTTGGTCCGGGCCACGACCAGGACCGCGTCGGACTCGTCGACGCCGGAGATGAACACCTTCTGGCCGGTCAGCACCCACTCGTCGCCTTCGCGGCGCACGGTGGTGGTGATCTTGTGGGAGTTGGAGCCGGCGTCCGGTTCGGTGATGCCGAAGGCCATCCTGAACGATCCGTCGGCGATCCCCGGGAGCCATTTGTCCTTCTGGGCCGTGGTGCCGAACCGGGCGATGATGGTGCCGCAGATCGCCGGGGAGACCACGATCAGCAGCAGCGGGCAGCCGGCGCGGGCCAGCTCCTCGCCGACCGCCGCCAGGTCCGCGATGCCGCCGCCCCCGCCGCCGTACTCCTCCGGCAGGCTGACGCCCAGGTAGCCGGCCCGTCCGACCTCCTGCCACAACTCGGTGGTCTTCTGGCCGGCTTTGGCCTGCCGCCGCACGTAGTCCGGTCCGTACCGCTTGGCCAGGTCGCGCACCGCCTGGCGGAGCGCGACGCGCTCCTCGGGCTCCACGAAGCTCATGTCCGCCAGCCTGCCAGGCGGGGTATGCAAAAACAATCCTGTCTGTTTGTTTTGCGCCGGTGCGGCGACGAGGTCCGGCCGCGACCGGCTCTCGGACCTGGCGGTGCTCCGCATGCGCCGGGCCGGGTGCAGGCCGCGACCCTGGCCGACGCCGACACGCTGCGGGTCCGTCAGCTGGCAGCCCCGTGGGGCGGGCCGGGGGGCTGGTCGGCGACGTGCTGTCGAGTGTGGAGGGAAGGCCCATCGACCAGGCGCGGGACCTGCAGCGGGTGATGTTGGCCCAGCGTGCCGGCGCCCAGGTCGCATCGGTTCTGCACCGGCGCGGCGTCGGCCGAGCTGTCAGGAGTCTGACCGCCCCTGCGGGGCCGGGGCGTCGGCGGGGTCGGAAGGCATGCCCGAGGCGCCGGCCCCGTCGGAACCGGCTGGTCCGCCGGCCGGAGGCCCGGACAGTTCCGCGGTCTGCTCGGCGCTCTCGTCAGGCGGTTCCCCGGCCAGTTCGGCGGCCCTTTCGGCGATCTCCTCCTCGGTCAGGTCGGGGGCCTCGCGGACTTCCAGTTCGGCGGCGGCCTCGGCGGCGGCCTCAGCGGCCAGCGCCTGGTCTATGTCGTCGAGGGGCTCGGGTCCCGCTGCCGGCTGCGCACCGGGCGCGCCCGTCGCCTCGCCTCCCGCCGCGTTCTCGATCGCGACGGCATCCGGACCCTTCTTCACCTCGCCGTGCGCTTCCTCGGTCAGCGAGGTCACCGCCTTGCTCATCGCGGTCACCGCCGTCGCGGCCGACCCGCCGGCGTTCTCGAGGAACCGCAGCAGCTCGACCGGGAACGGCAGCACGAGCGTCGAGTTCTTCTCGGCCGCGACCTCCACGATGGTCTGCAGGAGTCGCAGCTGGAGCGCGGCCGGCGTCTGGGACATGATCCGTGCGGCGTCGGACAGCTTCTCCGAGGCCTGGAACTCGCCGTCGGCGACGATGATCCGGGCCCGGCGCTCCCGGTCGGCCTCGGCCTGGCGGGCCATCGACCGTTTCATCGACTCCGGCAGGGCCACGTCCTTGATCTCGACGCGGTCGATCTCGACGCCCCAGCCGGTGGCCGGGGTCTCCAGCATCAGCTCCATGCCCTGGTTCAGCGGCTCGCGGTTGGACAGCAGGTCGTCCAGCAGGCTCTTGCCGATGATGGAACGCAGTGAGGTCTGGGCGACCAGCGAGACCGCGTACTGGTAGTCCTGCACGTAGATGAGCGCTCGGGCCGGGTCGATGACGCGGAAGTAGACGACGGCGTCGACGCGGACCGTGACGTTGTCGCGGGTGATGCCTTCCTGGGCCGGCACCGGCATGGTCACGACCTGCATGTTGACCGTGCGGAGCTTGTCGACGACGGGCACGATGCGGGTCAGGCCGGGCTGGCGGACGGTGTCCATGGCCCGGCCGAAGCGGAACACGATGCCCCGCTCGTACTGCTTGACGGTGCGCAGCGAGGCACCCATGGCCGCTGCTCCCGCCGCCGCGGCGGCGATGATGGCGCTCACGATCGCGGTGATCATGGCGAGGTCCTTCCGGAAAGGACGCGGTGTCGGTGCGGCGCCGACCGGCGTGCGCACCCTGGTCGATCAGTATACGAATTTCTCGTCTGCCCGGTTCGGGCTCGGACCTGGTACTCGTGCCCGCCAGGGCCGTGCCGAAACCGGGCGGACGGGTGGATCGGCGCGCGGATTCGCGGCTCAGCGGAACTCGGCGAGCCGCCGCCACACCCCGGCCAGCGTCAGGACCATCACCGCCACGAACACGGCCGTCGGGACCGCGCCCCAGCCCGACACGCCGGAACGCGCGTCGGCCATGCCGGCCTCGAAGGCGTTCAGCTGCTCGTCCGCCGCCTGGCCGAGATGGGTGTCGAGGGCGTAGAAGTCCTGGCCCAGCTGTCCGCCGGCGATGCCGGTGGCCTCGATGAGCGCGCCGTCCACGTCGCCGCCGTCGACCTCGCTCTTGAGTTTACCCGCGTCGGCTTGGACGGTCGTCCAATCGGCGCCGGCCCGGGCGGCGAGCTCCGCGTCGGTGCCGGTCAGCCCGTTGTGCAGCAGGCCCGGCTGCCCGGCGGCGCCGTTGAGCGCGGCGACGTCGGCGGTGTAGCCGCGGTCGTAGCCGAAATCGGGGGCGACGGCGTAGCGGACCATGGCACCCACGGCGTCGAAGGTGACGGCGCGTGCCTGCTGGATGCCGAGGTAGGGCGTCATGTGCTGGTTGACGGAGTTCTGAACACGGTCCGTCTGCTGCGCGGTCATCGCCAGACCGGCCCCGAGGAACCCGGCGGTGGCGACCGTCGCCACGACCAGGAAGGGGTTCAGGGTCCGGCGGAACCGCCGCGACAGGACCAGCTGGAACCCGAGCAGCGTCGCGAGCAGCGCCAGGCCGGTGACGAGCACCAGGGCGGTGTCGACGGACCACGCGTCGTCCTGGTGCTTGGCCGAGGCGTGCAGCTGGGCTGCGTAGGCGTCCCGCAGCTGGGCGGCGACCGGCAGCAGATCGAGGTGCATGACGTCGGTCGCGCGGCTGTAATACGACAGCGCGATGGAGTTCGGGCGGCCCTTGGCCGTGGTCTGGGACAGCTGGTCCTGGGAGATCGCCGTGGCGGACAGGTCGTGGTAGAGCGCGACCTTGTCCAACATGGTCTGGAACTGGGTCTGCACCGCCGGGTCGGTGGTGCCGCCGATGGCCCGGCGCAGGTCCGCGTCGATCTCGCCGACCCGCCGGGCGACGGTGGCCTGGGCGTCGCCCTCGGGCGTGGCCAGGTCGTCGTCGCCGATGGCCAGGATGCGGCGGGCGGTCTGCGAGTCCAGGTCGCTGAGCGCGAAGTACAGGTCCGAGGCCGCCTGGGCCTGCGGTGCGGTCTCATGCCCGACCCGGTCCACTCCGTGCTGCGTGTCCGCGATCGCCAATGTCCCCGTACCGAGCGTCGCCCCCGCCAGCGCCAAGATCGCGGCTGTCCACATGCGCAGCTTGTTCGGTGTCTTCCGTCCCCTTATATCGACCCCCACAGCTGCACCCTAGGCAGCAGGAGTGAACGGGAGGCAACGCTGCGTATAACGCTGATTCAACAGGACTGGCAGGTGTGGCGAAGGTGACTGTGCAGGTCTGGAGTGTCCTTTGGTGACGCTCCCCGGTCGACGGCGGGGAGTGACAATCGGCGTGGAGCGCGGTGCCCTTCGCGATCGGTAGAGTTTTCTGCACATCGGTGCAGACCAGTTGAACCCCGTTGAAGGAGAGCCCCGTGTCCGACTTCGCAGTGACGATCGCCGACGGCCAGAGCCGGGACGAGCGGACGGTCACGGTGGGCACGACGCTGGCCGACCTGTTCGCCGGGGACCGCACAGTCGTCGCCGCCCGCCTCGCCGACGGCGCCGGCCAGCGTCTCGTGGACCTCTCCACCCTGGCCAAGGCCGGTGACGTGGTCGAGCCGGTGACGGCCGACTCCGAGGACGGCCGGGCGATCATCCGCCACTCCGCCGCTCACGTGCTGGCGCAGGCGGTCCAGCAGACCTTCCCGGAGGCCAAACTGGGCATCGGCCCGCCGATCCGCAACGGCTTCTACTACGACTTCGACGTCGACCGGCCGTTCACGCCGGAAGACCTGAAGGCGCTCGAGAGCCGGATGCAGACGATCGTCAAGCAGGGCCAGCTGTTCTCCCGGCGCCCGGTCACCGACGAAGCGGCGCGGGAGGAACTCGCCTCCGAGCCGTACAAGCTGGAGCTCATCGGCCTGAAGGGCAGCGCCTCCTCCGACGACGCCGGCGAGGGCGTGGACGTCGAGGTCGGCGCCGGCGAGCTGACCATCTACGACAACCTCGACGCCAAGACCGGCGACCTGTGCTGGAAGGACCTGTGCCGCGGCCCGCACGTGCCGAACACCCGGTACATCCCGGCCTTCAAGCTGATGCGCTCGGCCGCCGCCTACTGGCGCGGCAGCGAGAAGAACCCGCAGCTCCAGCGCATCTACGGCACCGCCTGGGAGTCCAGGGACGCGCTCAAGGAGCACCTGGAGTTCCTCGCCGAGGCCGAGAAGCGCGACCACCGCAAGCTCGGCGCCGAACTGGACCTGTTCTCGTTCCCGGACGAGCTCGGCAGCGGCCTGCCGGTCTTCCACCCCAAGGGCGGCACCATCCGCCGGGTGATGGAGGACTACTCGCGCAAGCGCCACGAGGAGGCGGGCTACGAGTTCGTCAACACCCCGCACATCACCAAGGGGAACCTGTACGAGATCTCGGGCCACCTGGACTGGTACAAGGACGGGATGTTCCCGCCCATGGTGCTGGACGAGGGCCACGGCAAGCAGGAGTACTACCTGAAGCCGATGAACTGCCCGATGCACAACCTGGTCTACAAGGCGCGCGGCAAGTCCTACCGCGACCTGCCGCTGCGGCTGTTCGAGTTCGGCACGGTGTACCGGTACGAGAAGTCCGGCGTGGTGCACGGCCTGACCCGGGTCCGAGGCCTGACGCAGGACGACGCGCACATCTACTGCACCCGCGAGCAGATGCGCGACGAGCTCGTCAGCCTGCTGCGGTTCGTGCTGGACCTGCTGCGCGACTACGGGCTGAACGACTTCTACCTGGAGCTGTCCACGAAGGACCCCGAGAAGTACGTCGGCACCGACGAGGAGTGGGACCTGGCGACCGAAACGCTGCGCGAGGTCGCCGAGGGCGAGGACCTCGAGCTGGTCATGGACCCCGGCGGCGCGGCGTTCTACGGCCCGAAGATCTCGGTGCAGGCGCGGGACGCGATCGGCCGCACCTGGCAGATGTCGACCATCCAGCTGGACTTCCAGCTGCCGCAGCGCTTCGACCTGGAGTACCAGGCCGCCGACGGTTCGCGGCAGCGGCCGATCATGATCCACCGGGCGCTGTTCGGCTCGATCGAGCGCTTCTTCGGGGTGCTGACCGAGCACTACGCGGGGGCGTTCCCGGCGTGGCTGGCGCCGGTGCAGGTGGTCGGGATCCCGATCACCGACGCGCACGTTCCCTACCTGGAGCAGGTGGCGGCCAAGCTGCGGGCCGAGGGGATCCGGGTCGACATCGACGCTTCCGACGACCGGATGCAGAAGAAGATCCGGAACGCGCAGAAGCAGAAGGTCCCCTACATGCTGCTGGCCGGGGACGACGACGTGGCGAAGGACGCGGTGTCGTTCCGGTACCGCAGCGGGGAGCAGAACAACGGTGTGCCGGTCGACGAGGCCGTCGCCGAGATCGTGAAGGCGGTGCGGGAGCGGGTCTGACCGCTGTCCGGCGGCACCGTGATCGGCGGGTCCGGTCGGCGGGTTCCGGGGTGACCCGGTCCGCCGTCCGGACGCGATGGGGGAAACAGGGGGATGTGCAGTGCTGATCACACATGAGAAATGGCCGCGTACGGCGTCGGAGGCCGAGGCGGAGCAGGAGCGGCTGTCCGCCTTGGTGGACGTGTCGACGCCGCTCGCGCCGCACCGGTACATCGCCGGGTTGGATGTGGCCTACGCCATCGGTTCCTCGCGGGTGGCCGGGGCGGTCGTCGTGCTGGATGCCGACACGCTCGCGGTGGAGGACATGGCGACGGCGGTGATGGATGTCGAGTTCCCGTATGTCCCGGGGCTGTTGGCTTTCCGCGAACTGCCGGCGCTGATCGCCGCGTTGGCCGAGCTCACGGTGGAGCCGGATGTGCTCGTGTGCGACGGGTACGGGATCGCGCATCCGCGGCGGTTCGGGTTGGCGTGCCACCTCGGGGTGCTGGCCGGCAAGCCGACGCTGGGCGTGGCGAAGACGGCGTTCGTGGGGCGGTTCGCCGAGCCGGGGGAACAGCGTGGGGAGGCCGCCGAGCTGGTGCACGACGGGGCGGTCGTCGGGGCGGCACTGCGGACGCAGTATGCGACCAAGCCGGTGTTCGTTTCGCCGGGGCATCTGATCACGGTGGAGGACGCCACGCGGTTGGCGTTGCAGCTGGCGCCCAAGTACCGGCTGCCGGAGACGACACGGTTGGCTGATCAGCTTTCGCGGCGGGCTTTGGGGGCGGCAGCCTGATTTCGCCTTTCTAGGCGTTCTCGTTCTCGTCCTGGTCTGGTTCGCCGTCGGCTTCTCTCGCGGTGTCGGCAGCCAGCTTCTTCAGGATGCGGAGGAAGAGCTCGCTCTCGATCGGAGTGAGCTCGGCCAGGAAGGCCTTTTCCGTCTCTTTGTGAAGGCGCTCGCCCTCGGCGAGCGCCTTCTTGCCGTGCGCCGTCAGGCCCACGATGTTCTTGCGGCGGTCGTCGGGGCTGCGGCGGCGTTCCACCAGGTCCTTGGCTTCGAGCTCGTCGACCAGGGCGACCATCGTCGTGCGGTCCACGCCGAGTTCGCGGGCCGCGTCCAACTGGGACAGCGGTTCGGCGGCATCGAGGACGACCAGCACGGCGAGTTGCCGTCCGGTGATCCCCAACGGTTCCAGGGCTCGCGCGCCGGAAGCCGCAAAGTTGAGCTGCGCGTGCTTCAGGAGGTAGCCGAGTCGGGAGGTCAGCAGGTCGGCCATATGGGTAGTCTACCCATGCGCTGATTGTCAGCGGTGCTGACGATTTGCTACAGTGACGATATGGAGTTGAAGATCGGCCTCAAGACCAGCCTCATGCACGTGTCCTATGAGGACGTGCGCCGGGTGTGGCAGGAGGCTGACGAGATGACGGAGATAGCGGACGCCTGGCTCTGGGACCATCTGCTGCCGCTGGCCGGCGACCGCGGTGGTGAGGTCCTGGAGGGCTGGACGACGTTGAGCGCACTGGCGGCGCAGACATCGCGACTGCGCCTGGGGCTGCTGGTGACGAGCAACCGGCTTCGGTCCCCGGCGCTGCTGGGGAAGATGGCGTCGACCGTGGACGTGATATCGGGCGGACGGCTGGTCATGGGCATCGGCGTGGGTGGCACGGTGCAGCCGCCGGATGCCGGAGGGGTGCTGGGGGAGAACCCGGCGGTCGCGGAGTTCGCGGCCTACGGCATACCGCTCATCAGACCGGGAGAGGGGATAGCGCGCCTGGACGAGACAGTACGGATACTACGAAAGATGTGGACCGAAGAGGAATTCGACTATCAGGGCCCGTTCACCACGCTGGTGGGGACCAGGAACGCGCCCAAGCCGATCCAGCCGGCGGGTCCGCCGTTGCTGATCGGGGCCTGGGGTGAGCGTGCTCTGCGCGTGGTGGCGGAGCACGCGGACATCTGGAACATCCCCGGGCCGCCGCACAACACGGTGGAACACGTCGCCGCGCGCTCGCGGATCCTCGACCGGCTGTGCGAGGCGGCCGGCCGGGATCCGTCGGACGTCGAGCGCTCGGTTCAGGTCATCGTGGCCGACGACGGCGCGGCGGAGGCCCGGAAGGCCATCGCCGAGCTGACCGCGGTCGGGGTGCGGCACGTGGTCGTCGGATCGCGGCGCCAGTACCGGCCGGGTGGGATGACGTGGCTAGTGGAGGAGGTGGTGCGTCCTGCTCACGAGACCAGCAGGATCTGACCGTTCTCGACCTTGACCCGGTGGGGAGCCAGGGCTCGGGAGGCCGGGCCGGTGACGACGGAACCGTCGGTGATCTTGTACTGGCTGCCGTGGCAGGGACAGGTGATGAGCTGGCCGTCGACGCTGGCCACGGTGCAGCCCTGGTGGGTGCACACGGCGCTGAAGGCCTTGATGTCGCCGGCGGTGGGCTGGGTCAGCACGATCTGGCGGTCGGCCAGGATCTTGCCGCCGCCGACCGGGACCGCTGAGACCGGGGCGAGGGCGTCGCCGCCCGCACCCGGGGCGGAGCCGCTGCTCGCGGTGGTGCCGTCAGAGGATCCGGACGAGGAAGCAGGAGAGGAGGACCCGACAGAGGACGAGGAAGCGGCCGTCGTGGAGCCGCCGGCCGGCTGGCTCGTGGGCGGAGCACCGGAATTGTCCTTGCTGCCGCTCGAACTGCAGCCGGCACAGAGGGCTCCGGCCGCCGCCGCCAAGCCGGCGAGGGCGTGGCGCCGGGTGGCGCCCCCACAGCTGACGAGTTCAGTGGGGGTGGTCTGGGCGTCGAGTGTCATTGTTCGCATCCAATGAGGTGAGGAACCAGTAGAAGGGTGACAAACCAGTAGCCGAACACACTACGTACCCAGCTTCACGTGTGAGGAACGGACCCGGTTCAACACGGCTCACGACGTCTACTGTGTGCTTCATGCAGCCTCGCCAAGAGAATCCGTTGACCCGCTTGACGCTTGCCGAGCTCCGGACCCGGACCAGCATGAAGTGGCGTCAGTACCCCGACGACGTCTTGCCGCTGTGGGTCGCCGAGATGGACGTGCCGACGCCGGAACCGGTGGCCGAGGCGCTGACCGCCGCCGTGCGCCGGGGTGACACCGGCTACCCGGTCGGCGACGCCTACGCGCTGGCGCTGGGCGAGTTCGCCCGGAAGCGCTGGGGCTGGGACGGTGTCACACCGGAGCGGTCGGCCATCGTGCCGGACGTGATGATGGGCGTGGTGGAAATGCTGAAGCTGGTCACCGGGCCGGGCGATCCGGTGGTGGTGAACAGCCCGGTGTACCCGCCGTTCTACGACTTCGTGGGGCACATGGACCGCGAGGTGGTGGAGGCGCCGCTCGGCGAGGACGGACGCATCGACTTCGACGTGTTGGCGGCGGTGTTCCGGGAGCTCATCGAGCGGGGGCGGGGGCGGGGGCGGGGGCGGGGGCGGGGGGAGGAACAGGGCAGGGGCCGAGCCGACGGCGGCGGCCGGATCGCGTTCCTGCTGTGCAACCCGCACAACCCGACCGGAGCGGTGCACACGGTGGCGGAGTTGGAGCGGGTCGCGGAG
This sequence comes from Catenulispora subtropica, assembly GCF_039531675.1. NCBI lineage: Bacteria > Bacillati > Actinomycetota > Actinomycetes > Catenulisporales > Catenulisporaceae > Catenulispora > Catenulispora subtropica. The sequence continues at coordinate 70,359 of NZ_BAAAQM010000003.1, forward strand.
TTGGCCGCCGAGTACGGGGTGCGGGTGGTGGCGGATGAGATTCATGCGCCGCTGGTCGCGGCGGGGGAGCGGTTCACGCCGTACGGGAGTGTGGCGGGCGCTGAGAACGCGTTGTCGTTGATGTCGGCGTCGAAGGGGTGGAACCTGGCCGGGTTGAAGGCGGCGTTGGCCGTCGCCGGGCCCGCTTCCGCCGCCGACTTGGCGCGGATGCCGGAGGAGGTCAGTCATGGGCCCAGTCACCTGGGGGTGATCGCTCATGTCGCGGCGCTGCGTGAGGGGGGCGAGTGGCTTGACGCTCTTCTGGCGGGGCTGGATGCCAACCGGGTCCTGCTCGGTGAGTTGCTGGCCGTTCATTTGCCGGCGGTCCGGTGGCGGTCCGGTGCCGGGACTTACCTGCAGTGGCTGGACTGTCGGCCTCTGAACCTGCCTGAGGATCCTTCGAAGGTGTTTCTTGAGCGGGCGCGCGTCGCGGTGAACTCGGGTGTTCCGTTCGGTACCGGGGGCGAGGGCCGGGTGCGGATCAACATAGCGACGTCGCCGGAGATCCTGACCGAGGCGATCCAGAGGATGGGTGCGGCTGTCGGGTGAGGCGTTGCCCGGTTTCAGCGTGCGCGGAGCATCTCCAGCAGGGCGTCGGCGGCTTCCTGGACGGTCAGGTCGGTGGTGTCGAGGGTGAGGTCGCCGATGCCCGCGGCCTGGGTGGCGGTGGCTTCGCGGAGGGCGTTCTCGGTGAGAGCGCGGAGGGCTGGGGCGGGGAGACCTCGGATGTCGTCGCCGGGGATGGCGGGGCCGGAGCCTTGGGCGCGGAGGGCGAGGCGGGCGGTCAGCGTGTCGGCGGAGGCGTCGAGGCGGATCAGGGTGAGGGGAGTGGGGCTCAGAGCTGTGCGGTAGGTGTCGAGGTCGTCGGAGGTGGTGACCGTGCCGCTGACCACCAGGTGGTGGGCCGCGGCAGTGCGGAAGGTGGGCCAGCAGGCGGCGAGAGTCGTGGCCTTGAGGGTGTGGTGGTGGGGGTCGTCGGGTGGGACGGGATGGCAGAAGGCGATCTGCGCCAGGTCCAGGTAGGCGCTCTTGGTGACCTGGTTGAGGCGGGTGAAGAGGCTGTAGCCGATGGTCGACTTGCCCACGCCGCGGGGGCCGCAGAGCCAGATGACGGGTGGGATGGGCGCGTCAGACATCGAGGGCGGATTTGCCGACGCCGCGGGGGCGGCAGAGCCGGATGACGGGTGGGAGAGCGCGTTAGACATCGCGGGTCGCCGTTCGGTGGGCGGAAGGCATGGGCCAGATGCCCGTGGGGCCGCATATCTGCTGGGCGATCTGGTGGGGTGACAGGCCGTCGGTTTCGATGACGTGTGCCGGAAGCCCGATGGCGTCCAGGTCGTCCGCCTCCCGCAGGGCGTCCGGGAGGTGCTCCGGCATCCAGCCGCGATGGAGGTAGCGCTCCTCGTGGACTGAGCGGCTGGCACGGAGTCGGCACAGAGTCAGGGACATGCCGGGGACCGCGTCCGTGTACAGCTTGACCTCGTCGGTGGTCCACACGTAGCCGCTGAGGATCAGGCATTCGGCCCCCGCGGAGCGGTAGCCTCGCCAGACGGTGGCGAGGTTCGCGGCCCTGAGGTGGTGGTTGCCGGGGTCGCCGTCGGGGGCGGGGTAGCAGAGGCCGAGTTGATCGCCGTCGACGAACGCGCTGTTGACACCGGCTGCGGCCAGCATGCGGAAGGTCGTGTGGCCGATGGTGCTCTTGCCGACGGCTGATGGTCCGATCAGCCAGAGGAGGGGGAAGGCGGTCATGGTTTCCAGTCCTGCCAGGTTCTCTGGAAGATCTCGTAGGCCGTCTCGTCGTAGAGCACGAATCTGACTTCCTGCACGGTGGTCGGTGTAGCCAGGACCGCGGCGATGGCGATCGGGGCCGCGTCGGCGAGGGGCCAGCTGTAGATGCCGGTGGAGATGGCTGGGAAGGCGATGCTGGTGGCGCCGAGTGAGTCGGCGATGTGCAGCGAGTTGGTGTGGCAGGCGGCCAGCAGTGCGGAGCGGTCTTCGGTTGCGGAGTAGACCGGGCCGACGGTGTGGATGACCCACTGGGCTGGGAGGCGGCCCGCCGTGGTGGCGACTGCTTCGCCGGTGGGCAGGCCGCGGCCGTACTGTGAGGCGCGCAGGGCGCGGCACTCGGCCAGGATCTGGGAGCCGCCTTTGCGGTGGATGGCGCCGTCGACGCCTCCGCCGCCGAGGAGCGAGGAGTTCGCGGCGTTCACGATCGCGTCCACGGACTGCTCGGTGATGTCCCCGCGGACCATCCTGATGCTCGGCGGGCGGTGGGGCGCGGTCATGGCGGCGATGCTGCCAACGGGCGGGGAGGGGTCGCAACCGAATAAGGGTCCGCAGATCCGGTTGCGACCCGGATGGAGTAAGGGCAAGACCTCAGGCTTTGAGCCCCGGGGGGATCCTCAGCTCGGGCGAAGTAAGGGCAAGATGCCAGGTTGTGGGGCTCCGGGGATGCTCAGTCCGGATGGAGCATGGACAAGACGCCAGGCTGTGGAGCCCCGGGGGATCCTCAGAGGCTCAGGGAAGAGGCGGCCCAGACGCTGGTCGGATGCTCGTTGCGGTCCAGCCACAGGAACGGCTGCTTGTCCCGCTGCTCCGGGTCGGCGCCTTCCTCCCAGGGGAAGCGTCCGGTGCGGTCCGGCCAGAAGGCCTGCACCATCGGCCACGGCGGGACCCGGATGAAGTCCATCCCGGCGCCGAACATCGCGGGGTACCAGCTCGGGTGCACAGCGCGGACGGCCATGTCGAAGCCCTCGATGACGCCGGCGCGGCGCTTCTCGGGGGCGAGCGGGCGGTTGTCGCGGGTGACCTGGAGGGCGATGCCCGTGACCAGGCGCATGGCGTTCTCCACCGGCAGGCCGGTGACGCAGATCTCGGGGCCGCCGGTGCTGTGCCACAAGCCGATGCTGTAGGCCCAGTCGGGCGTGTCGTCGCCGGTGACCCCCATGGCGTGCCAGCCGACGTGGCGGACGTTGCGCGCGATCTCGCGGTCGCGTGAGTCCCACGCGGCCTCGTTCGCGGAGTCCTGACACACGATGCAGCGGCACGGTACCGGTTCTATGTCCACGTCCTGAAGGCTACCGGTTGTCACGTACCGCTGGGACGGACGGGGCCGTCGATCAGGCACTGGAGCGCCCGCTCGGTGATGTCCAGGAGGTCCGAGTCCGGCTCGGCGATCCAGACCTGCTGGGAGCCCAGGATGGCGCCGATGATCGTCCCGGCCATGACCCGGATCTCCAGGTCGTCGACCGAGCGGCCGAGGCGCTCGGCGAACAGTTCGGCGATCATGTCCGAGGTGGTGAGCATGTGGTCCAGGGCCCGGGCGCGGACCTCGGGGATGGTGAAGCTCAGGCGGGCCCGGGTCGCGGCCTCCTCCCGGTCCACGGTGCTGATGCTGAGCAGTACCTCGTGCACGGCGGCGCGGAACGCTTCCAGCAGCGGCATGTCGTGGGGCTGGGCCCGGAAGGCGGCGGCCATCATCGGGTCGTAGTCGTCCTGGAGGACCAGGTCCTCCTTGGTCGGGAAGTAGCGGTACAGCGTGCTCGGCGAGACGTCGGCCTCGGCGGCGATCTGCTCCATGGTGGTGGCGTCGTAGCCCTGCTCCTGGAACAGGCGCAGCGCGTGCCGCTGGATCGCGGCCCGCGTCTGCGCCTTCTTCCGCTCCCGGAGTCCCATCGGGGCCGGTGCGAGGGCGGATCGGTCAGTCGGCGGCATTGAGGAGATCACCACTCGATTCTCGCGCTTGTCCGGTGGTGGCGGGTACCGGAGCGCGGCGCAGGCGGGTGGCGGCCAGGACGCCGAGGAGGGCGAAGCCGGCGCTGACCCACATCGTCAGGCTCGTGGCGTGCATCAGCGCCGAGCGCACCGCCTCCAGCAGGCCCGGCGAGTGCAGCTTCCGGGTGGCCACCGCGACGCCGGATCCGGCACTGCGGGCGACAGCGGCGGCGTCCTGCGGTGACAGCGCGGCGGTGGCGCCCTTCACCCGGTCCTGGTATTCGCTGTTCAGCACGGTGCCCAGGATCGCGACCGCCAGTGTGCCGCCGATCTGCCGGATGGTCATCAGCAGGCCCGAGCCCACGCCCGCGCGTTCCGGGCTGAGCTGGTCCAGCGCGGCGCCCATCGCGGTCGGCATCGCCAGGCCCACGCCCACGCCGCCCAGCGTGAGCCAGAAGGCGACGAAGCCGTAGCCGGTGTGCACGCCGGTGGTGGTGGCGACGGCCAGCGCGACGGTCAGCAGCGCGAACCCGGTCCCGATCATCCGGCCCGGGCCCACCTTCGACAGGAACGGCTGCCCGGCGCGCACGCCGACCATCAGTCCGGCGATCAGCGGCAGCAGCCGCAGGCCGGTCCCGAGCGCGTCGGCGCCCTCCACCGCCTGGTAGAACTGCGGCAGCGTGAACATCAGCCCGAACAGCGCGAAGCTGACGATGGTGGCCAGGAGGGTGCCCCACGTGAAGCCGGGGGCGCGGAACAGCTCCAGGTCGATCAGGGTCTGCACCGGGCGGCGCTGCGACTGCACGAAGCCGGCCAGCACCACCAGGCCGCCGATCATCGGCACCAGCGCCTCGGCCGAGCCCCAGCCGGCGTCGCCGGCCTTGATCAGCCCGTAGGTGACGGCGGCCAGTCCGATCGCGGAGGTCGCCAGGCCCGGGACGTCGATCCGCGGCTTGCGCTCGGCGCGCGACTCCGGCACCAGCCACAGCACCGCGAGCAGCGCCAGCGCCACCACCGGCAGGTTGATCAGGAAAACCGAGCCCCACCAGTAGTGGTCCAGCAGCCAGCCGCCCAGGATCGGGCCCAGCGGGATGCCGAGCATGTTCGCGGTGGCCCAGATGCCCATCGCCCGCGGCCGCTCCTCCGGCGTGAACAGCACCGTCAGGACGCTCATGCTCAGCGGGATCAGCATCGCCGCGCCCAGGCCGAGGACCGCGCGCCAGGCGATCAGCTCGCCCGGGGACGAGGCGAAGGCGCAGAAGCCGGAGGCGACGCCGAACGCGGTCAGGGCGATCAGCAGCATCTTCTTGCGGCCGAAGCGGTCCCCCAGCAGGCCGCCGGGCAGCAGCGCGACGGCCATGGCCAGGTTGTAGGAGGTGGCGAACCACTGCAGCTGGCTGGTCGAGGCGTGCAGCGAGGTCGCGAGCGTCGGCAGGGCGACGTTCAGCACCGTGAGGTCGAGGCCCACGACGATCAGGCTCAGCGCCAGCCCGCCGAGGGCCCACCACTTGCGTCCGTCGGCCGCCGCGGGTGGCGCCGGCCGCTGGTCTTCCGCGATCATGATAGTCCCCTCCTCTTGAAAGTAACTTCAAAATGAAAGCTACTCTCAGAATTTGAGGGGGTCAAGACGCGCCCCGGCGCCGGCTCAGCCCGGGAAGTACTCCAGGGCCTCCGGCAGCGGCTTGCGGGCCAGGTCGGGCACCTCGCAGTCGGCGGCCGGATAGCCGATCGGGAACAGGATGTAGGGCCGCTCGGTGCCGGGGCGGCCCAGGATCTCGGTGAGGAACGCCATCGGGTTCGGCGTGTGCGTCAGCGTGGCCAGGCCCATGGTGTGCAGCGCGGCTATGAACAGTCCGCAGGCGATGCCCACGCTCTCGTTGACGTAGTAGTTCTTCCGCAGCCGGCCGTCCGGCATCGGCGTGCTCTTCTCGGCGAACGCCACGACGATCCACGGCACGGTCTCGAGGTAGGACTTGTCGGAGTCGGTCTCCAGCGGCCCCAGCGCCTCGCGCCACGCCGCCGGCAGGCGCCCGCCCTCGTAGTTGATGCGCTCCTCTTCCTCGGCCGCCTCGCGGATGCGGTGGCGGACTTCCGGATCACTGACCGCGACGAACTTCCACGGCTGCTGGTGCGCGCCGGACGGGGCGGTGTTCGCGGCCGCCACGGCCAGCTCGATCATCTCCGCCGGAACGGGATCGGGGGCGAAGAAGCGCACGCTGCGGCGCCCTTCGAGGTGCTGGTGGAACTGCTGGCCGCGCCGGACCGCCTCGGCCTGGTCGAGGCGCTCGGGACGGTACGGCAGGAACGGATGGGTGTGGCTCCGTATCGGCGCGGGGGTCTCCGGCGCCTGGTCGGTGGCAGTCATGACGCCCAGAGTAGGTATGGTATGTGGCCGGAATCACGTCGTCTCCGGCGGCCCCGGTCCGGTACAGCTGGACCCATGACAGTCGTTGAGGGAGGCGCGCCGGAGCCGCCGCTGCACGTGTTCCGCACCCGGATCTGGTTCGACGAGCTCGACAAGGTCGGCGTACTGCACAACGCCCGGTACGCCGTCCACGCCGAACGTGCGCTCACCGCCTGGTACGAGCACCGCCCCGAGCTGTCCGCGAACGGCGACGGCCGGCACCTGGTGAAGGCGTACGAGATCGAGTTCCTGGTGCCGGTCGCGGCCACCGGCGACCTGGACGTGGAGCTGCGCGTGGCCAAGCTCGGCACCACCAGCTGCGCCTACGGGTTCCGCTTCGTCGGTCTCGACGGCGTGGTGCACGCGGTCGGGCGCCGCACCGTGGTCAAGACCGGCGCGGACCTGCGGCCGGCGCCCTGGTCCGAGGTCTTCCGGCGCGTCCACGAGGGCAGGGGCGGCCTGTCATGAGCCGTTGAGCGTCACTGTGGCAGTCCTCTGCCGCCGCTTCCTACCGTCCCGGCGGAATGGAATCGACGGGAAGGACCAACCGTGCGGAAGTCCAAGAAGCTCGCCGCCGTGACGCTCGCCCTCGGCGCCGCGCTGGTCGGGAGCGTCACGCCCGCGGCCGCGACCGGCGGCGCCCAGCAGGCCGCGTGCACGAGCTCGAACTACAACACCCACGTGGTGTGGTTCAAGCTCACCAAGACCGACGGCACCACGTTCTGCGTCGGAGGCGGCACCGGGACAGTCAGCCTCGACGTCGACATCAACAAGTTCGACTCCTTCGGCGTCGACACCACGTCGCCGACCACGCGCTACTACGGTTACCTCGACACGGTCGACAGCGGCGGGTTCGCCGGCAAGACGTATGTCGGAGACTGGCCGTCGATGCCTGAGTTGGAAACGGACTGGTGGTCCTTCACCCTTCCTTGCCCGGTCATGCCGCCGCCGTACACCGGCTTCTGCCCGTTCTACGGATCCTCGGCCCATGTGACCGGTGTGGAGATCGTCGGCTCCGTCACCGGATGAGAAAGAGAGGAGGGCCGCCGGATATCCGGCGGCCCTCCTCTCCGGTGTCTCAGGACAGCGAGTAAGGAGCCAGCTCCTTCGGCAGCTCCGAAGCCGAGGCCCGGTCCAGCAGCCACAGGCTCCGGCCCCGGCCGCGCGCTCCGGCCGCCGGGATCTGCACCGGCCCGGCGCCGGACAGCGCCAGGTGTGTGACCTTCGCCTTCTCCGAGCCGGCGGCGACCACCCACACCTCGGCGGCCTGCTGGATCGCCGGCAGCGTCAGCGACACCCGCAGCGGCGGCGGCTTCGGCGAGCCGTGCACGCCCACCACGCTCCGCTGCTCCTCGTACAGCGCCGGATGCCCCGGGAACAGCGAGGCGATGTGCCCGTCCGGGCCCATGCCCAGCAGCAGCACGTCGAACGCCGGGACGTCCGCGCCCTCGCGCGCGTAGTCCGCCAGCGTCGCCGCGTACCGCTCCGCCGACTCCTCGGGGGTGATGCCGACCGAGTCCGCGGCCGGCATCGGGTGGATGTTGCCGGCGGGCAGCAGCCCTTCGGCGACCAGGCCGTCCAGCAGCGCCGCGCGCGCCTGGGTCTCGTTGCGGTCGGGGTGGCCGGTCGGCAGGAACCGCTCGTCGCCCCACCACAGCTGGACCCGGGACCAGTCCACGGCGGCGCGCGCCGGGGACGCGGCCACCGCGGCCAGGGTCTTGATCCCCACGGTGCCGCCGGTCAGGACCACGTGCGCGGCCCCGCGCAGCGCCTGCACGTCGACCACCCGCGTGATCAGCCGCGCCGCCACCGCCTGAGCCAGGACCTCCGCGTCCTGGTGGACGATGACCTGGGGGGTGGCGCTCATGGCGCCTTCTTCGCGTCGTCCGCGGCCGGCGCCTCGTCGATCGCCGGGTCCTGCTGCTCGCGCACCTTCTCGGCCGACTTCGCCGGCTGGTCGCCCAGCGGCCCGTCGGACGGCTGCGCGGTCACCGTGATGGTGCCCTTCTTCGCCGGCACCGGCGCGGCCTCGGTGATCGCCTCCACGTCGTGGTCGGTGATGTGCCGCAGCACCTCTTCGTAGACCTCGTCGACGTCCAGGCGGCGCAGCTCCTCGGTCAGCAGGTCGGCCAGCTCCCGCCGCTTGAGGGCGACGTGCCGGTCCGGCTGGTCCGGCATGGACAGCACGGCCAGCATCCCGTCCGGGCGGGTCAGGCTGATCTCGCCGGCCGCGGTGCCCAGGTGCACCCCGGTGATGCCGGGGCCCTTGTCCGTGGACAGCGTCACCGGCACGCCCAGGCGCCAGCCCAGCCAGACCGCCAGCAGCGTCGAGGACGGGTTGTCGACCTCGGCGGTGACCTTCACCGACTTCACCGTGGTCGGCAGCTGGTCCAGCGCCGCGGCCAGCATGGAGCGCCACGGGGTGCAGCGGGTCCAGGCCAGGTCGGTGTCGCCGGGGGAGTAGCCGCGCAGCCGCTCGGCCAGCGACGACGGCTGGTGGGTGCCGGAGGCGTCGGTGATCCGGCGCATCGCCAGCTTGCCCAGCGGCGCTCCGGCCGGGTCCACCGGGGACTCGGCCGGCCACCAGGTCACCACCGGGGTGTCCGGCAGCAGCAGCGGCAGCACCACGGCGTCGGCGTGGTCGGCCAGATCGCCGTTCAGCCGCATCACCACCGCCTCGCCGGGGCCCATCTCGTCGCCCACCCGCACCTCGGCGTCCAGCCCGGAGAAGGGCTGCTCCGGGTGCGGGATCACGACCAGGATGCGCGAGGGGTGCGCGCGCGAGGCCTCGCGCGCGGCCCGCAGGGCGTAGTAGTGGTGCCGCTCGTCGGTCTCGATCACCAGGGTCAGGACCGCGCCGGTGGTGGCCGCCCCGGCCTCCTTGCGGATGTCGATCAGGGCGTTGGCGATCTTCGCCGAGGTGGTGGAATCCAGGTGCTTGATCATGGCCGCCGCCAGCTCCGTCCGTCCTTCGCGAGCATCTCGTCGGCCTTGGCCGGCCCCCAGGTGCCCGAGGTGTACTGCTCCGGCTTGCCGTTCGCGGCCCAGTACGCCTCGATCGGGTCCAGGACCTCCCAGCCCAGCTCGACCTCCTCGACCCGGGGGAACAGCGGCGCGTCGCCGAGCAGCACGTCCAGGATCAGCCGCTCGTAGGCCTCCGGCGAGGACTCGGTGAACGCCTCGCCGTAGGCGAAGTCCATGTTCACGTCGCGCACCTCCATCGAGGTGCCCGGGACCTTGGAGCCGAAGCGCACGGTCACGCCCTCGTCCGGCTGCACCCGGATCACCAGGGCGTTCTGCCCCAGCTCCTCGGTCTGGGTCGGGGTGAAGGGCAGGAACGGCGAGCGCTTGAAGACCACAGCGATCTCGGTGACCCGGCGTCCCAGCCGCTTGCCGGTGCGCAGGTAGAACGGCACGCCGGCCCAGCGGCGGGTGTTCACCTCCAGCTTTACCGCGGCGTAGGTGTCGGTGGTGGAGTCCGGCGCGATGCCGTCCTCCTGGAGGTACCCGATCACCTTCTCGCCGCCCTGCCAGCCGGCCGCGTACTGGCCGCGCACGGTGTAGGTGCCCAGGTCGTCCGGCAGCCGGACCGCCGAGAGCACCTTGGTCTTCTCCGCGGCGATGGCGTCGGCGTCGAACGACACCGGCTCCTCCATCGCGGTCAGCGCCAGCAGCTGCAGCAGGTGGTTCTGGATGACGTCGCGGGCCGCGCCGATGCCGTCGTAGTATCCGGCCCGGCCGCCGATGCCGATGTCCTCGGCCATCGTGATCTGGACGTGGTCCACGTGGTCCCGGCTCCAGATGGGCTCGAACATCTCGTTGGCGAAGCGCAGCGCCAGGATGTTCTGGACCGTCTCCTTGCCCAGGTAGTGGTCGATGCGGAAGACCGACTTGGGCGGGAACACCGAGTCCACGATGGCGTTCAGCTCGCGGGCCGAGGCCAGGTCGTGCCCGAACGGCTTCTCGATGATCACCCGGCGCCAGGAGCCCTCCGGGCCCTGGTCCAGGCCGACCTCGTGCAGCTGCTCGACCACGCCGGGGAAGAACTTCGGCGGCACCGAGAGGTAGAACGCGTGGTTGCCGTTGGTGCCGCGCTCGGCGTCGAGCTTGTCGATGGTCTCCTTCAGCTCGATGAAGGCCTGCTTGTCGCCGAACTCGCCGGAGACGAAGCGGAAGCCCTCGGACAGCTGCCGCCAGACCTCCTCGCGGTACGGGGTCCGCGAGTGTTCCTTCACCGCCTGGTGCACCTCTTCGGCGAAGTCCTGGTTGGCCCAGTCCCGCCGGGCGAAGCCGACCAGGGCGAAGCCCGGGGGCAGCAGCCCCCGGTTCGCCAGGTCGTAGATCGCCGGCATCAGCTTCTTGCGGGACAGGTCGCCGGTGACGCCGAACATCACCAGGCCGCAGGGCCCGGCGATGCGGGGCAGCCGGCGGTCGGCGGCGTCGCGCAGCGGGTTCGCCGCCGCGCCATCCGGCGCCGTCTCGTGGGCGAGCTGGGTCTTCTCCGCTTGGGAGAGCTGGAAGCCGGGGTGGCTCCCGCCCTTGTGCGGATAACCGGCCGGAGCGTTCACTTCAGCCGGTCCAGTTCGCCCTGTACCGAGTCCAGGAGCTCCTTCCAGGAGACCTCGAACTTGTCCACGCCCTCGTCCTCGAGCACCTGCACGACGTCGTCGTAGGAGACGCCGGCGGCCTCGAGGTCGTCCAGGACCTTCCTCGACTCCTCATACGTGCCGTGGATCGAGTCCTCGACCGGCTTGCCGTGGTCGGCCTCGGCGTCCAGCGTGGCCTCGGGCATGGTGTTGACCACGTGCCGCACGATCAGTTCGTCGACGTACATGGTGTCCGGGTACGCCGGGTCCTTCACGCCGGTCGAGGCCCACAGCGGCCGCTGCGGCTTGGCCCCGGCCTGCGCCAGGGCCGTCCAGCGCTCGCCGGAGAAGACCTCCTCGTACGCCTGGTACGCCAGGCGGGCGTTGGCCACGGCGGCCTTGCCGCGCAGTTCGTTCTTGCCGAGCTTGTCCAGGCGCTTGTCGACCTCGGTGTCCACGCGCGAGACGAAGAACGACGCGACGGAGGCCATCTTGCTCAGGTCGTACCCGTTGGCGTGGGCCTGCTCGATGCCGGCCAGGAAGGCGTCCATCACCTCGCGGTAGCGCTCCAGCGAGAAGATCAGGGTCACGTTGACGCTGATGCCCGCGGCCAGCGTCTCGGTGATGGCCGGCAGGCCCGCGCGGGTGGCCGGGATCTTGATCAACAGGTTCTCGCGGTCCACCAGCCACCACAGCTGCTTGGCCTCGGCCACGGTGGCGGCGGTCTGGTGCGCCAGGCGCGGGTCGACCTCGATGGAGACCCGGCCGTCCTGGCCGCCGGAGGCGTCGTACGCCGGGCGCAGCACGTCGGCGGCGTCGCGGACGTCGGCGGTGGTGATCATGCGGACCGCCTCGTCCACGGTCACGCCGCGCACCGCGAGGTCCTTGAGCTGCTCGGTGTAGACCTCCGAGCCCACGATCGCCTTCTGGAAGATCGTCGGGTTCGTGGTGACGCCCACGACGTTCTTCTCGGACATCAGCTGGGCCAGGTTCCCGGTCTGCAGCCGCTTGCGGGACAGGTCGTCCAGCCAGATCGCGACGCCGGCGGCGGAGAGCGTGTCCAGGTTCTTGTTCGTCATCTCGTCTTCTTCTCCCTCTTCACTCAAGAATCAAGCGCCGGCGGCGGCCAGGGATTCCCGGGCCGCGGCCTCCACGGCCTCGGCCGTGATACCGAACTCGCGGTACAGGGTCTGGTAGTCCGCGGAGGCGCCGAAGTGCTCCAGCGAGACGCTGCGGCCGGCGTCGCCGACGTACTTCTGCCACCCGGTGCCCACGCCGGCCTCGACCGACACGCGCGCCTTGACCGAAGCCGGGAGCACCGACTCCTTGTAGGCGTCGTCCTGCTCGTCGAACCACTCGGTGGACGGCATCGACACCACGCGGGTCGGGATGCCGTCGGCCTCCAGCGCCTCGCGGGCCTGCACCGCGAGCTGCACTTCGGAACCGGTGCCGATGAGGATCACCTTCGGCGCGCCGCCGGTGGCCTCGGCCAGCACGTAGCCGCCCTTGGCGGTGCCCTCGACCGCGTCCAGCGCGGAGTTCAGAGCGTCGTGGTCGAACGTCGGGATGTTCTGCCGGGTCAGCGCGACGCCGACCGGGCCGTGATGCGCGTCGGACCGGGTGTGCTTCTCCATCAGGGCCTTCCAGGCGCCGACGGTCTCGTTGGCGTCGCCGGGGCGGACCACCGTCATGCCCGGGATCAGGCGCAGCGAGGCTACGTGCTCCACCGGCTGGTGGGTCGGGCCGTCCTCGCCCAGGCCGATCGAGTCGTGGGTCCAGACGTAGGTCACCGGCAGCTGCATCAGGGCCGCGAGACGCACCGCCGGGCGCATGTAGTCGGAGAACACCAGGAAGGTGCCGCCGAACGGCAGGGTGTTGCCGTGGGCGGCGATGCCGTTGAGGATCGAGCCCATCGCGTGCTCGCGGATGCCGAAGTGCAGGATCCGGCCGTAGGGCGAGGACGCGCCGAACTCGGTCTCGCCGTACACCGCGGGCAGGAACGACTTGCCGCCCTTGATGGTGGTCAGGTTCGACTCGGCCAGGTCGGCCGAACCGCCCCACAGCTCCGGCACCGCCTCGGCGATCGCCTGGATCACGGCCTCGGAGGCCTTGCGGGTGGCCACGTCCTTGCCGGGCTCGAAGCTCGGCAGCTTCTCGGCCCAGCCGGCCGGCAGCTCGCGCCGGGAGATCCGGTCGAACTCGGCGGCGCGCTGCGGGTTCTTCGCGCGCCAGGCCGCGAGCTCGCCGTCCCAGGCGGCGTGCGCGACCGCGCCGCGCGCGCCGACCTGGCGGGCGTGCGCCAGGACCTCGGGGTCGACGTCGAAGTGCTTGTCCGGGTCCAGGCCCAGGACCTTCTTGGTGGCCGCGACCTCGGCCTCGCCCAGTGCGGCGCCGTGCGCCTTGCCGGTGTTCTGCAGGTTCGGGGCCGGCCAGCCGATGATGGTGCGCAGCCGGATGATCGAGGGCCGGCCGGTCTCCGCCTCGGCCGCCAGCAGCGCCTCGTGCAGGGCCCGGACGTCCTCGTGGTACTCGCCGCCGGCCAGCCAGTCCACGTGCTGCACGTGCCAGCCGTAGGCCTCGTAGCGGTGCAGCACGTCCTCGCCGAAGGCGACCTTGGTGTCGCCCTCGATGGAGATGTGGTTGTCGTCGTAGACGACGACCAGGTTGCCGAGCTTCTGGTGGCCGGCGATCGAGGAGGCCTCGGAGGTGACGCCCTCCTCCAGGTCGCCGTCGGAGGCGAAGACGTAGACGTGGTGGTCGAAGGGCGACTCGCCCGCGGCGGCGTCCGGGTCGAACAGGCCGCGCTCGTAGCGGGCGGCCATCGCCATGCCGACCGCGTTCGACAGGCCCTGGCCGAGCGGGCCGGTGGTGACCTCGATGCCGGCGGTGTGGCCGCGCTCCGGGTGGCCCGGCGTGAGCGAGCCCCACTGCCGGAACTTCTTGAGGTCGTCCAGCTCCAGGCCCAGACCCGAGAAGTAGAGCTGGATGTACTGGGTCAGCGAGGAGTGACCGCAGGACAGCACGAAACGATCCCGGCCGACCCAGTTCGGGTCGGCCGGGTCGAAGCGAAGGTGCCGCTGGAAGAGCAGGTAGGCCGCCGGGGCGAGGGACATCGCCGTTCCGGGGTGACCGTTACCGGTGTTCTGGACCGCGTCCATGGCCAGCGTGCGCACGGTGTCCACGGCGCGCTTGTCCAAGTCGGTCCACTCGAACGGGGTTGCGGTGCTTGCGGTGCTCACCGGAAGCGCTCCTTCGCAGTTCACGCGCCAAGGCCCCACGCTCTTGTACAGCTTGTGGGACCTTCGCGCACCATGATTCAAGTCTCGTTTCGCCAGCCTACTCGGACCGCAGGGGCCCTGCGTTCCGAGTCACCAGGTGGGACGGGTACATAGGGCTAACCCGGGTGATTCGGCAGGTGGAGCCGGTCTGAGAGCTGCGGTTCGCAGGCGGGGAGTAGTCGCGGGGCGACGCAATGCGCGATAAGGCGACCCGGCGCGTGAGCGGTGCGGGCGACGGTCTAAAGTTGCGTGTTGTCCGAATCAGGCATCCATGGAGGACGGGCTTTTGACCACGGTCGAGACTCCCGCGGCCACGGCTCCGTCCCGGGCCGTCGGCCCGCTGCCGGAGGTCGGGTCCGAGCTTTTCACAAGCGGCGCGAACCGCGGCGGGCAGGCGGTGGCGGTCGTCAGGGCGTACGTCGCCCTGACCAAGCCGCGGATCATCGAGCTGCTGCTGATCACCACCATCCCGGTGATGTTCCTGGCGCTGCGGCACGTCCCGCCGCTGTGGCCGGTGATCGCGGTGACTGTCGGCGGGTATCTGTCCGCCGGCAGCGCCAACGCTCTGAACTGCTACGTCGACCGCGACATCGACGCCGAGATGCGCCGCACCCGGCGCCGCCCGGTGCCGGCCGCCTCCGTCACGCCGCAGAACGCGCTGGTGTTCGGGCTCGTGCTCGGCGTCGTCTCCACGCTGTGGCTCGGCCTGTTCGTGAACTGGCTGTCCTCGGCGCTGGCGCTCGCGGCCAACGCCTTCTACGTGCTCGTCTACACGATGGTGCTCAAACGGCGGACGCCGCAGAACATCGTGTGGGGCGGCGCGGCCGGGTGCTTCCCGGCGCTGATCGGCTGGACCGCCGCGACCGGTCACCTGGCCTGGGCGCCGGTGGTGCTGTTCATGGTCGTGTTCCTGTGGACGCCGCCGCACTTCTGGGCGCTGGCCATCCGCTACCGCGAGGACTACGCGGCGGCGAACGTGCCGATGCTGCCGGTGGTGGCGCCGGCGCGCGAGGTGACTCGGCAGATCGTCTGGTACTCCTACGCCACTGTCGCCTGCTCGCTGTTGCTGTGGCCGATCGGGCACACCGGGATCGTCTACCCGATCGCGGCCGCCGTCCTCGGGGTCGTGTTCCTGGTCGAGGCGCACCGCCTGGACCTGCGGGCGCGGGCCGGCAAGCAGGGCGTCGAGCTGCTGCCGATGCGGCTGTTCCACTTCTCGAACATGTATCTGGCGCTGCTGTTCGTGGCCGCCGCGGTGAGCCCTCTCGTGGGCTGAGGCCTGTCTTCCACTAGCCTGTGGAGACGTGTACCGGCTGACCAACACCACGCAGAACTACGCCTGGGGATCGCCCAGCGCCATCAGCGACCTGCTCGGGCGTGAGCCCTCCGGGAAGCCCGAGGCCGAGCTCTGGATGGGGGCGCACCCCAGCGCGCCGTCCCGCATCGAGGGCGGCGAGGCCACGCTGCTGGACTTCATCTCCGCCGATCCGGTCGGGATGCTCGGCCCGCAGGTCGCGGCCCGGTTCAAGAACCGGCTGCCGTTCCTGCTCAAGGTGCTGTCGGCGGCCAAGGCGCTGTCCATCCAGACCCATCCCACGCGCGCCCAGGCCGAGGCCGGGTACGCCGCCGAGCAGGAGCGTGGCCTCGCGGCCGGCGATCCGGCCCGCAACTACGTGGACGACTGGCCCAAGCCGGAGATCCTGATGGCGCTCACCGCCTTCGAGGCGCTGGCCGGATGCCGGGACGCGGCGGACGCGGAGCGGGTCCTCGCCGAGGTCGTCGCCCTGGGCGCCGCCGAGCTGGAGCCCCTCCGCGCGGAGCTCGCCGCGCGGCCCGAGCCGGCCACCGTGGCCGCGGCGATCGGGCGGCTGCTGGAGTGGCCGGCGGACACCCGCGAGCAGCTGGTCTCGAACGTCCTCGACGCCGCCGAGCGCGGCGTGGAGAAGGGCGAACCGTACGCCGAGGACTTCGCCGCGATGCTGCGCGTGGCCCGCGACTTCCCCGGGGACGCCGGCCTGGTCGCCATGCTGCTGATGAAGCGGGTGGTGCTCAAGCCGGGCGAGGCGGTCTTCCTGGAGGCCGGCGGTCTGCACGCCTACCTGCACGGCACCGGCATCGAGCTGCTGGCCAACTCCGACAACGTGCTGCGCGCCGGCCTGACGCCCAAACACATCGACGTCGCCGAGCTGTTGCGGGTCATGGACGCCTCGGTGCCGGTTCCGGTGCGCCACGGCAAGGCGCTCGGCGCGGGCGTCGAAGAGTTCGACACCCCGGCGCCGGAGTTCCGCCTCTACCACGCGGTGCTGGACACCAAGACGACGCTGCGCACCACGCTGCCGGGCACCGGCCCGCGGATCGTGCTGGCGCTGTCCGGCGAGGTGGAGCTGCGCGGGACCCGCGGCGCGGTGACCCTGACCCAGGGCGAGTCGTGCTTCGTGCCGGCCCGCGAGGGCGTGGTCGAGGCGTCCGGGATCGCCGATCTGGTGATCGCCGGGCCGGGCTTCTGAGCTCCCGCTGATTCCTCCGCGGTCCGGGGCAACCGTGCGCCCGGGCCGACCCCTCAAGGACCGGTGACAGAAGATTGAGTCGGTCGGAGGGGGTCTCCCATGGCGCGCAGAGACGGTGCCGCCGTCGAGGACGAGCTGGAACAGTTCGTCAGCGGGCGGTATCTGGCGTTGCGCCGGACGGCGTATCTGCTGTGCGGTGACTGGCACCGGGCCGAGGACCTCGTCCAGGGGACCTTGGTCAAGGTGGTGGTCGCCGCGCGGCGGCGGCGGGTGGACAGCCTGGACGCGTACACGCGGCAGGTGCTGTTGCGGCTGTTCCTGGAGGAGAACAAGCGGTTGTGGCGGCGCCGGGAGAGGTCGTGGGCCGAACCCGTCGCCGCCGCCGACGTCGCGGACCTGAGTGTCGGCCAGGACCGGGAAACCCGCCTGACCGTGCTCTCCGCCCTGCGCGGGCTGCCGCCCCGGCAGCGCGCGGCGGTGGTGCTCCGGTACTGGGAGGACCGCAGCGTCGAGGAGACCGCCGCCCTGCTCGGGGTGACCGCCGGCACGGTCAAGAGCCAGACCGCCAAGGCGCTGGCCGCGCTGCGGGTGGTGCTCGGCGACTCCCGCGACGGCCGACTCGGACTCGACATCGGCTCGGAAGGAGCCAGGGCATGAACGAGAACGAGATCAGGGATCTGCTCGGGGCGGAGATCGGGGAGGAGCCGCCGATCAGCGGCGGTCCGGCCGCGGTGTTCGCCGGGGCGCGGGTGCGGGTGGTGCGGACCCGGGCGGTCGCCAGTGCGCTGAGCATGGCGGCGGTGCTGGGGGTGGCAGGGGGAGCGGTGGCGCTGGGCGGGGCGGGCGGCCGGACGGCGGCGGGAAGTACGAGTCCGGCGAGCAGCCCCGCCGTGGCGGCGACGACCTTGGCGTCGACCGCGCCGTCGGCCACCGCCAGACCGGCTCAGTGCCCGACCCAGGCCACGACCGCGAACCCGGCTCTGTCGGCCGAGGCGAAGGCGGCGCACGCCTCCGGCGGTCAGGTGCCGCTCGACCCGCGCTCGCTGACGGAACTGCTGAAGACCGCGCTGCCGTGCGGGACGCCGACCGCGTACCACGGTGAGGACGACTCCAGCGGCAACGGTCTTGAGGTCTCGGGCACGGTGGACGTGACCGACCAAGCAGGCGTGGGGGCGGTGACGGTGCGTGTGGCGCAGCACGCCGAGTTCCCGCACGACAAGAGCTTCTTCGACTGCGCGAAGGTGGGCGTCGCCGACCACGCGACCACGTGCGTGAGCACCGTGACCGCCGACGGCACGGCCGTCCTCCTGGAGGAGGCGCCTGACAAGGAACAGGGCGTGATCACGCGTTCCGCACAGGTTCTGTTCCCAGACGATCACACAGTGATGATCTCCGAGCGGAACACGGACACGAAGTTCTACCAGGCGAAGGTGACGGCCACCCGCGCCGTGCCGCCGCTGACGCTGGACCAGCTCCGGGGGCTCGCCCTCGACACACCGTGGCCGTTGAGCGTGTCGCGGGAGTTCGCCGAGCACGCGAAGCAGGACCTCGCCGGGTACGTCGACTCCCTCAGTGTCACGCCTCCCGCGGGCTGGACCGCGTCGTGGGGGACGGAGATCCCGCCGAAGAAGTGAGCGTCGACCGCACCTGAGAACGTGTCCCCGGCCTGCGAGCATCAGGCCGGGGACACGGCCTCGTTCAGGCTACGGCCGCGGGAGCCGCCACGGCGGGCCTTTCCCGCATGGCCAGCAGCACTCGCCAGGTCGCGACCCAGACGATCGCGGCGCCGAACATGTGGATGCCGACCAGCAGCACCGGCAGGTGCGTGAAGTACTGGACGTAGCCGATGACGCCCTGCGCCATCAGCACCACGAACAGGTCGCGCACGGCGACCAGGATGCGCGGCGCGGCACCGGTGGCCTTCAGCGCGAACCACAGCGCGATGGTCAGGCCGACCACCAGGAAGACCAGGTCGGCGTGCAGCTGGGTGGCGTTGGCCGGGGTGAGCGGGAAGCGCTTGTTGCCCGGGTCGCCCGCCTTGGCGCCGGAGTGCGGGCCGCTGCCCGTGACCACCGTGCCGGCCGCCAGCAGCGCGGCGACGCCGGCGGTGAGCACGTAGCCGAGCTGCCGGAGGAACGGCTGCACGGTGGGCGTCGCGGGCCCGTCGCCCGGCTCACGGCTGCGTGTCCACAGCACGAAGGCCACCGCGACCATCGCCATGGACACCAGCATGTGCACGGCGACCCAGATCGGGGCCAGGTGGGTGCGCACCGAGATGCCGCCGATGACCGCCTGCGCCACCACGCCGAAGAACAGCGACCACGACAGCTTGACCAGCGCCGCGCGCCGCGGATGCCAGCGCATGCAGGCCACGATCGCGGCGCCCACCGCGACCGAGACCGCGAAGGTCAGCATGCGGTTGGTGAACTCGACCGCGCCGTACGCGCCGAGCTGCCGGGTCGGGACCAGGCTGCCGTCGGTGCAGGTGGGCCAGGTCGGACAGCCCAGGCCGGAGTCGGTGAGCCGGACCGCGCCGCCGGTGACGATGATGCCGATGTTGGCGACCAGGGCGGCGAAGCAGGCCCACTGGACGATCGCGGGGGTCGGGCGCCAGCGCAGGAGGCCGAGGCCGGGGACCGCGCGGGTGGTCGCTGAGCCGGACCCGGCGGCCGCGGGGGCGACGGCGGTGACAGTGGCGGCCGTCGCGGTGCCGGGAGCGCCGGTCGTGGGGGCGGTGCCGGTCGCGTCCCCAGCGGTCTGCGTCATGGTCCAGCTACTCCCATTTGAAGGTGCGGGCGGCCGCCGCGATCGCGGCCACCGCCCAGGCGGCGAGGATACCGACGTTGGCCCAGGGCAGGGCGGCGCCGTGCTGGAGCACGTCGCGCAGGCCGTTGGTGAGGGCGCTGATCGGGAGGGCGTCGAGCACGTGGCGGACGCCGGAGGGGAACTTCGACAGCGGGATGATCACGCCGCCGCCGGCCAGCAACAGCAGGAAGACGAAGTTGGCCAGGCCCAGGGTGGCCTCGGCGCGGAGGGTGCCGGCCATCAGCATGCCCAGGCCGGCGAAGGTGGCGGTGGCCAGCACCACCAGCAGCACGACCGCCAGCGGGTCGCCGTGCGGCTTCCAGCCCATGGCCAGGGCGATCACCGACAGCAGGGCGACCTGGATGGCCTCCACGCACAGTACGCACAACGCCTTGGCCACGATCAGGCCCCAGCGCGGCAGCGGGGTGGCGCCCATCCGCTTGAGCACGCCGTAGCGGCGTTCGAAGCCGGTGGCGATGGCCAGGCCGGTGAAGGCGGTCGACAGGACCGCGGCGCCGAACAGGCCCGGGGCGTAGAAGTCGATGCGCTTGCCCGGGCCGTCGGTGGCGATCAGGGACTCGCCGGCGAACAGGACCATCATCAGCGCCGGGATCACGATGGTCAGCAGCAGCTGCTCCGGGTTGCGGAGCATGAGCCGGACCTCGTGCGCGGCCTGGGCCAGGATCATGCGGGGGGCCGGGGCGGCGCCGGGCGCGGGCGTGAAGCTCAGCGGCGCGGCCGGGTGGGAGGTCCGTACGGCCCCGGTCTCGTCGGCGGAGGCTGTGGCGGTCAACGGAGCTCCCGTCCGGTGAGGTCGAGGAAGACGTCTTCGAGGGTGCGGCGGCCCACGTTCAGGCCCTGCGGCATCACGTCCTTGGCCGCGCACCAGGAGGTGACCTTGGCCAGCACGTCGGCGGTGACGTCGCCGGCCACCGTGTACGAACCCGGCGGCTGCTCGACCGCGGTCAGGTCCTTCGGCAGCGTCCCGAGCAGCTCGGCCAGGTCCAGGCCGGGCGGCGCGGTGAACCGGATCGCGGTGTCGGCGGCGCCGTGCGCGGCCGCCAGGCCGGCCGGGGTGTCGTGCGCGACCACCTGGCCGGCGTCGACGATCGCCACCGTGTCGGCCAGCCGCTCGGCCTCGTCCAGCAGGTGCGTGGTGAGCACCACGGTCACGCCGTCGTGCCGCAGCTGCTCGATCAGCTCCCAGGTGGCGTGCCGGGCCTGCACGTCCAGGCCGGCGGTGGGCTCGTCCAGGAACACCAGCTCCGGGCGCCCGACCACGGCCAGCGCCAGCGACAGCCGCTGCTGCTGGCCGCCGGACAGCCGCCGGAACGGGGTCCGGCCGGCCGAGCCGAGCCCGAGCCGCTCGACGAGCGCGTCGGTGTCGAGGGGGTTCGCGTAGAGCTTCGCGGTGTGCTTGAGCATCTCCACCGCACGCACCGTGGGGTAGATGCCGCCGGACTGCAGCATCACGCCGATCCGCGGGCGCAGCTGCTCGCCCTGCGCGACCGGGTCCAGCCCGAGGACACGGACCGTGCCGCCGTCGGGCTTGCGGTAGCCCTCACAGCACTCGATCGTCGAGGTCTTCCCGGCCCCGTTCGGGCCGAGCACGGCGGTGACGGTCCCGGCCTCCACCTGGAGGTTCAAGCCGTCCACCGCGGTCTTCGCGCCGTACCTCTTGACCAGGCCGGTCACTTCTACGGCTGGTTGTCCCATACCGGAGATTCTACGAAGTCGCCAAGGGGTGCTCGGCGCCGGGTGACGCTGTAACGTGCGCCACACGCTGGCTGAGAGGGCTACGGGGTGGCTGACGTGTGGGACGACGCGCGCTGGAAGAGGTCGGCGCGGCGGTGGCGGATCGCGGTGCTGACGGTCGTTGTCAGCGGCTTCGCGCTGTACTGGTACGAAAGGGCCCAGGGCGTGGGCCCGACAGTCCCGGCGCAGGTCTACGGGTCGGTCGCGGGGCCATATGTGACGATCCTGCACGCCGCGTCGGGCCAGGCCGGGGACCAGCAGCCGGAGTACCTGGTGGTGGAGGTCGGAGGGGTGGGCGACCCGGTGGAAGTCCTGAGCGCCACCCTGCGTGATCACGGCTGGCGCGTCCTCGACGCCGGCGGCGCGGTCTTCGGCGGCTCGCCCTCGCCCGGCGACGGCGGCTACCACCTGACGTGGCAGCCGCCGTCCGCGGCCGGAGCCGCGCGGCGGTTGCTGATCACCATCGACAACCCGCCGGGCTGGCCGGTCTAGGCCGTCACGCGCTCGGCGTCGGGACGTCCATCTCCACGACTTCCATCTCCTCCAGCGCGATCAGCTGCGCGACGCCCGGCATGCGGGCGAAAGCCGCCTTCCGGACCGCGGCCTGCGGGCCGCGCGAGGCGGCGAGCGCGTCCATGTCCCGGTAGATGACGCCGACCGAGGCCATGCCGCGGGCCCGGTCCATGAGCATGCTGCCGCCGCGGAACCCGTCGAGGGCCTCCAGCTGCGGCAGCCCCGCCTCCTGGAAGGTGGAGATGATGCGGTCGGCCTGCGCCGGGTCGAACATCATCCGCTGGAGCCGGAAGCCGGCGCCGGCCGCGGGTCCGGGCGTGGGCCGGGTGTAGGCCACGGCCTCCAGGGACATGGTCGTGATCGTCGAGATGACAGGTGCGAGCATCTCTATGCGGCGGTCGCGGAGCTGGGCGTCGCTGTCCATCTGCGCCTGCTCGCTCTCCCACCAGGAGCCGGTGAGGATCTTGCCCAGGGTCCGGTCGGCGAAGATGCCGATGCCATGGAAGCCGGTCTGCTCAGCGATCATCCCGGGGACGGCCTTCACGATCACGTCCAGGGCGGGGCCGACGTCGGCCGGGTCGGTGGTGATGTACATGGTGCGGACGAACATGTCGGTACTCCCATCCGCGCGGGAGCGGCCGCGCGAACCGCACGGCTGGAAGCCCCCGGTCGCTACCAGCCGAGCCCCGGAGCGCGGGGGGCGGCAAGGCGGATGGGCTGTTCGGGCGAACGGGCGACCGGGCGACCGGGCGACCGGGTGAGCGGGCGGGAGGATGGCACGGTGAGCGCGACGAGGAGAGCTGAACCGGTTGAGAAGATCGCTGAACCGGTTCATCCCTGGCGCTCGGTGTAAGGGGCTCGGGTGCTCTCCCGCACGGTGAGCCGCGGCGTCGCCGTCTTCACGTCCCGCACCGACCCCGGCTCGTCGATCGCGGCCAGCAGCGCCGCCGCGACCTGCCCGCCGAGCGCGAAGGTGTCGCGGCCCAGCGCTGTGATCGCCGGGTGCACGATGCGGGTGAGCAGCGAGTCCTCGAACGACACCACCGACAGGCCGGCCGGGACCGCGACGCCCATCTCGGCGGCCACCGCCAGGCCCGCGACCGCCATCACGTCCGAGTCGAAGATCAGCGCGGTCGGGCGGCGCGGGGCGGAGAGCAGGGCGCGGGTGGCCGAGGCGCCCTGGGCGTCGCTGAAGTCGGTCGGGACCGAGACCGCGTCGGCCAGGTGCAGGCGGCGGGCGGCGTCCTTCAGGGCGCGCATCCGGCGGCGGGTGTGGTGGAACGCCTCATCGCCGGCGACGTGGGCGATGCGGCGGTGGCCCAGCGCCGCGAGGTAGTCGACCAGGGACAGCATCGCCTCGCGGTCGTCGGCCCAGACGCTGGGCAGGGAGCCGTGGCCGGTCGGGCCGCCGAGGACCACCGCCGGCACCGCCAGCTCCTCCAGGACCGGGACCCGCCGGTCGCGGTGCTGGAGGTCGACCACGACGAAGCCGTCGACGTGCCGTTCCGAGGTCCAGCGGCGGTAGACCTCGATCTCGGCGGACGTGTCCTCGACGACCATGAGGTGCAGCGCGACCGAGCGCGCCGACAGGCCGGCTTGCAGTCCGGCCAGCAGCAGGCCGAAGAAGGGCTCGGCGCCGATGGTCTGCGCGGGCCGGGCCACGACCAGCCCGACGGCGTCGGCGCGGGCCCCGCCCAGGGCGCGCGCCGCCTTGTGCGGGCGCCAGTTCATCTCCGAGGCCACCCGCAGGATGCGTTCGCGAGTGGCGGGGCTTACGCCCGGGCGGTTGTTCAGTGCGAACGACACCGCGCTCTTGGAGACGCCGGCGCGCCGGGCTATGTCGTCGATGGTCGGTCTGGTCACGGTTCGGTATCCCTTCTCCGGTGGTGGTCCCGCCATGTCTTGACACCCCGGATCGGGCAGAGCATAGTCCCTTTTCACTAGAGCGGTTTAGTAAAACCCTCGTGAACGAGCGGGCACTCCTGAACGACACCCTCACGCTCCAAGAAGATCCCCTCACACTGCGAAGATCGGGAGTCATGAACATGCGCAGGACCACAGCGGTATCCGCTATAGCCGTGGCCGCGACCCTGCTGGCCGCCGGCTGCGGCGTGGGCAGCAAGTCGTCGACCAAGGACGCCGACAAGACCGTCGCCAGCACCGCGGCGCTGTCGGGCTCCATCACCTTCCAGACCTGGTCGCTGAAGAACGACAAGTTCACGCCGTACTTCACGAAGCTCATCGCCGACTTCAAGGCGGCGCACCCGGGCACCGACATCAACTGGATCGACCAGCCCGGCGACGGCTACCCGACGAAGGTCACCAGCCAGGTGACGACCGGAAGCCTGCCGGACGTGGTGAACCTCCCGCCGGACATCGCGCACTCGGTGGCCAAGACCGGCAACCTGCTGGACCTGAAGAAGAACGTGCCGACGCTGGAGACCGACTGGGTCAAGAGCGGGCTGAGCGCGTACAGCTACCAGGACGTCGACAACGGCGCCTCGAACTTCGGGTTCCCGTGGTACCTGGGGACCGACGTCAGCTACTGGAACAAGGCCATGATGGCCAAGGACGGGCTGGACGCGAGCAAGCCGCCGAAGACCTTCGACGAGCTGGTCGCGCAGGCCAAGATCATGCACGACAACTCCGGCGGCAAGGACTACCTGATGTCCCGCGCGCCGGGCCTGGGGGACATCGCCAACACCGGCACCAAGCTGCTGAGCTCCGACGGCACCAAGTTCGCGTTCAACACCGACGCGGCCGCGGCGATGCTGGACAAGTACACCCAGGCGTACAAGGCCGGGTACATGCCGTCGAACGTGCTGGACAACAGCTACGAGGGCAACTACAAGCTGTTCACCAAGCAGGAGGTGGCCTGGACCACCGGCGGCGGCAACGCGATCACCAGCATGCAGAAGGACAACCCGTCGCTGGTCCCCAACATGGTGCCGTCCCCGGCGCTGGACACCGCGCCGCTGTACGTGCAGGGGATCTCCGTCGCCAGCAAGAGCAAGAACCTGCCGCTGGCGCTGGCCTTCGCCGAGTTCGTGACCAACAACGACAACCAGGTCGCGTTCCTGAAGCTGGCCCCGGGCTTCCTGCCGGGTTCGGCCGCCTCGGCCAACGACCCGGCGTACAGCAAGAGCGACGGCACCACGCAGGGCGACGCGTCGGTGATCGCGTACAAGGACATGCAGACCGCGGTGAACTTCACCCCGCCGATCTGGACCGACGCGATGAACACCATCCTCAACCAGGAGATCGCCAAGGCCATGACCGGCAAGGAGTCGGCGAAGCAGGCCCTGGACAACACGGTCAACCAGGCGAACGGGCTGCTGACGCAGTAAGTCCGGCCGAGGAGTCCTGAAGTCCAGACGGGAAGTGAAGAGGAAGCCGATGAGGTCCCACCGGTTCTACACACCATGGCTGTTGATGCTGCCGGCGCTGATCTGGCTCGCGCTGTTCAGCTTGTGGCCGGCCATCAACACCGTCACGCTGTCGTTCACCAACGTGCACCAGCTGACCGGTGGGCACTTCATCGGGTTCAAGAACTACTGGCTCCTGTGGCACGACCCGCACATCCGGGACGCCATCCTCAACACGATCATCTTCATGGTGATCTGCGTCCCGCTGCTGACCATGCTGCCGCTGCTGCTGGCCCTGCTGGTGCAGCGGCAGATCCCGGGCATCGCCTTCTTCCGGACCGCGTTCTACTTCCCGGTCATCGCCTCGGCGGTGACCGTGGCGCTGATCTGGAAATGGCTGCTGGACGACCGGGGACTGTTCAACAACCTGGCCCAGGAGATGGGCTTCATCCACAAGACCATCCCGTTCCTGACCGACCGCTGGCTGCTGCTGCTCTCCGCGATCGCGCTGACGGTGTGGAAGGGGCTGGGTTACTACATGCTCCTGTACATGTCCGCGCTCGGCAGCGTGCGGCGTGAACTGCACGAGGCCGCGGCGGTGGACGGAGCCGGCGCGGTCCGCCGGTTCTGGAGCGTCACCGTTCCCGGGGTGCGCGGCACCATGCTCCTGATATCGGTGCTGATCGCGGTGAACGCGATGCGCGTGTTCAGCGAGCTCTACATCCTCGGCGGCCGCACCGGCGGCGTCGGCGGGCAGGACGTGTCGATCGTGATGCTGGTGCAGCAGGCCGCCTCCGGCAGCGACGGCCGCCTCGGCTACGCCAGCGCGATCAGTGTGTTCCTGTTCTTCCTGACCGCGATCCCGCTGCTGTTCCTGACCCGCCTGAACAAGAACGCGCAGGAGGAGTCCTGATGAGCGCGACCACGGCCGAAGAGCGCCGGGAGCGGCGCGAGAGCACGCCGCGCAAGTCCGGCCGGAAGCAGCGGGCCGTCCGGCATCCGGACCGCAGGGGCCGCTCGCCGATCTTCGACGCGCCGACCCGCACCGGGCTGGTCGTGCGCTACGCCACGCTGATCGCGGTGCTGCTGATCTCGATCGGGCCCATGCTGTGGGAGCTGTCGACCTCGCTGAAAAGCAAGGCCGAGGACGTCTTCACCCAGAACATCCACCTGCTGCCGCAGCATCCGACCCTCGGCAACTACGGCGAGGTGCAGCGGACCATCCCGGTGTGGCACTTCGCGTTCAACTCGCTGACGGTCGCGGCCGTCAACGTGACCGGCAACATCGTCGGCGCCACCCTGGCCGGCTACGTGCTGGCCCGCCTCAAGTTCAAGGGCCGCAAGCTGCTGCTCGGGGTGTTCGTCTCGACGCTGATCCTGCCCGCCGAGGTCACGATCATCTCCAAGTTCCAGATGATCACCAACATGGGCCTGGGCGACACCCTGCTGGGCGTCTGCCTGCCGGACATGATCGCCATGACCAACGTGCTCCTGATGCGCAACGCGTTCATGGCGATGCCCAAGGAGGTCGAGGAGGCGGCGATCATCGACGGCGCCAACACCCTGCAGCGTCTGCGCTTCGTCGGCCTGCCCGCGGTCAAGGGCACGCTGAGCGTCATCTCGATCTTCTCGTTCATCGGCGCGTGGGACGACTTCCTGTGGCCGCTGCTGGTGTTGCAGACCCCGGACAAGCTCACGCTCACCGTCGGCCTGTCCTACCTGGACGGGCAGTGGTCGCACGACCCGCGGACCATCGCCGCCGGCACGATGATCGCGCTGATCCCGATCCTCGTGCTGTTCATGGCCCTGCAACGGTTCTTCTTCCGCGGAGTCTCCGAGGGCGCCATCAAGGGGTGACCCCGACTCCCGTTTCGCACCGCCACCAGCACACGAACACACACGAGGGACCAGCCCCGGTTATGACGGTAGACCCGCAGACTCCGAACGCGCCGCGCTTCGGCGTCAACTACACCCCCAGCGTCGGCTGGTTCCACCACTGGCTCGACTTCGACCTCGACGCCGTGCGGGCCGACCTGGACTCGATCGCCGCGCTGGGCCTGGACCACGTGCGGGTCTTCCCGCTGTGGCCGCTGTTCCAGCCCAACCGCACGCTGATCCGTCCGCGCGCGGTGGAGCAGCTGGTGGCGCTGGCCGACGCGGCCGGCGAGCGCGGGCTGGACGTGAACGTCGACGGCCTGCAGGGCCACCTGTCCAGCTTCGACTTCCAGCCGGCGTGGGTCACCAGCTGGCACCGCCGGAACATGTTCACCGATCCGGACGTGGTGTCCGGCGAGGCCGAGTACCTGCGGACACTGGCCGCGGCGCTGGCCGACCGCCCCAACTTCATCGGCATGACGCTGGGCAACGAGACCAACCAGTTCTCCGGCGACCCGCACCCGGACCCGGACCGGATCACGCCGGCGCAGGCGGCGGCGTGGCTGGACCGGCTGCTCGAGGCCTGCGAAGAGGGCGCGCCGGGCAAGTTCCATCTGCACTGTTCTTATGACGCCGCCTGGTACCTCGACGACCATCCGTTCACCCCGGCGCACGCCGCTCGGCACGGCGCCGCGACCGCGATCCACTCCTGGGTGTTCAACGGCACGCAGCAGCGCTATGGCTCGGAATCGACCGCGGTGGCGCACCACGCCGAGTACATGATCGAGCTGTCCAAGGCCTGGGCCGTCGACGCGCGCCGGCCGGTGTGGCTGCAGGAGGTCGGGGCGCCGCAGCCGCACATCCCGGCCGACCGGGCCGCCGAGTTCACCCGCGCCACCGTGGCCAACGCGCTGGACTGCCCGGACATGTGGGGCGTCACCTGGTGGTGCTCGCACGACGTGGACCGCGCGCTCGCCGACTTCCCCGAGCTGGAGTACAGCCTGGGCCTGCTGACCAGCGCCCGCGAGCCCAAGCCGGCCGGACTGGAGCTGGCGAAGATCGTCGGGGAGGCCCGCGCGTCCTGGACGCCGCCGAAGCCGCGCACCACCGCGCTGGCCGTGGACCTGCCCGAAGAGGTCGCGGAGCGGGCCACGTGCGCCCCCGGCGGCCGCTTCTACGAGGCGTTCATGCGCCTGGTCGACCTCGGCGTGCGGCCCGCCGTTGTCTTGGCCGGGCTCGCGGGGGATAAGAATCATCTGACTGCGCGCGGCATCACCGAGGTGCTGACGGTCGAGGACGTTTGGAGCAAGAGCGATGCACGATAACCGGGCCTTGGTGGAGCACCGACTGAAGCGCGTCCTGGAGGAGCGCATCGTGCCGGCGATCTACCCGGAGTCGGTGCCGCTGACCGCCTCGATCTGGGTGGCGCCGGGTGAGCCGGTGCCGGTGGCCGAGGGCCTGGCCGCGCCGCGCGAGCCGATCGCCGTCGGCGCCAAGTGGGGCGCGCCGTGGGGCACGAGCTGGCTCACCGTCGAGGGCACGGTGCCGGCCGCGTGGGCCGGCAAGACGGTCGAGGCGATCATCGACCTCGGCTTCGACAAGAACATGCCCGGCTTCCAGTGCGAGGGCCTGGTCTACCGGCCCGACGGCTCGCCCGTGAAGGGCCTGAACCCGCGCAACCAGTGGGTGCGAGTGGCCGAGCACGCGAGCGGCGGCGAGACCGTGCTGCTGCACGTCGAGGCGGCGTCGAACCCGGTGATCCTGGACTACCACCCCTTCCTGCCGACGCTGCTCGGCGACAAGGAGACCGCCGGCGACCAGCCGCAGTACCAGCTGGAGCGGCTGGATCTGGCGGTCTTCGACGAGACGGTGTGGAACCTGGTCGCCGACCTGGAGGTGCTCGGCGAGCTGATGGCCGAGCTGCCCGAGGACTCGGCGCGGCGCCACGAGATCGTGCGCGCGGTGGAGAAGGCGCTGGACGCCGTCGACCTGCAGAACGTGAACGCGACCGCGGCGGCGGCGCGGGAGTGCCTGGTGGCTGTGCTGTCCGCCCCGGCCGTGCCGTCGGCCCACAAGATCTCGGCGGTCGGCCACGCGCACATCGACTCGGCGTGGCTGTGGCCGCTGCGTGAGACCGTCCGCAAGGTCGCGCGCACCACGGCGAACATGACCGCGCTGCTGGCCGACGAGCCGGACTTCATCTACACGATGTCGCAGGCCGCGCAGTACGACTTCATCAAGACCCACCGCCCCGAGGTCTACGAGAAGGTCAAGAAGGCGGTCGCGGACGGCCGCTTCGTCCCGGCCGGCGGCATGTGGGTGGAGTCGGACACGAACATGCCCGGCTCGGAGGCGATGGCCCGGCAGTTCGTGCACGGCAAGCGCTTCTTCCTGGACGAGTTCGGCGTCGAGAACGACGAGGCGTGGCTGCCCGACACCTTCGGCTTCGCCGGCGGGCTGCCGCAGATCATCAAGGCCGCCGGGTCGAAGTGGCTGCTGACGCAGAAGATCTCCTGGAGCCAGGTCAACAAGTTCCCGCACCACACGTTCCTGTGGGAGGGCATCGACGGCACGCGGATCTTCACCCACTTCCCGCCGATCGACACCTACAACTGCTCGATGAAGGGCAATGAGATCGCGCACGCCGCGCGCAACTTCAAGGACAAGGGCCGGGCCTCGGTGTCGCTGGCCCCGACCGGCTGGGGCGACGGCGGCGGCGGGACCACCCGCGAGATGATCGCCAAGGCCAAGCGGATGAAGGACCTGGAGGGCTCGGCGAAGGTCGAGTGGGAGAAGCCCGCGGACTTCTTCGCCAAGGCCGAGGCCGAGTATCAGAACCCGCCGGTGTGGGTGGGGGAGCTGTACCTGGAGCTGCACCGGGCGACGCTGACCAGCCAGGCCGGGACGAAGCAGGGGAACCGGCGCAGCGAGCACCTGCTGCGCGAGGCGGAGCTGTGGGCCGCGACGGCGGCGGTGCGCAACGCGTTCGAGTACCCGTACGCGGCGCTGGACCGGATCTGGAAGACGGTGCTGCTGCACCAGTTCCACGACATCCTGCCGGGGTCGTCGATCGCGTGGGTGCACCGTGAGGCGGAGGCGACGTACAAGCGGCTGGCGGAGGAGCTGGAGGGGATCATCGGCGGGGCCCAGGCCGCGCTGGTGGCCGACGGCGACGGCGAAGTCCTGTTCAACAGCACGCCGCACACCCGTTCCGGGGTCGGGGCCGGTGCCGCCGCCGCGGTGGCCGCCGCCGAACCGGTTGCGGCCGAGCCCCGCGCCGAGGGCGGATACGTGCTCGACAACGGATTGGTGCGGGTCGAGGTCGACGGCCGCGGCCTGGTGGTGTCGGTGGTCGACATCGAGAGCGGTCGCGAGACGGTTCCGGCCGGGTCGGCGGCGAACCTGCTCCAGATCCACCCGGATTTCCCGAACATGTGGGACGCCTGGGACGTCGACGAGTTCTACCGCAACACCGTGACCGACCTGACCGACGCCGAGTCGGTGGCGGCGGTTCCCGGTGGGGTGCGGGTCACCCGGGCGTTCGGGGACTCCCGCGTGGTGCAGACGCTGACCGTGGCGCCGGGTGCCAAGCGCGTGGACATCGCCACCGAGGTGGACTGGCACGAGACCGAGAAGTTCCTGAAGCTGGCTTTCCCGCTGGACATCCACGCCGACCGCTATGCGTCGGAGACCCAGTTCGGTCACATCTTCCGGCCGACGCACACCAACACCTCGTGGGAGGCCGCGAAGTTCGAGGCCTGCAACCACCGGTTCGTGCACTTCGAGGAGCCGGGCTGGGGCGTCGCGCTGGTCAGCGGGTCCACCTACGGCCACGACGTCACCCGCACAGTGCGCGAGGACGGCGGCACCACGACGACCGCGCGCATCTCGCTGCTGCGCGCCCCGCGTTTCCCGGACCCGGAGACCGACCAGGGCGTGCACCGCTTCCGGCACGCGCTGGTGGTCGGCGCGGGCATCGGCGACGCGGTGCGTGAGGGCTTCGCCGTGAACCTGGCCGAGCGGCGCGTCGCGGGCGCGGGTGCGGTCGAGCCCCTGTTCACCATCGACAACGACGCCGTCACCGCCTCCGCGATCAAGCTCGCCGACGACGGCAGCGGCGATGTCGTCCTGCGCGTCTACGAGTCGCACGGCGGCCGGGCCTCGGCGTTCGTCACGCCGGGCTTCGACGTCTCGGGTTTCGAGACCTGCGATTTGCTTGAGCGGCCGATCAGCCGAGAGGGTGTGGCGGTGGCCACAGAGGGTGCCGGGCTCCGGTTGAACTTGCGGCCGTTCCAGCTCGTTACCCTGCGCTTCGCCCGTACGACCGGCTCCTCGGAGGCCTGAACCGCATGAACGTCCTTCCCCCTTATGCCGCCGAGCCGGAGCGCTATGACGGCCGGATGCCGTACCGGCGGAGCGGGGCCAGCGGGCTGAAGCTGCCCGTGGTGTCGCTCGGGCTGTGGCACAACTTCGGCGACGGCAAGCCGCTGGACGAGCAGCGCGCGATCCTGCGGCGGGCGTTCGACCTCGGGGTGACGCACTTCGATCTGGCGAACAACTACGGGCCGCCCTACGGCTCCGCCGAGATCAACTTCGGGCGGGTGTTCGCGCAGGACTTCCGGCCGTACCGGGACGAGGTCGTGATCTCGACCAAGGCCGGCTACGACATGTGGCCGGGGCCGTATGGGGAGTGGGGCTCGCGCAAGTACCTGCTGGCGTCGCTGGACCAGTCGCTCACCCGAATGGGCCTGGACTACGTCGACATCTTCTACTCGCACCGCTTCGACCCGGAGACTCCGCTGGAGGAGACGATGGGTGCGCTGGCTTCGGCGGTGCAGCAGGGGAAGGCGCTGTACGTCGGCATCTCCTCCTACAACTCGGAGCAGACGCGGCGGGCCGCCGAGCTGCTGCGGGGGATGGGGGTGCGGGCGCTGATCCACCAGCCGTCGTACTCGATCCTGAACCGGTGGATCGAGGAGGACGCGCTGCTGGACGCGACCGAGGAGACCGGGATGGGCTGCATCGCGTTCAGCCCGCTGCAGCAGGGGCTGCTCACGTCGCGCTACCTGGACGGGACCGTTCCGGCCGGCTCGCGCGCGTCGATCGGCCGCTTCCTGTCCAAGGACCACCTGACGCCGGAGCTGCTCACCCGGCTGCGCGGCCTGAACGAGCTGGCCGGCAAGCGCGGGCAGTCGCTGGCGCAGATGGCCACCCAGTGGGTGTTCCGCGACCCGCGGATGACGTCGGCGCTGATCGGGGCCTCGTCGGTGACGCAGCTGGAGGAGAACGTGGCCGCGGTGTCCGGGCCGGAGTTCTCGTCCGAGGAACTGGCGGCGATCGACGAGCTGGCGCTGGGCTGAGGCCCGCCGCCGGGCAGACCCGCCTGAGCAAGCCGCCGCCGAGCTGGGGATCCTGAGCCCCCAGTTCGGCGGCTTCTCCCATCTGAGAGCATCCGGAGGAAGTGTGTACGCGGCCATCGACATCGGCGGCACGAAGATCGCGGTGGGCCTGGTCGACCGGCAGGGCGACCTGCTGGCCCGGCACGAGCACCCGACGCCCGCCGAGGAGCCGATGACCGCGGTCGAGTCCCTGCTCGGCCGGCTCATGGCCGATCCCCGGTGGGAGCGGGTACGCGCCGTCGGCATCGGCAGTGCCGGTCCCATCGACGCGGCCAAGGGCACCGTCTCCCCGGTGAACATCCCGGCTTGGCGCGACTTCCCGCTGGCGGCCCGCGTCGCCGACCTCACCGGCCGCGAGGTGACCCTGGCCGGCGACGGCGTCGCGATGGCGGCCGGCGAACACTGGCGCGGCGCCGCGAAGGGCCGCGAGAACGTCGTCTGCATGGTGGTCTCCACCGGCGTCGGCGGCGGCCTGATCCTCGGCGGACGGCTGCGGCCGGGCCCGAGCGGCAACGCCGGGCACATCGGCCACATGTGCGTGGAGCTGGACGGACCGCCGTGCCCGTGCGGCGCGCGCGGCTGCGTGGAGGTGATCGCGAGCGGCACGGCGATCGCCGCGCGGGTCGGCAGCCCGTCCGCGGCGGAGGTCGCGCAGGCGGCTCGCGCGGGCGATCCGGCGGCGTCGGCGTCCTTCGACCTGTCGGCCAAGGCCCTGGCGGCGGCGATCGCGGGGACCGCGGCCCTGGTCGACATCGAGGCCGCGGTGATCGGCGGCGGCGTCGCGAAGGCGGGGGAGCTGTTGTTCGGGCCGCTGCGCGAGCACTTGAAGGAGTACGCTCGGCTGTCGTTCACCCGCGAGGTCACGGTGCATCCGGCGGCCCTCGGCGGCGACGCCGGCCTGATCGGGGCGGCGGCGCTCGTGCGGCATGCCGAACCCGAACGCGCGGCGTGAATTACGTCACACCCGCGTGACTTATTAGGCCCACCTTACTTGGTACGCGGGAACGAATAAAGGCACACTGGTGTTGTGGAAAGCGTGCCGAGCCAGACCGTCAGCGTGTCGTCGCCTGCCGACGATGCTTCTGACCTGCACGTCGGCACCCGGAACCGGGTCGCGCGCTCCATTCTCGCCAACGGTCCTTCGACGGCTGTCGACCTCGGCAAGCGGTTGAAGATGACCCCCGCGGGGGTTCGGCGACACCTGGATGCGCTGCTCGCCGAGAACCTCGTCGAGGCGCGGCAGCAGCGGACCTACGGCCAGCGCGGCCGGGGGCGTCCGGCGAAGGTGTTCGCGCTCACCGATCGAGGGCGGGGCGTCTTCTACCAGGCGTACGACCAGTTGGCCGTCGACGCTTTGAAGTTCCTGGCGGACAGTGTCGGGAATGAGGCTGTGGAGGCGTTCGCGCGCAGGCGTGTCGCCGAGCTTGCCGATCGTTTCCGTGAGCGGCTCGACGGTGTTCCCGCCGACGAGCGGCCCGCACTGCTGGCCAAGCTCCTCACCGAAGAGGGGTACGCAGCCACGTTGCGCGAGTCCGGCCTGGCGCCGGCCGCCGGCGGGCAGCTGTGCCAGCACCACTGCCCGGTGGCGCATGTCGCCGAGCAGTTCCCGCAGCTGTGCGAGGCCGAGACCGAGGCCTTCGCCGAGCTGCTGGGAACCCATGTCCAACGACTCGCGACCATCGCCCACGGCGACGGCGTCTGTACGACCTTCATCCCGATGACGAGCGCCACCGGGACCAGCAAGAGCACCGAGGCTTCCGGAGGGAACGCATCATGACCACCACCTCGCACGAGCAGCTCGAAGGCCTTGGGACCTACGAGTACGGCTGGGCCGACCCGGACGTCGCCGGGGCGTCGGCGCGCCGTGGCCTGAACGAGGACGTCGTCCGCGACATCTCCGCGAAGAAGAACGAGCCGCAGTGGATGCTCGACATGCGGCTGCGCGCGCTGCGTCTGTTCGAGAAGAAGCCGATGCCGGTGTGGGGTGCCGACCTCGGTGGCATCGACTTCGACAACATCAAGTACTTCGTCCGCTCCACCGAGAAGCAGGCCGCTTCCTGGGACGAGCTGCCGGAGGACATCAAGAACACGTACGACAAGCTGGGTATCCCGGAGGCGGAGAAGCAGCGCCTGATCGCCGGTGTCGCCGCGCAGTACGAGTCCGAGGTCGTCTACCACCAGATCAACAAGGAGCTGGAGGAGCAGGGCGTCGTCTTCCTGGACACCGACACCGCTCTGAAGGAGTACCCGGAGCTGTTCCGCGAGCACTTCGCGACGGTGATCCCCTCCGGCGACAACAAGTTCTCCGCGCTGAACACCGCGGTGTGGTCCGGCGGGTCCTTCATCTACGTCCCCAAGGGCGTGCACGTGAAGATCCCGCTGCAGGCCTACTTCCGCATCAACACCGAGAACATGGGCCAGTTCGAGCGGACCCTGATCATCGCCGACGAGGACTCCTACGTCCACTACGTCGAGGGCTGCACCGCCCCGATCTACTCCTCGGACTCGCTGCACTCGGCGGTCGTGGAGATCGTGGTGAAGAAGAACGCCCGCGTGCGGTACACCACCATCCAGAACTGGTCGAACAACGTCTACAACCTGGTGACCAAGCGCGCGGCCGCGCAGGCCGGCGCCACCATGGAGTGGATCGACGGCAACATCGGCTCCAAGGTGACGATGAAGTACCCGGCCGTGTGGCTGCTCGGTGAGCACGCCAAGGGCGAGACGCTGTCCGTCGCCTTCGCCGGCGAGGGCCAGCACCAGGACGCCGGCGCCAAGATGGTGCACGCCGCGCCGCACACCTCCTCGACCATCGTCTCCAAGTCGGTGGCGCGCGGCGGTGGCCGCACCTCCTACCGCGGCCTGGTCCAGGTGCAGGAGGGCGCGCACCACAGCAAGTCCACCGTGAAGTGCGACGCGCTGCTGGTCGACACCGTCTCCCGCTCGGACACCTACCCCTACGTGGACGTCCGCGAGGACGACGTGTCCATGGGCCACGAGGCGACCGTCTCCAAGGTCAGCGAGGACCAGCTGTTCTACCTGATGAGCCGCGGCCTGACCGAGGACGAGGCGATGGCGATGATCGTGCGCGGCTTCGTCGAGCCGATCGCGCGCGAGCTGCCGATGGAGTACGCGCTGGAGCTCAACCGGCTCATCGAGCTGCAGATGGAGGGCGCGGTCGGCTGACGCGCCCGCTGGACCCGAGACGAGTAGTAGACCCACCCGAAGAGCAGAGATACGGGACGTTGATGTCTGACCCGCAGAACCAGGTTGGCGCCAAGACGGCCGCCGCCGTGACCGTGAACGAGCCGGGCGCGGGCAACCGCCTGGCCGGCCCGGGCACCGGCCGTGCCGTGAGCCAGCCGACCGACGCGCGCGTGGAGCGCCACACGTCTTTCGACCCCGCGGACTTCCCGGTGCTGACCGGCCGCGAGGAGGACTGGCGCTTCACCCCGCTGAAACGGCTGCGCGGGCTGCACGAGAGCCCCTCGGCCGACGGCAAGGTGGGCATCGAGGTCAAGGCGCCGGAGCCGGTCGCGGTGGAGACCGTGGGCCGCGACGACGCCCGGCTGGGCAAGGCCGGCGCGCCGGTGGACCGCACCTCGGCGCTGGCGTGGGCGCACTTCACCGAGGCCACCGTCATCACCGTCCCGCAGGAGGCCGAGATCGCCGAGCCGGTGCGGGTGACGCTGACCGGCACCGGCGGCACCGCCTTCGGCAACCTGCTGGTCGACGTCAAGCCGTTCGCCAAGGCGGTCGTGGTCCTGGACTACCAGGGCAGCGCCACCTACTCGGAGAACGTGCAGTTCCTGGTCGGCGACAGCGCCTCCCTGACCGTCATCGCGCTGCAGGACTGGGCCGACGACGCGGTGCACCTGTCGCAGCAGCAGACCAGTCTCGACCGGGACGCGCGCTTCCAGTCCATCAACGTCAGCTTCGGCGGCGACCTGGTCCGGATCACGCCGCAGGTGGCCTACACCGCGCCCGGCGGCGACGCCGAGCTGCTCGGCGTCTACTTCGCCGACGCCGGCCAGCATCTGGAGGCGCGGCTGCTGGTCGACCACAGCGCCACGCACTGCAAGTCCCGCGTGACCTACAAGGGCGCGCTGCAGGGCCAGGACGCGCACACGGTGTGGGTCGGCGACGTGCTGATCCGCGCCGAGGCCGAGCAGACCGACACCTACGAGCTCAACCGCAACCTGGTCCTCACCGACGGCGCGCGCGCCGACTCGGTGCCGAACCTGGAGATCGAGACCGGCGAGATCGTCGGCGCCGGGCACGCCAGCGCCACCGGCCGGTTCGACGACGAGCAGCTGTTCTACCTGCAGGCCCGCGGCATCCGCGAGGACGAGGCGCGCCGCCTGGTGGTGCGCGGCTTCTTCGCCGACGTGATCGGCCGGATCGGCATCGCCGAGCTCGAAGAGCGGCTGATGGCCAAGGTGGAGGACGAGCTCGCCGGGGCCGTGGCGTGAGCGGCCAGCAGAGCACGGCCCAGACCTGGATCCGGGCGTGCGGCGTCTCGGAGGTGACCCCGGACCTGCCGAAGGCGGTCGTGGTCGGCGAGACCCCGGTGGCCCTGGTGCTGCACGAGGGCGAGTTCTACGCCATCCACGACGTGTGCTCGCACGCGAACGTGGCCCTGTCCGAGGGCGAGGTAGTGGACTGCGAGATCGAGTGCTGGCTGCACGGCTCGATGTTCGACCTGAAGACCGGCAAGCCGTCGAGCCTGCCGGCCACGGAGCCGGTGCCCGTGTACCCCGTGAAGATCGAAGGCGATGATCTGTACGTCGCCGTCAAGGAGGCGTAAGAGAAT
The DNA here is from genome assembly GCF_039531675.1 of Catenulispora subtropica. NCBI lineage: Bacteria > Bacillati > Actinomycetota > Actinomycetes > Catenulisporales > Catenulisporaceae > Catenulispora > Catenulispora subtropica. The sequence continues at coordinate 107,412 of NZ_BAAAQM010000003.1, forward strand.
GGCCACTCTGGAAATCAAGGACCTGCACGTCACCGTCGAGGGCGAGAACGGCCCCCGCGAGATCCTGCGCGGTGTGAACCTGACCGTGAAGCAGGGTGAGACGCACGCCATCATGGGCCCCAACGGCTCCGGCAAGTCCACTCTCGCCTACTCCATCGCCGGACACCCGAAGTACACGATCACCCAGGGCACCGTCACCCTGGACGGCGAGGACGTCCTGGCGATGACCGTGGACGAGCGCGCCCGCGCCGGCATGTTCCTGGCGATGCAGTACCCGGTGGAGATCCCCGGCGTCACCGTCTCCAACTTCCTGCGCACCGCGGCGACCGCGATCCGCGGCGAGGCCCCGAAGCTGCGCACGTGGGTCAAGGAGGTCAACGGGGCGATGGAGGCCATCCAGATGGACAAGGCCTTCGCCGAGCGCAACGTGAACGAGGGCTTCTCCGGCGGTGAGAAGAAGCGCCACGAGATCCTGCAGATGGAGCTCCTGAAGCCGAAGATCGCGATCCTCGACGAGACCGACTCCGGCCTGGACGTGGACGCGCTGAAGACGGTCTCCGAGGGGGTGAACCGGGTCCGCGAGTCCGGGGAGGTCGGCACGCTGCTGATCACGCACTACACGCGGATCCTGCGCTACATCAAGCCGGACCACGTCCACGTCTTCGCCGACGGCCGCATCGTGGAATCGGGTGGCCCGGAGCTGGCCGACAAGCTGGAATCCGAGGGTTACCAGAGCTATGCAGTAGAGGCTGGAGCCTGATCCCTCATGATTGTCACCCCTCAGTTCCTTGACACGGACCGGATCCGCGAGGACTTCCCGATCCTGCACCGCACCGTGCACGGCGACAAGAAGCTCGTGTACCTGGACAACGCGGCGACCTCGCAGTCTCCGCGCCAGGTCATCGACGCGATCGTCGAGTACTACTCGCTGCACAACGCCAACGTGCACCGCGGCATCCACGTGCTGGCCGAGGAGGCGACGGCGCTGTACGAGGGCGGCCGCGACAAGGTGGCCGCGTTCATCAACGCCCCGCGCGAGGAGGTGGTGTTCACCAAGAACTCCTCCGAGGCGCTGAACCTGGTCGCCAACGTGCTGGGCTGGGCCGGCGAGCCCTACGGCATCCGCCCCGGCGACGAGATCGTCATCAGCGAGATGGAGCACCACTCCAACATCGTGCCGTGGCAGCTCACCGCCGAGCGCATCGGCGCGAAGCTGCGCTGGTTCGGGATCACCGACGAGGGCCGCCTGGACCTGTCGAACCTGGACGAGCTGATCAACGAGCGCACCAAGGTGGTCTCGCTGGTCCACATCTCCAACATCCTGGGCACCGTCAACCCGATCGAGACGATCGTGAAGCGGGCCCACGAGGTCGGCGCGCTGGTGGTGCTGGACGCCTCGCAGTCCGCGCCGCACATGCCGCTGGACGTCACGGAGCTCGGCGCCGACTTCGTCGCCTTCACCGGGCACAAGATGCTCGGCCCGACCGGCGTCGGCGTCCTGTGGGGCCGCCGGGACCTGCTGGAGGAGCTCCCGCCCTTCCTCGGCGGCGGCGAGATGATCCAGACCGTCACCATGGAGAAGTCCACCTACGCCGGCCTGCCGCACAAGTACGAGGCCGGCACGCCGCCGATCGCCGAGGTCGTGGCGCTCGGCGCGGCGGTGGACTACCTGGACGCGATCGGCATGGAGAACGTGGCCGCCCACGAGCACGCGATCACCGAGTACGCGCTCAAGCGGCTGCAGGAGGTCGACGGCCTGCGGATCATCGGCCCGAGCACCAACGAGGACCGCGGCGCGGCGATCTCGTTCACCCTGGGCGACATCCACCCGCACGACGTCGGCCAGGTGCTCGACGAGCACGGCATCGCCGTCCGGGTCGGCCACCACTGCGCGCGGCCGGTCTGCGTGCGGTTCGGAATTCCCGCGACCACGCGGGCGTCGTTCTATCTGTACTCCACGCCCGCCGAGGTCGACGCCCTCGTCGACGGCCTGGACCAGGTGAAGCGGTTCTTCGGAGTCTGAAAGGCGCGAAGGGGAAGGCTGGGAAGCGACAGATGCAGCTGGAATCGATGTACCAGGAGATCATCCTGGACCACTACCGCAACCCGCACCACAAGGGTCTGCGGGAGCCGTTCGCCTCACAGGTGCATCACGTGAACCCCACGTGCGGCGACGAGGTGACCATGCGCGTCGACCTGGACGGCGACGTGATCAGCGACATCTCGTACGAGTCCCAGGGCTGCTCGATCAGCCAGGCCTCGGCCTCGGTGCTGGCCGACCTCCTCATCGGCAAGAGTGTGGAGCAGGCGCGGGAGGTCCAGGAGACCTTCCTGCAGCTGATGCAGTCCAAGGGCGAGGGCCACGAGTTCGCCGAGGCGCATGAGGAGGTGCTGGAGGACGCGGTCGCGTTCGCCGGCGTCTCCAAGTACCCGGCGCGCGTGAAGTGCGCCCTGCTGTCGTGGATGGCGTGGAAGGACGCGACCGCCCAGGCGCTCGGGTCCGAGGACAAGAGCGGAGTGAAGGCATGAGCACGGCGGAGAGCGCGATCGCGCCGGTGGAGGACGTCACCGAGGCGCTGCGCGACGTGGTGGACCCGGAGCTGGGCATCAACGTCGTGGACCTCGGCCTGGTGTACGGGCTGACCGTGGACGACGCGAACATCGCGGTCGTCGACATGACGCTGACCTCGGCGGCCTGTCCGCTGCAGGACGTCATCGAGGACCAGATGCGGATGGCGCTGGACGGTCTGGTCGCCGACTTCCGGGTGAACTGGGTCTGGATGCCGCCGTGGGGTCCGGACAAGATCACCGACGACGGGCGCGAGCAGCTGCGCGCGCTCGGGTTCAACGTATGAGGGTTCTGCGTTCCAACGACTGAGACTCCTGATTCGGAGGGCTCGGAGGGTGGACGTGCGCCGCCCGGTCCGTGATGGATCGGGCGGTTTTGCATGGCGTGGAACCCGCGGCGATAACGGTTCAGCCGCCGCACTCGCCAAATGCATGTGCATTTGACCCTTGCGTAAAGGCCGGTACCTGTGGGTAGGTTGGTACTTGTTGAAGTAACGAGATGGTCAAGTGCCGCGTGTTCAAAGGGGGAGCTTGTGTCCGCCACCCGTCAGCTCACGGACAAGGGCCGGGCGTCGTGCCTGCTGGCCGTCCATCTCATTCTGCAGCGGCCCGACGACGGCCGTGTGCTGCTGGGTCTGCGCAAGGGCAGCGTGTGGGGCGCGGGACGCTGGCACGTGCCGGCCGGACACGTCGAGTCCGGCGAGGACGCGATGCAGGCTCTGGTCCGTGAGGCGCGCGAGGAGCTCGGCGTGCGCATAGACCCGGGTGACCTCGAGCACGCTGTGACGGTCCACCACCGCGAGGCCGGGGGCGAGCCCCGCATGCAGTTGTTCTTCACCGCCAGCCGCTGGTCCGGCGGCCCGGTGAACGCCGAGCCCGGCAAGTGCGAGCAACTGGGCTGGTTCAAGGTCGACGAGCTGCCCTCCGCCACCGTCGGCTACACCCGCACCGCGTTGAGCTCGTGGCGGGCCGGACGCTCGTTCGCGGTCTGCTGGCGGGACAGCAAGCGGGTGGACCGCGGCCTGGGCAGCCGTCTCATAGCGGGTCTGCAGGCGATCTGAGTCACAGTGCCGGTGATAGTCACAGTGCCGGTAATACCGATGGACCGGAGCACGCGCGGCGCCCCGTAAAATAGTGCGTCGTGATCACCGCCACCGACGTCGAGCTCCGGGCCGGCAGCCGCATCCTGATCGAGAAGGCCTCCTTCCGGGTCGGCCCCGGCGACCGCATCGGCCTGGTGGGCCGCAACGGGGCCGGCAAGACCACGCTCACCAAGACCCTGGCCGGTGAGACGATCCCGGCCGCCGGCACGATCACCCGCTCCGGGCAGGTCGGCTATCTGCCGCAGGACCCCCGCACCGGCGACCTGGACGTGATCGCGCGCGACCGGATCCTGTCCGCCCGGGGGCTGGACGACATCCTGCGGCGGATGGGCGAGAACGAGAAGCGGATGGCCTCCACCGACCCGGCCGTCCACGACAAGGCGATGCGCCGGTACGCGCGGCTGGAGGACGAGTTCCTCGCCGCCGGGGGATACGCCGCCGAGTCCGAGGCCGCGACCATCGCCGCGGCCCTCGGTCTGCCGGACCGCGTGATGAGCCAGCCCCTGCACACCCTGTCCGGCGGTCAGCGCCGCCGGGTGGAGCTGTCCCGGATCCTGTTCGGCGACAACGAGGTGCTGCTGCTCGACGAGCCGACCAACCACCTCGACGCCGACTCGATCGTCTGGCTGCGCGACTTCCTGAAGAGCTACAAGGGCGGGTTCATCGTCATCTCCCACGACGTGAACCTGGTCGAGCAGTGCGTGAACAAGGTGTTCCACTTGGACGCCAACCGCGCGGCCATCGACTACTACAACATGGGCTGGAAGCTCTACCTCAAGCAGCGCGAGGATGACGAGCGGCGCCGCAAGCGCGAGCGCGCCAACGCCGAGAAGAAGGCCGCGGCCCTGCACGCGCAGGCCGACAAGATGCGGGCCTCGGCGACGAAAACCGTCGCGGCGCAGAACATGGCACGGCGGGCCGACCGGATGCTGGCCGGGCTGGAGGAGGTGCGGCAGTCGGACAAGGTGGCCAAGCTGCGCTTCCCGACGCCGTCGCCGTGCGGGAAGACCCCGCTGATGGCCACCGGGCTGTCCAAGTCCTACGGGTCGCTGGAGGTCTTCACCGACGTCGACCTCGCCGTGGACCGCGGCTCGAAGGTCGTCATCCTGGGCCTGAACGGGGCCGGCAAGACCACCCTGCTGCGCCTGCTCGGCGGCGTCGAGGAGGCGGACACCGGCCAGGTCGAGAAGGGCCACGGGCTCAAGCTCGGCTACTACGCGCAGGAGCACGAGACCCTCGACCCGGAGCGCACCGTGCTGGAGAACATGCGCAGCGCGGCCCCGGACCTGGACCTGGCCGACGTGCGCAAGACCCTCGGCTCGTTCCTGTTCTCCGGCGACGACGTCGACAAGCCGGCCGGCGTGCTCTCCGGTGGGGAGAAGACGCGGCTCGCGCTGGCCACCCTGGTCGTGTCCACCGCCAACGTGCTGCTGCTCGACGAGCCCACCAACAACCTGGACCCGGCGTCGCGGGCCGAGATCCTGGGGGCGTTGGGCACGTATGAGGGTGCTGTGATCATGGTGACCCACGATGAGGGCGCGGTGCTGGCCCTGGGCCCGGAGCGGGTCATCCTGCTGCCGGACGGTGACGAGGACCTGTGGAGCGAGCAGTACCTGGACCTGGTTTCGCTGGCTTAGCGCGGGGGCGTTCGCGTCGCTGTAACCAAGGGGGCTGATTTCCCCCGAGATCTGGATCATGTGATATCGGGACAAACCGGTGTGATCCACTCGTCGGATCGGGCGACGTGACATTGATGTTATGGGCAACATCGCCGAATCGGTGGCCAAGAGCGCTGCGAGGGGTGATCATGTGTACCTAGAGCGCACATCCACTCCAGGAGGCACGTGTGGCCGAGACTCTCAAGAAGGGCAGCCGGGTCACCGGCGACGCGCGGTCGCAGCTCGCTGTCGACCTCAAGGCGAAGTACGAGGCGGGTGAGTCGATCCGTGCCCTCGCGCAGTCGACGGGCCGTTCGTACGGGTTCGTGCACCGGATGCTCAGCGAATCCGGTGTGACCCTGCGGGGTCGGGGCGGCGCGACGCGCGGCAAGGCGAAGACCGCCTGATCTGCGTAAGCGCGTGCGAGGGGCGGGGTGCGTGATGGGCACCCCGCCCCTCGCCATGTCGGCGCTCCAGGTCCAGCCGACCCCTCCATTGTGCGGACCCGCGGTGGCAGAACAAGTTACTCACGGGTAGTCTCGCTTTCCGGCACGCTGCCGCAGACCACAGGAGAGCGCGATGAGCTGGGACGACACGACACGCCGGGCCGCCGAGGCCGGGATCGACGCGGTGCTCGACGGGGAGACCGCCACCATCACCCTGAACCGGCCCGAGAAGCGCAACTCGCAGACGCCCGCGTTCTGGGCCGCGCTCACCGAGCTCGGCGCGGCGCTGCCCGGCACCGTGCGGGTGGTGGTGCTGCGCGCCGAGGGCAAGTCCTTCTCGGCCGGCCTCGACCGGTCGATGTTCGAGAACTTCGCCACCTTCGCCGCCGCCTCGGACGCCGAGGTCGACGCCACCATCGACGGATATCAGCAGGCGTTCACCTGGTGGCGTCGCAATGACCTGATCACCGTCGCCGCGGTGCAGGGGCACGCCATCGGCGCCGGCTTCCAGCTCGCCCTGGCCTGCGACATCCGGATCGCCGCCGAGGACGCGCTGTTCTGCATGAAGGAGCCGGCTCTCGGGCTGGTGCCGGACCTGGCCGGGACACAGCCGCTGGTGGACGCGGTCGGCTACTCCCGGGCGCTGGAGATCGTGGCCACGGCGCGCAATGTCGACGCCGCCGAGGCGCTGCGCATCGGCCTGGTCAACCACGTGGTGCCCGGTGCGGAGCTGCACGCCGCGGCCGCCGGGCTCGCCGCGGACCTGCTCGCCGCCCCGCGCGGGGCGGTCACGGAGTCGAAGGCTCTGCTGCGGGCCGCGTCGGGGCGTCCGTACGACGAGCAGCGGGCTGCGGAGCGGGCGGCTCAGACCCGGCGGTTCCGGGACCTGGCCGGGACGGGAGAGTCCTGAGACTCCAGTCGCGGGACCGCCAGAAGTCGGCGACCAGCAGCAACGCCATCGGGTACATCGGCACGAAATAGCGCAGCGAGGTGCGCCCGGTGGCGTCCAGCACGCTGAGGAACGCGCAGGCCAGGGCCGAGCCGACGACCATGGCCGCGTAGACGCTCCGGAACCGCCAGACGATGCCGGCCGCGGTCAGCAGCCACAGCACCTGCAGACCGTGGTCGCCGGCGAAGGCTCCCCGGAACTCGCGGGCGAACATGTCCACGACCAAGCCCGGGATCTTGCCGAGGGTCTGGCCCAGATGCGCCTTGACGTAAGCCACGTTGCCGAGGTGGTTCACCTCGGAGTAGTGGCGCAGCTCGTTGAACGGGAACAGCACGGTCACCAGGCCCACGGCGGCGATCCCGACGCCCGCCGCGACCAGCGCCGGACCGCTCCACACGTTCGCGCGGCCCCACGTCTTGGTGCGCAGGGCGGTCCACAACCAGGCGAAGACGATCGCGGCGGCGGGCACCGGGACGGTCTGCCGCGTGAAGGCCAGCACCACCAGCAGGACGCCGATCCAGAGCAGGTCGCGGCGGGTCGTGGTCCGGTCCAGCGGCAGCCGGGTGAGAATCAGGACGATGAGCAGCACGGCCAGCGACTCGGTGTAGAGGCCGGTCTGGAAGAACCAGAACGCGTAGGCTATTTGGTACAGGACCAGCAGCACCAGCGCGAGCTGCACGTCGAACAGGCGGGTCAGCAGGCGCATCGCGACGTACAGGAACCCCATCGCGCACAGCAGGGACACGATCCAGATGCCCTTGGCGCCGAAGACCCAGACGAACGGCACCGCCAGGAACGAGTAGAAGAAGCGCGGCGCCTCCAGGTTGTGCGCCCCGGCACCGGGCTGTCCGGCGATGCCGGTCAGGGTGCCGCGTATGCGCTCTACGGTGTCCTCCTGGTGGAAGAACACGCCGGTCTGGCGCAGGGCCTCGTCGGTGGAGTGCCCGGCGAACTTCAGGGCGGCGGCCACGTAGTACAGGGCGTCGCCGTCCCACAGCTTCACCCGGCTGTGCCACCACCAGTACTCCGTCACGAAGACCACGAGCAGGATCAGCCACGCGGCGATGGGGACCTCGCCGCGGGCTCGCAGGCCCAGGCGCCGGAGCTTGTCCATGGGTGAGGGACCCGCCTGTCGGTCGTCGTCGGGAAGGGACCGCGCCATCTTCGTGGACGGCGCGGCGCATCTCAACTCGGCCGCCGGGCTAGCTCGTGGCGTCCGCCGCCGGGTTGCTCGTGGCGTCCGCCACCAGGGTGGGCTCGGGGCGCTTGGCCGGCCGGCCGTCGCCCGAGGACTTGCCGGTGAGCCGGCGGCCTATCCAGGGCAGCAGGTAGATCCTGATCCAGCGCAGATCCTGGCGGCGGGCCCGGAACCAGGGTGCCGGGCGGGCCGGCGGCAGCCCGGCGCGCCAGTCGAAGCCCTCCTCGGCGCCGAGCGCCTGGAGCACGGCCTCGGCCACCCGGCGGTGGCCCTCGGGGGACAGGTGCAACCGGTCCTCGGCCCACAGCCGGGGATCGTCGAAGACCCGCGCGCTGAACAGGTCGACGACCACGACGCCGTGGGTCTCGGCGAAGCCCTCGACCAGCTTCATCAGCCGGTGGGTGTTCGGCATCAGCCGCTGCGAGCCGCGCATCCGGCGGCGGGGGTCGGTGGGCAGGAACATGACGACGGTGGCCTTCTCGGTGGCCAGCTGCTCCAGGCAGGAGCGGAGCTTGGCCTCGACGAGCTCGATGTCGCAGCGCGGGCGCAGGACGTCGTTGAGGCCGCCGGCCAGGGTGATCACGTCGGCGTCCATCGAGGCGGCCAGCGGGACCTGATCCCGTTCGATCTGGCCGATCAGCTTGCCGCGCACCGCGAGGTTCGCGTAGCGGAGCTGCGGATCGTCCTGGGCGAGCCGCTCGGCCACCCGGTCCGCCCAGCCGCGGAAGGTGCCGTCCGGCAGCGTGTCATCGCACATGCCCTCGGTGAAGGAGTCCCCGACCGAGACCATGAGCTTGCCCTGGCGGGCGCTCAGCGTCGTGAAGTCCATGATGGGCTAGATCCTAGCGGTGGTAGTTTCCAGCTTCGCGAGGGTGTCCGTCAGGTAGCGCCAGCTGGCGCCCTCGTTCGGGCCGTCGCGGTGGTCGCGGCGGAAGAGGCTCAGGTATCCGGCCGCCTCGACGAGAGCCCAGCGCAGGCTGTAGAGCTCGCACATCTCCGGGTCGCCGCCGGCGAAGTTCCACAGGTCCCGCTCCGGCGGAGCGATCAGCGCGCTCTCCCAGTCGATGAGGACGAAGCGGCCGTCGACCCGCATGGTGTTGGCGGGATGCGGTTCGCCGTGGGTCAGGACGAAGCGGTCGCGGCCGGCGAGGCCGATCCCGGTCAGGTGGTCGTAGCGGGCCAGCGCCCGGCCGAGCGCGGCAGCGTGGGCGGTGACCGCCGTCACCGCGCGCTGCGTGTACGGTCCTGCCGACGCCACCGGGCCGCCACCGGCGAGCAGCTGCTCCAGCCCCGCGCGCTCGGGTATCGCGAAGTCCTCGACGTCGGCGGGACCGCGCCCGGCCGGCGGGATCGCGTGCAGCTCGGCGAGGATCTTCAGGACGGCGCCGTGACCTGGAGTTTCCAGTGGTCGGCCAGGAGCGTGCGCAGCAGCTCCTCGGAAAATCGCTCCGGAGGGTTCAGCATGGCAGCAGGCTAGGGGAATGTCGCGCCGCGGCCGACGCATTATGTACGGGTGGCCAGATCGGCCAGGAGAGGAAGTACGCCGGTGTCGATGATGGGCCCGATGATGATGCGGGGTGCCCGCGGCCGGGACGACAAGGAGATCCTGAACCACAAACTCGCCCCGGGGACCATCAAGCGGATTCTGGGGATCGCGCGGCCCTACCGCGTGCTGATCGCGTTGTTCCTGGTCGTGGTGATCGGGGACGCGGTGCTCGTGGTGCTGCCGCCGCTGCTGTCCCAGAGGCTGGTCGACAACGGTGTGCTCAAGGGTGACAAAGGCCTGGTCACGCAGCTGGCGCTGATCATCGCCGCGGTCGCGATCGCCGACGCGGGCGCCTCGCTGGTGCAGCGCTTCCTGTCCTCGCGGATCGGCGAGGGTCTGATCTACGACCTCCGCACGAGGGTGTTCGGGCACGTCCAGCGCATGCCGATCGCGTTCTTCACCCGGACCCAGACCGGCGCCCTGATCTCCCGGCTGAACAGCGACGTGATCGGCGCGCAGCAGGCGTTCACCTCGGTGCTGTCCAACGTGGTGTCGAACGTGATCAGCCTGGTGCTGGTCGCCGGGACCATGTTCTACCTGTCCTGGCAGATCACCGTGCTGTCGCTGCTGCTCCTGCCGGTCTTCCTGATCCCGGCGCGGCGCGTCGGCAAGCGCATGCAGGGCCAGGTCCGGCGGCAGATGACGCTCAACGCCGACATGTCGGCGATGATGACCGAGCGCTTCAACGTCTCCGGCGCGCTGCTGGTCAAGCTGTTCGGCCGCCCCGAGGAGGAGGACGCGCAGTTCGCCGAGAAGGCGGCCGGGGTCCGGGACGCGGGCGTCACCATCGCCCTGACCGGAGCGGCCTTCATGACGGTGCTGACCCTGGTCGCGTCCCTGGCCACCGCTCTGACCTATCTGATCGGCGGCCACCTGGCGATCAGCGGCTCGATCACGCTGGGCACGCTGATGGCCCTGGCCGCGCTGCTCGGCCGGCTCTACGGTCCGCTGACCGCCCTGACGAACGTCCGGATCACCGTGATGTCGGCGCTGGTCTCCTTCGACCGGGTCTTCGAGGTCCTGGACCTGGAACCGATGATCAAGGAGAAGCCGGACGCCGCGGGGCTGCCGCACGGGCCGGTCGCGGTGGAGTTCGAGGACGTGGCCTTCCACTACCCGACCGCCGACGAGGTGTCGCTGGCGTCCCTGGAGTCGGTGGCGCGCCTGGACCAGGCACCGTCGGCGCAGGTGCTGCGCGGCGTGACGTTCCGCGCGGCCCCCGGCGAGATGGTGGCGCTGGTCGGTCCGTCGGGCGCGGGCAAGACGACGATCACCTCCCTGGCCAACCGCCTCTACGATCCGACCGAGGGGTCGGTGCGCATCGGGGGTGCCGACATCAGGGACGTGACTCTGGAGTCCCTGCACGCCACGGTCGGCACGGTGACCCAGGACGCGCACATGTTCCACACGACGATCCGCGACAACCTTCTGTATGCCCGCCCGGCCGCCACGGAAGAGGAACTCATCGAGGCGCTGCGCGACTCCCAGATCCTGGACCTGGTGCAGGCCCTGCCCGACGGCCTCGACACGGTGGTCGGCGACCGCGGCTACCGCCTGTCCGGCGGCGAGAAGCAGCGGCTGGCCATCGCCCGCCTGCTGCTGAAGGCCCCGAGCGTGGTGGTCCTCGACGAGGCCACGGCGCACCTGGACTCCGAGTCCGAGGCCGCGGTGCAGCGCGCGCTGGCCAGGGCGCTGCAGGGCCGGACGTCGCTGGTCATCGCGCACCGGCTGTCGACCGTGCGGGACGCCGACCAGATCCTGGTGGTCGAGGACGGCCGGATCGTGGAGCGGGGACGGCACGAGGAACTGCTGGCGTCGGGCGGGCTGTACGCCGAGCTCTACCGGGTGCAGTTCCAGGGCCAGGAGGGTGTCCCGGCGGTCTGAGGAGTGGCGCCGAGCGGCTTCCAGCGGCTCGGCGGCTCTTACCGAGCCCTCAGCGGCTCTTCCTCAGAGCCGTGAACCCGAACTCCATCGCCACCGGCGAAGGCTGCCGGATCAGCGTCGTCGACCGGGGCCGCCGCGCGACCCGGGTCTCCCCGCCGCCGTCGGTGGTCTCGCCGCTGTCGATCACCCGGTCGAAGTCGATCCGCCGCGTCTCCGGGATCTCTTCCCGCAGCACCCGGGCGATGTCCGGCCAGATCCCGGCGCGCTGCCAGTCGCGCAGCCGGCGCCAGCAGGTCATGCCGCTGCCGTACTCCAGTTCCTGGGGCAGCTTCTCGAAGCCGATGCGGCGGCCGAGCACCACCAGGATGCCGTTGAGCACCGCGCGGTCGTCGAGCGGCTTGCGGCCGGGATTGCGGCGGCGCCGGGGCCGCTCGGGCAGCAGGGCGCTGATGCGCTCCCAGGCGCGGTCGTTCACCACCGGGTCCGGGTGGCCGGTGCGGCGGGGCCGGACCAGCGGGGGGTTGCCGGAGGCGCTGCTGGAGGCCGGGTCGCGGCGAGGTGCGGGAACGCCCAACAGCACCGCGCTGTGGATGTCGGGCGCTTCGCCGCGCGGCGGAGTGTGGGGCACGTATCGCCCAACGCGGTCGAAACAGCAGACGTCACGCTTTCGGGTCGGTTGTCACCCATTGGAGGCAGACGAACGCGCCCCGTAGCGTTACTCTGGGCCCTGGCTTGCCTTGGTCCGGCGCGTGGGGACGCGTGCGGGATGGGCACGGAGACGTGGCGCTTATACGCCGAAAGGACTAGGTGGGGACTAGATCGGCACGGTTCGGCAACCGAACAGGCCGGGCTTTCGTCAGAATGTTGAGTGCAGCGTTGAGTGCGGGGTGCGATCGGGGGTAGCCGGGGGCTGCTCTGCAAGCCGGTACGACGACTCTCTTCTTGGGGGGAACCGCAGGTGGGAACGAACGGACGCCATGCCGCCGAGGCCCGTAGGAGCTGGCCGGAGGGGGATCCGGTCGCGGTGGCGATGGTGGGCCTGCTCGACGTGGAGCTGCGCCGTCGCGGCTGCGCGTGGTCGATCGTGGAGGAGGGGCTGATCGAGGTCTACGGCCCGCACCGGGGCCGCTGGCCGCTGGCCGCTCTCAAGCGCCGGATGGAGGTCGCCGAGAAGGCGGACTGGCCGGAGCTGGTCGAGGAGCTGGTGCTGGCCCGGGTCGACCCCACCGGCTTCTACGCCAGCTCGGTGTCGGCCACCGGCGACCACGACTCCGAGTGGGCCTCCGTCCGCGGCCGCATCCGCGCCCGCCTGTTCGGCGGTGAGGAAGCCGACTCCGCGGCGCTGGCCGGGATCGAGCACCGGTTCTGTGCCGACGGCCTGGTGGAGATCCTGGAGCTGGTCCCGCCGTCCCCGCTGCGCGACCCGCTGGGCGCCGGTGTGCGCTGGTACCGGCCGGAGGAGGGCCCGGTGGCGTACGGCGACCTGGCCCGCTGGAAGGTGACGGCGCGCGAGGCGTACCGCACCGCGCGGGAGAACGTGCGGCGCGAGGGCCTGCTGGAGACCCGGCGCCTGGAGGCCGACGGCGTCGGCATCACCGTGGTGCGCGGCGGCACCGGCTACGCGCCGACCCACAGCTTCTGGCTGCCGGACTACGTGCCCGTCGACAGCAACGGCGCCCTGGTGGTGATACCGAACCGCGGGCTCTTCGCGGCGCACCCCGTGCGGGGACCCGAGGCGGTGCCGGCGGCCGAGGGCCTGTTGCGGCTGGCCGGGCGCCAGTACGACACCGGACCCGGTCCGGTGAGCGACCAGCTGTTCTGGTGGCGGGACGGGGTGCTGTACCGGCAGGGCTCGCGGCGCGGTCCGGACGGTATCCGGTTCGAGCCGACGCAGGAGCTGGCGGACGTGCTCAGGGCGCTGGCGCGGTAGCGGGGGAGGCGGGCGCTTCGGCGTCCGCGTCCTCGGCTTCGTTGTTGTCCTCGGCCGCTTCGGCGGCCTCGGCGGCCTCGCGCACCCGGTGCTGCGCCTCCCGCCGGATGATCGTGATCCACCCGCCGATCGCGATCAGCGAGAACAGCCACCACTGGAACCAGTAGGACAGGTACGGCCCCTCGTCCAGCGACGGCTTGTCGAGCAGGCGGATCTGCGGCGAGTCGGCGGGCTTCGAGGTGATCACCTCGGCGTAGCCGCCGCGCAGCCGCAGCCCGGTCTTGGCGGCCAGCGACTCGGTGTTGACCAGACTGATCTGCCCGGCGGGCAGGCCGGACGTCACATCCCGGATCCCGGTGTTGCCCTTGGTCTCCGCCATCTGCAGCCGCGCGGTGACGGCGACCGTCCCGGCCGGCGGCGCCGGGATCGCCGGCGACTGCTGCTGGTCGGCGCTCTCCGTCGGGATCCAGCCCCGGTTCACCAGCACCGACGTACCGTCGGTGAGCGTCAGCGGCGTGATGACCCAGAATCCGGGGTTGCCGTTGACCTGGTGGTTGCGGGCCAGGAACTGGTGCGCGGTGTCGTAGGTGCCGGACAGCGTGACCTGCTTCCAGCGGTCCGTCTTCGGCACCGCCGCCCCGACGGCGTCGACCCCCTCGATCGGCACCGGCGCGGCGTCCATGGCGGTCCTGATGACCGCGTTCTCCGCCTTCCGCTCGTGGTAGCGGCCGCGCTGCCACATCCCCAGGCCGATGAAGGCCGGGATGAGGATCAGCCAGACCAGGACGTGCAGGCGGATCCAGCGCCACGAGAAGACGAAACGGTACACGCGCCGACGTTACCCGACCTCTCCGGACACCTTCGCGCCAGGTCGGCGCCTACCCCCGGGCGAGGCCCGTGATGATCCCGGCCACGACCACCGCCACCCCGGCGAGCTGCGGGATCCCCGGCGTCCCGACGCCCAGCGCGGCGCTGGCCGCACACGCCGACACCGGCACCGCGCCGATCAGCAGCCCGGCCCGCTGCGGACCGAGACCGCCCAGCGCGCGGTACCAGAGCAGGAACGCGCCGACGGTGAGCGGGAGCGACAGATAGAGCATCGCCGCGGTCTCGGCGGCGGTCGGCACGCGGAGCATCGCGGTGCCGTCCGTGGCCAGGCCCGCGAGCGCCAGGACGGGGACGGCGACCGCGGTGACGTAGGCCGACACCCGCAGTTCGCCGAACTTCGGCAGCAGCGGCACCGCGAGCAGCGAGAACAGCGACTCGCAGGCCAGCACCAGGACCGCGAAGACGATGCCGAGCGCGCTGCCGTGGCCGAAGCCCTGCACCATGGCGCTGCCCGCGACGACCAGGCCGGCCGCGCCGAGCACCACCCCGCGCCGCGGACGGTGGCCGGTCCGGGTGACCAGCGGTCCGGCGACGGCCAGCACCAGCGGCGAGCACGCCACCACGCTGCCGAGGGTAGCCGCGTCGGTGTGGCGCAGGGCGGCGAGCACGAAGATGTTGAACAGGATCAGGCCGGTCGCCGACAGCAGGGCCAGGAGCAGCCAGTCCCGAACGGTCGGGCGCACGGGCGGGAGCCGGCGGCGCCGGACGACGACGGCGAAGACCGCGGCGGCGAGCGCGTAGCGGAGAGCCTGGCCGCCGAGCACCGGGTAGTCGGTGATGCGGGCGCTGACCGCGGTCGAGGCGCCGAGGATGGACATGGCCAGGGCGCCTTGGGCGACGTAGCGGGCGGTGCGGGGCCTGGCGGTGAGGGAGCCCGCCACCAGAGCCGCGGGGTCCGCCGAAGCCGCCCGTTCCGCTGGAGCGAGCGGGGCGAGCGCGGGACCGGCCGCCACCGCGCCCCCTTCCGTGATCGTCGACATGCTGCGAGGCTAGGCTCGGATTGGTCCGCGAGTAAGGACCAATCGTTGTCGCGAACAGGGGACCAATCCATGGCCGAGATCCTCGTGGCACTGGACCGCTCCGCGGGCCGTCTGGTCGAGCAACTGGTCGCCGGCCTGCGCGACGGTGTCCGCTCCGGCCGGATCGCCGGCGGCACCATGCTGCCTCCCAGCCGACAGCTGGCGTCCGAGCTGCGGCTCTCGCGCGGGATCGTGGTCGAGGCCTACCAGCAGCTGGTCGCCGAGGGTTACCTGCTCAGCCGCCCCGGTGCCGGCACCTGGGTGGCGAGCTGCCACACCGTGGGGGAGGCCACCGCGGCGCCGCCCGTCCCCGTGGCGGCCGAGCCGGAGTTCGACCTGACCCCCGGCCGTCCGGACCTCGCGGCCTTCCCGCGCACCGCATGGGTGGCGGCTTTACGCCGCGTCCTCGCCGACCTTCCCCACGCCGACCTCGGCTACGGCGATCCGGGCGGCGTCCCCCGCTTCCGCGAGGAGATCGCCGGCTACCTGCGCCGCGTCCGCGCCGCCGACGCCACGCCCGACCGCGTGGTCGCCGTCAACGGCTCAGCCCACGGCCTCGCCCTCGGCCTGCAGGCCCTGTACGAGCGCGGCCACCGCGTCCTGGCCGTGGAGGACCCCTCGGCGGACCGTCCGCGTCCTCTGATGGCCGCCTCCGGCATGAAGATCATCGGAGTGCCGGTCGACGCCTCCGGCCTGGTCGTCAGCGACCTGCGCCGCTCCGACGCGACCGTGGTCTTCTCCGGCCCCGCACACCAGTACCCCACCGGCGTGGTGCTGGCACCCCACCGCCGCGCCGAACTGATCGCGTGGGCGCGCATCACCGACGGCGTGATCCTCGAGGACGACTACGACGCCGAGTTCCGCTACGACCGCGACCCGGTCGGCTGCCTCCAGGGCATGGCCCCGGACCGCGTGCTGTATCTCGGCACGACCAGCAAGTCCCTGGCCCCGTCTCTCCGCCTGGGCTGGGCCGTGGCCCCACCCGCGCTCGGCACGCGCATGCGCGAACTCCGCCAGGACAGCGACCTCGGCGGGTCGGTGCTGGACCACCTGGCCATGGCCCACCTCATCGCGCAAGGCGCTTACGACCGCCACCTCCGCACCATCCGCCGCCGGTATCGCCAGCGCCGCGACGCACTGGTCGGCGCCTTGGCCGCGGAGCTGCCGCAGTGGAAGGTGCGCGGGGTCGCGGCCGGCCTGCATGCTCTGGTCGACCTGCCGCCGGGGAGCGATGAGGGTGCGCTCACCGCTGCGGCGGCGCGGCGGGGGGTGCGGGTGCAGCCGCTTGGTCCGCTGCGGTTTGCGCCGGGGGAGCCGGGGTTGGTGCTCGGCTATGCGGGACTTGCGCCGGGGCGGTTGGTGGAGGCGGCGCGGAGGCTGGGGGCGGCGGCGGGGGATGTCTAGGGGCTCAGGGCTCGGATTACCGGTGGTCGGTGAGCAGCTCCTACACGACTGGAAAGCAGCCCCGAAGCGCCTCAGTAACCTGCCACAGAGCCCTCGCCTCCTGCGATGAGTCGTGGTGATGCCGAGCGTCTTCTTCGCCGACATCGCGGAGACGCTTGCCAGGACTGACGAAGTCGGTCTCCGACTTGATGCAACCTTTCTAACCCTCGGCGCGTATGTATTCCGATGGGGGGGTTGATGATCGAGTACGGGGAGGGCACATGGCGGCGACGCAACGTGTCGACGAGTTTGATGACATAGCAGCCCTCGACGATGACGATGGCGACCGCGATGCCGCCGGCGATGGCGTCCCCACCGGGGACAGCACACGCGCCACGTACTCCGCAGGACGATCCGCGCTCCGCCGCACGAGGGAACTGGCCTCGGCACTCGCGCTCGCAGCCGTGGTGAGCCTGATCGTCCAGTGGATCTCGGTCCGGCTACCGCTGCCGGAGCCCTCTTTCGCCAAGCTCGAAGTCACCCTCCTCATCGTCGCCGCGGTCCTGGCCGGTCTGGTCGCCCTCGCCGCGCGGACCGGTCCGGTATGGAGCGGCTGGAAGTCCGTGGCCGTGTGGAGCGGGTTGGCGACCGTGTCGACGAGTGTCCTGTCGATCCCCCTGCACGGGACGCGTTGGTATCTCGGCGGTTTGTTCGGCGACAACATGTTCCGCATCCCCTACTTCACGCACATGACTGCGTCAGCCACGCCTGTCGACATGACCTATCGGGGCCTGCCGTCGTTCTACTCCGTCGGCTGGTTCTGGACCGGCGGGCGCTTCGCCTCGTTCAGCGGTCTTCCCGGGTGGACGGCCTACAAGGACTTCGCGATCCTGACGATGGCCGTTGTCCCGGCGCTGGCGTTCAGTCTGTGGAGCATGCTCCTCACCCGTAAGACCGCCTTGGCCCTGGCGACGGTCACCGCTGTGGCCGGCGCAGCCTCGGTCACGCCGATGTGGGAGCCCTACGCCTGGGCGGTCTACGCGCTCGCGCCGCCGATCGTCGTCTTGATGGGTCGCGTACTGCGCAGCCCGCGGAATGCTGACGCCGCGCGACGCCGATGGGCCCTGGCCGGTGTCGGCGCCTTCATCGGGGTCGCCGGCGACGTCTACGCCCTCATCGGCGGCGTGCTGGTGCTCGTGGCGGTCGGCTACGGTGTCGTCGCCCTGCTGCCCCGCCGGAGCGGCCTCCCCGATACCGGGGTCCGTGCTCTGCCCCGGGGCACCGTGATCGCGCGGCTCGCCGCGATCGGTGCCGTCGCCGCCGCCTTCATGATTCCGGTCTGGGCCGCCTACCTGGGCAAGGCGCTGGCGGCCGGTATGCCGCCCAACCCGGCGCAGGACTTCCTGCCGGAGACCTCGGCGCAGTTCTCGCTGCCGATGTTCGCGCCGACCTTCGAGGGTGCGTTCTTCCTCGGGGGCGTGGTGTGGCTGGTCGTCGCCGCCCGCCGTGACCAGGTCGCCGCCGGGCTGGCCGCGCTGGCGGCCGGCGCCGTCGCCTGGCACGTGCTCTCGGTCCTGGCCGTGTTCAAGAACACGACGCTGCTGTCCGTCAGCGCCAACGTGGTGCTGTACCCGACGCTGTACTGCGCCGGGGTCCTCGGCGTCATCGACACGGCCGGCTGGGTGCGGCGGCACCACGCGGAGCTGGTCGAGCGGGCGCACCCCGTCCTGGCGGCGGGCGTCGTGGTCGTCGCGGGGGTGTCCGTCGTGCAGACCGGCCAGAGCGACGTGAGCAGCCTGGTCGGCAAGGCCTACTCGCAGCCCGTCCCGTCCGGGACCGCCGCGGACGGCACCACCAGGGATCCCCACACCGCCGAGGACTACGACCGGGAGATCCGGAACGCGACCGGCCGCGCGCCTCGGGACACCGTGATCCTGAACCCTCCGCTGAACCTGATCGCGGCGTATCCGTACTGGAACTTCCAGGCCCCGATCCCGCAGTACAGCAACCCGCTGGCGGACTACGACGGCCGCAACGCCGAGATCACCCGCTGGTCCGCCGCGAAGACCCCGGAGGAGCTCCTGAAGGAGCTCGACACGAGCCGGTTCACGCCGCCGACGGTGTTCGTGTTCGAGAGCAAGCCCGACGGGTGGCACTCGTGGATCGAGGAGGACCACCACCTGAACTCGCCCGAGCACAGCGGCCACGACGTGGTGTTCAGCCCGAAGGCGTTCGAGTCCCCGGCCTTCGTGCGCTGGACCACGGGCTCGACGGTGATCGTCGCGCGCCGCTGAGGACCCCGGTGCCGCCGGGGCCCGGGCCCTCTCAGGCCCCGGGGGCGCCGATCAGATCCTGGTGCCCCGGATGCGGCGAGTGGTCCACATGGTCCACGATCCCGTCGGCTCCGGACGCGGACGCGCAGTGCGCGCAGCAGTAGAACTTCCCGTCGCACTCGACGCCGTGCCCGACGATCCGGCACCGGCAGTGCTCGCAGGTCGGCGCCATACGGTGGATCGCGCATTCGAACGAGTCGAACGTGTGCTTGACACCTGCGGCGATGACGTCGAAGGACATGTAGTAGTCGTTGCCGCAGACTTCGCAGACCGCCATCGGAAGGATCTCCTGCTCTCGTAGGGTGCCCCCGGCGACGCCCTACCCGGTGTGATCTTCGGCTAGTCGGCCGTTGCGCCATCTGGGGCGGCGGCCGCCGCTACAGGTCCCGGGGCAGGATCTCCACGACCTCGATCTGCCGCGTCACGATCTGCGCTGTCAGGACCTGCGGCTCGGCGCCGTCCCGGTCCGCCGACGGTACGTCGTCCGGCGCCAGGTCACGGAACAGCCCTTCGCCGAACAGTTCCTCGGAGCTGAGGGTGTCGCCGACGAGCGGCTCCTCCTGGGCGGGCGCGGTCGCCGGCTCGTCGATCGGGGGCTCGGCCGCGGCCGGCGGCTCCTCCAGGCGGGGTTCCTCCGGGCGCGGCTCCGCAAGGTGCGGCTCCTCGGCGCGCGGGCTGCCGATCAGCGGCTCCTCGGCGACGCCCTCGAACACGACGTTCGGCTGGCGGCCCAGGCCGCGCCACTCCGGCAGGGTGATCGCGTACATGGCGCGGTCCTGCCACTGGCCGGCGATCAGATACCGGTCCAGGAGGACGCCCTCGGGGCGCATCTTCACGTGCTCGGCCACGCGCAGGCCCGCCAGGTTGCGCGGGTCGAAGGTGGCCTGGACGCGGTGCAGTTCCAGGCGGCTGAAGGCGAGCTCCAGCAGCAGCCGGGTGGTCTCGGTGCCCAGGCCCTCGGCCCAGCGGTCGGGGCGCAGGTAGACGCCGATCTCGCCCTGGCGGTGCGGGAAGCTGAGGATGTCCAGCGTGGCGGTCCCGATCAGGTCCCCGTACTGTTCGACGGCCAGGTAGAAGCTGCGGCGGGGCTGGGCCTGGGCCATGCGCGCGGTCTCGGCCAGCCAGGCGCCGGCGGTGTCCGGCGTGGCCAGCGCGGGCCACGGGGTGTGAGCGGCGACCCGGGGGTCACCGGCTATGCGCTGCCAGGCCAGGAGGTCATCGGGGCGGAACTCGCGCAGCGACACGCGAGGGCCCTTCGGGTAGTCGTGGTGCGGTGAGGACACGGCAGAACGTTATGCGATCGAGGCCCTCACGTCAGCTCGAAACCGGTAATGCCCTGAGGGCGAGGGGCGGCGTCCTGGTGGCGCGCTACTTGGGAACGCCCAGGGTGAGCATGGTGAAGCCGAAGTAGTCGCGGTGGCCCCGCAGCCAGATCTCCCGCTTGCGCTCCAGCCGGGCGCGCACCTCGGCGGCGTCCGGGTGGTCCGGGTTCGCCAGCAGCCATTCCTCGGCGTCGGCGCTCTCCAGCGACTCGTAGTCGTCCCACTCCGAGCGGGTCGAGGACTCGATCCGCAGCGGACGGAAGCCGGCCGCGACCGCGTGGTCGACGATGTCCGGCAGCAGTTCGCAGCGGTCGGCGGTGACACCCTCCCACATGTGGGCCAGCCGCTCCGGCGGCGGCACCGTCTCCCAGTGCTCGACGCCGAAGAACAGCCGGCCGCCCGGGTTCACCAGCGGTCGCAGCGTCGCCAGGCTCTCGGCCACGGTCCGGCCGAACACCTGCCACGCGCCGCAGTTGATCACCACGTCCGCGGGGCGCAGGTGGTTGCCCGCGTGGTCGTCGACGAACTCCACCCGCTCGGCCAGGCCGCGCGCGGCCGCGTTGGCGCGCCCGCGGGCCAGGTCCCGCGCGGACAGGTCGACGCCGACCCCGCGGGCCTCCGGGGCCAGGGCGAGGACCCGGAGCATCAACTCGCCCCAGCCGCAGGCGTAGTCGGTGACCGTCGAGGGCTTGATCGAGGCCAGGTCGGCGGCGATGCGGTCGCCCCGTTCCTCGGTCATCGGCGAGTGGAACACCATGCGGGACATCGAGCCGAATATGTCGTCCAGGTCCATGGCGAACCAGCGTAGGCCGCGAGCGCGTCGCAGGCTATTGCTTCGTGAGCAGGGCCCGCACCAGGGCCTCGGTCGACACCGCGAACAGCCGGTCGGCGTCCACCGGCGTGGCGAGGGCCCCGGCCAGCGCCGCGTCCGCCGCCGGCTCGGCCAGCCACAGCTCCTCGGCCGACGGACGCTGCTCCGGCGAGCGGTCGGTGTGCCGTTCGACCAGGACGAACCCGATCACGTGGTACTGCACCGCCCGCACCGCGTCGGCGGCCCGCGGGCCGGCCAGCCCGGCGGACGCGACCTCGGAGGCCAGCGCACGCTGGGAGGGCAGGAACATCGCCGGCGTCATCCCGCGCTCGTTGACCAGCCCGATGAGGTGCGGGTGCTCGCGGAGCACCCGGCGCAGCCCGGTGGCCAGCGACAGGACCCGCGCCACCGGGTCGCTTCCGGTCGCCGCCAGGGTGTCCAGGCCGTGCACCATCTCCTGCACGAGCTCGTCGACGAGCGCCTCGCGGTTGCCGACGTGCCAGTAGATCGAGGTGACGGCCACGCCGAGCCGGGCGGCCAGCTTGCGCATCGACAGCCCGGCCACGCCCTGCTCCTCGATCAGGCGGGTGGCGGCGTCGAGCACGGCCTGACGGGACACGGCGGGGGCGCGCCGGGGCGCCCGCACCGGCTTCGCAGTTTCCTGGGTCACGGGGTCCATCCTCTCGCCGACAGCGGCCCTTTACCCTTCGCGCTCGCGGGTGTAACAGTGTTACAGAAGGCTTATGACGAGGAGTCAGATATGCCCAAGGTCCGCTACGGCCCCCGCGACCTCGAAGCGGTCGCGCAGGCCCGGGAATCCGCCGCGAAGCTGCCCGACCTGTGGTCCACCGGCGTGCACGCCGTCTGGGAGACCGACCCCGACGCCCTGGCCCAGGTCCTCCCGCCGCCGCTGAAGCCCGGCGCGAAGCCCCACGTCCGGGCCACGATCAACCATGTCGACATCTTCGGCACGCCGCTGGGCGCCGCCGCGATCTCCGTCGCCTGCGCCCACGGCGACGAAGAGGGCTGGTACAGCCTGGTGATGCCGATGACCACGGAGCGCTCGCTGATCGGCGGCCGCGAGGTCTTCGGCGAACCGAAGAAGCTGGCCGAGGTCACCGTCGAGCGCGGCGGTGACGCCGTCACCGCCAAGGTCACCCGGCACGGCGTCACCTTCGCCGAGATCCGCGGGCGGATCGGCGACGAACTCCCGACGCCCGCGCCCTATGTGAAGACCGACTGGTACCTGAAGTTCCTGCCCGCCGTGGACGGCCACGGCTTCGACGCAGACCCGCTGCTGGTGCGCTGCCTGCGCACCGAGAAAACCCGCGTGCTGTACGCCGTCGACGGCGAGGTGGTGCTCCGCGAGTCCGCCCTCGACCCGATCGCCGACCTGCCGGTGCGCCGCCTGGTCGAGATCACGTTCGGCGAGAAGACCTCGGACCAGCGCGGCGAGGTCGTGGCCCGCCTGGATCCACAGGCGATCCTGCCCTACGTCCACCAGCGCTACGACGACCCCGCACAGGTCCACGACTCGGTGGAGGATCCCGATGCTCACTGACCTGCCCGGCAGGACCGCGGTCGTGACCGGCGCGGCCGGCGGCATCGGGCTGGCGATGGCGAAGCTGTTCGCGTCCGAGGGCATGAACGTGGTGCTGGCCGACGTCGAGGAACCGGCGCTCGACGCCGCCGTCGAGGCCGTGGCCGAGCACGCCGCCCCGGGCGCCGGGGCGATCGGCCACGTCACCGACGTCTCGCTGCCCGACTCCGTGGCGGCGCTCGCCGACCGGGCCTTCGCGACCTTCCCGAGCGTCGACGTGCTCTGCAACAACGCCGGCGTCGGCTCCGGCGCCGAGGGCCCGATGTGGCAGCACGAGCGCACCGACTGGCAGTGGGCCTTCGCGGTGAACATCTGGGGTGTGTTCCACGGGATCCAGGCCTTCGTCCCGCGCATGCTGGCCCAGGACACGCCCGGGCACGTGGTCAACACCAGCTCCCCGGACGGCGGCATCGCCCCGCTGCCCACGGCCAGCGTGTACGCGGTCACCAAGTCCGCCATCGTGACGATGACGGAGGCGCTGTACGCGCAGCTGAAGCAGGCCGACGCCAAGATCGGCGCCTCGGTGCTGTTCCCCGGTCCGCACATGGTCAGGACCGGTCTGTGGGAGTCGTACCGCAACCGCCCCGACCGCTACGCGAAGACCCGCCCGCGGCAGACGCCCTACCCGACCCTGGAGGGCTGGGAGCAGGCGATGAAGGCCGCCGGCCTGGAAGCGAAGATGACCGAGCCCGAGGAGGTCGCCGCCCACGCCCTGGAAGGCATCCGCACCGGCAGCTTCTGGATCCTGCCGAAGGGTGGCAGCTCGGACGACATGATCCGCCGCCGCTCTCACTCGATGCTGGAGCGCGCCAACCCCGAGTACCTGGAGAAGTTCATTCTTGACTGAGGGGAGTCGAAAGTCTCATGCCAGAGCCCGACAACAGCCCGTATCTCATCATCTCCTCCGACTGCCACGCCGGGCTCCCCACTGAGGAGTACCGCACCTACATCGAGAGCAAGTACCACCCCGCCTTCGACGACTTCCTCGCCGAGCAGGCCGCGCGCGTCGAGGCCGCGACCAAGCTCGGCGTGCGCAACCCCGAGTTCGCCCGGCACTGGTTCGAGGAGCATGAGGAAGGGCTGCGCGGCGGCTGGGACTCGGCGCAGCGCGACAAGGAGCTCGACGCCGACGGGGTCACCGCCGAGGTGATCTTCCCGGACGCCGACGCCGTGGAGTCCACCACGGCCGCGCCGTTCGGCGTCGGCCTGACCTTCTCCGGCGGCCTGGACCAGGAGCTGGCGCTGGTCGGCGCCCGGGCGCACAACCGCTGGCTGGCCGAGCTGTGCGCGCAGTCGCCGGAGCGGCGGCGCGGGGTCGCGCTGGTGCCGATCACCGGGGACGTGGACGCGGCGGTCGCGGAGATCCGGCGGGCCAAGGAGTCCGGCCTGGGCGCCGTGATGATCCCGGCGATGTGGGAGGACAAGGCGCCGTACCACGACCGGAGGTACGACCCGGTCTGGGCGGTCTGCGAGGAGCTCCAGATGCCGGTGGCCACGCACTCCGGCGTCGCGCCGCGCGACGAGTACGGCGACCACCTCGGTATCTACGTCTCCGAGGTCACCTGGTGGCCGGCCCGCCCGATCTGGTTCCTGATCTGGTCCGGCGTCTTCGAGCGCTTCCCCGGCCTGAAGTTCGGGGTCACCGAGGCCGGCTGCTGGTGGGTCCCCAACCTGCTGTGGTTCATGGACCGGCTGTTCCTCGGCGCCCACGCGGCCGCGAAGCTGACGCCGTTCGAGGAGGTCAAGCGGCCGCCGAGCGAGTACTTCGACCGCAACTGCTTCATCGGCGCCTCCAACACCAAACGGCGCGAGCTCGCGCACCGCTACGAGATCGGCGTCGACAACATGCTGTGGGGCAACGACTTCCCGCACCCGGAGGGCACCTGGCCGAACACCCGGAAGTGGCTCAGGACCACGTTCCACGACATGCCGGTCGACGAGACCCGGCGGATGATCGGCCTGGCCGCCGCCGAGGTGTACGGGTTCGACGTCGCCGCGCTCCAGCCGGTCGCCGAGCGCATCAACCTGCGGCCCGGCGACCTGGGCCAGACCGGGGACGAGGCCGCCGGCTGGGCCGCCGCGCGCGAGGTCGGCCGGCACTGGCTCACCGGCCACGACTTCCCGGTCATCGGCCACGGCGCCGCGCTCGGCGGCTACCGGACCGAGGGCGTCGGATCGGAGGTGTCGTGATGGCGGAGCAGGCCGATGCCGGATCGAGGTACACCGTCATCTCCGCCGACGGGCACGCCGGTGCGGACCTGCTGGACTACCGGCCGTATCTGGAGGCGAAGTACCACGACGAGTTCGACGCGTGGGCCGCCACCTACGTGAACCCCTACGAGGACCTGCTGCACGGCGACGCCACCCGCAACTGGGACTCCGCCCGCCGCCTGGCCGACCTGGAACGCGACGGCATCGTGGCCGAGGTGCTGTTCCCCAACACCATCCCGCCGTTCTACCCGAGCATGTCGCTCGGCGCGCAGCAGCCCACCGCCGCCGAGTACGAACTGCGGTGGGCCGGGCTGCGGGCGCACAACCGCTGGATGGCCGACTTCTGCTCCCAGGCCCCGGGCCGGCGCGCCGGCACCTGCCAGGTGCTGCTCGGCGACATGGACCACGCGGTCGCGGAGGTGCGCTGGGCCCGGGAGCACGGCCTGTTCGGGGGCGTGCTGCTGCCCGGGACGCCGCCGGGCACGTCGGTCCCGCAGCTGTACTCGGACACCTACGAGCCGCTGTGGGCGGTGTGCGAAGAGCTCGACATGCCGATCAACCACCACGCCGGTTCGGCCTCGCCGGAAATCGGCCAGGAGCCCGCCGGGCGCGCGGTGTTCATGGTGGAGATCACCTGGTTCGCGCACCGCGCGCTGTGGCACCTGATCTACGGCGGCGCGTTCAAGCGGCACCCGGGGCTGAAGTTCGTGCTCACCGAGCAGGGCTCCGGCTGGGTGCCGGGCGTCCTGGACATGCTCGACTACTACCACCGGGCCCTGGTCCGGCGGATGAGCGCGGCGATGGCGGACGCCGGCGCGGTCACCGCCGAGAGCCGCTTCGGCGCCGGCGTCGCCGAGGCCGTCGGCAAGGCGCCCAGCGAGTACTGGAAGCAGAACTTCTATCTCGGTGCCTCGTTCATGCGGCCGTCGGAGGTGCCGCTGCGGCACGCCATCGGCCTGGAGAAGCTGATGTGGGGCAGCGACTACCCGCACGACGAAGGGACGTTCCCGTACTCGCGGGAGGCGCTGCGCAACGCGTTCGCGGGGCTGCCGCACGAGGAGATCGAGGCGATCCTCGGCAAGAACGCGGCCCGCGTCTACGGCTTCGACCTTTCGGCGCTCGACGTGATCGCGGCGAAGGTGGGGCCGACGGTGGCCGAGATCGATGAGCCGCTGAAGGAGGTGCCAGCCGACGCGACGTCGCCGACCTTCGTGGCCGATCCCTTGATCCGCGTCTGGTGATACATGCTTTCCCTAAGCCGGCCCGGTGCTATTGCGCACGGGCCGGCTTTCGGATGTTGTGCTCAGTGTTCTGATTCTCTGGGTCTCCGCCTGAGAACGAGGAGTCGTATGAGCGCCCGCACCCGAGCCACCCGCCTGTCCACGCTGCCGCGCGTCCCGCACGGCCCGCACGGCCCGCACCTCACCGGCGTGCAGGACGTCGTCAGCGGCACCAGCTCCGACGCCGCGAAGCCGGCACCGGCACCGGCGGCCGCCGGCTCGCTCGGCTGAGTCCGGCCCGAGCTCTGTCGGCGGGCTCCCCGCCGAGCCCGCCGACAGGGAGGCGTGCGGTCCGGGACCACCGAGATCCCGGGAGCGCTCAGAAGCGTCCGGGAACCCGGCACAGCCGGGAACCGCCCGCCGACCCCAGGTACGCGGCCCGCCGACCCCCGCCGGTCGGCGGGCCCCCGCCACGTTCGGTCCAGCCACGGCTGCGGTGCTTCGGCCGCCATTTGGCCCAACTTTTCAGGGTGGGGTCGTGTGGGTGGGTATGGGAGGGCCATCGGTTCCAGTACTCCCGCCCCTGATCGGCCCACCCTTCAGGACGGCCTCAGGTGAGCGGGTTTCCCTGGAATCACCGGTTCCGGTACTCGGCAACCG
The DNA here is from genome assembly GCF_039531675.1 of Catenulispora subtropica. Lineage (NCBI taxonomy): Bacteria > Bacillati > Actinomycetota > Actinomycetes > Catenulisporales > Catenulisporaceae > Catenulispora > Catenulispora subtropica. The sequence goes on from NZ_BAAAQM010000003.1 coordinate 134,141, forward strand.
GCGGAGTCCGTGTTGATCTGGACTTCTGTAGGGTTGGCGGTTCCCGACTCGGGCCGCCGAGCGGAACGGCGAACGGAGAGTGGCACCGATGGTGAACCCCGGCGGCGGCGGACGGTCGCGGGTGGCGCGTCGGCGGCAGCGCATCCGGGACCGGAAGCGGGCCCGGGCGCGGCGGGCGGCTCTGGCCGCCGGCGTGGCGGGCCTGCTGGTCATCGCCGGGATGCTCGGAATGGCGCTGAGCACGGGGCATTCCTCGGCGCGCGCCCTGGCCGCGGACGGAGCGGCCGAGGCCGGTCAGGCGCCGGCCTCCGCCGGTGGCCCGGCGAGTGACACGTCGGTCTTCACCGCGTTGGCGGCGACGACCGCCGCGGCCGCGCAGTCCCCGGCCTCGTCTTCGGCGTCCGCCGCGGCCACCAGCACGACGGCCCCGGACAGTGCCTCGCCGGAACCGTCGGCCGAGAGCGCCGCGGCGAACGACCCCGCCGGTGCGACCGGGGCCGCGAACCCCGGCTCGACGGTCGACTCCCCGCCCCACCAGACCGGCTCGCCCGTCGGCAAGCCCTTCGGTGGTACGCCGGCGGTCGGGGTGCTGTACCGGACCGACTCGGGGGTCGACAGCCACTTCTGCAGCGCGTCGGTCGTGCACAGCCCGGCCGGCAACCTGGTCATCACCGCCGGGCACTGCGTCTACAGCGACGGACCGAAGCAGAACATCGCCTTCGCGCCCGGCTACCACGACGGCAAGACCCCGTACGGCAGCTGGAACGTGACGAAGATCGTGGTCTCCGACGCCTGGCGGAGCACCAACGACCAGGACCAGGACGTGGCGTTCCTGCAGGTGGCGCCGTCGGGGTCGGGCGCGTCGCTGGAGTCGGTCACCGGCGCCAACCAGATCGCGTTCGACCGCGGCTTCGGGATGCCGGTCACGGTGCCCGCCTACCCGCAGGGCTCGGGCACCCCGATCACGTGCGTGGCGCCGGCGGTGAAGTACAGCGCGACGCAGACCGAGTGGGACTGCCGCGGGTATCCGGACGGGACGTCGGGCGCGCCGTTCCTGACGGACGTGGACGCCAGCGGTGAGAAGGGCACCGTCGTCGGCGTGATAGGGGGCTACCAGCAGGGCGGGAGCACCCCCGACGTCTCCTACAGCTCCTACTTCGGCGGGGCGATCCAGGCGTTGTACCAGAACGCGTCGGCGCGGTGAGCCGTTCGGCCACCCTCGACCCAGTCGGGTGAGATCAGGACCGACACGCGCCGAGGACACCGACCGCGGGGCCGGGGCCGACTAGCGTCCGACAAGGAGGCGCCTCGAAGGACGGTGCGCCCGCCCCCTCCCGGAAGGTTCACGGCTTTGCTCTCCGGTTTCAAGAAGTTCTTGATGCGCGGCAACGTGGTCGACCTCGCGGTCGCCGTGGTCATCGGCACCGCGTTCGGCGCCGTCGTCAACGCCCTGGTCAAAGACGTCATCATGCCTCTGATCACGGCCATCTTCGGCAAGCAGGACTACAGCAACCTGATCTGGACCCTGAACAAGTCGGAGATCCGCTACGGCGACCTCATCACCGCCATCATCAACTTCCTCTGCGTCGGCGCGGCCGTCTACTTCTTCATCGTGGCCCCGATCAACCACGTCAACGAGCGGCGGCGGGCGCGCGGCGTGGCGATTCCTCAGGAGCCGGAGGAGACGGAGAAGGAACTGCTGGCCGAGATCAGGGACATCTTGGCGCAGAGGGCGGTCGGTTAGGGGGAACGGGAAGCGGTGCCCAGGCCGCTGCCCGCCGTCTGCGACACTCCGTACCATGACCGCAGAAGCTCAACTCAAGTCGTCCGTGAAGTCCGCCGTGCAGCACATCAACCCCGCCGGCTGGCGGCGGCACCCTGGTGTTCGCACCGGTACGCAGCTCACCCGGGGCGAGCGGGCGGCGGACTCCATGCGCAACGGCATGGGCTCGTGGATGTTCGTGTTCGTCTCGTTGGGCTTCCTGGCGACGTGGATGACGGTCAACGCTGTGCTGGAGCGCTCGACGGGGCACACCTTCGACGCGTATCCGTTCATCCTGCTGAACCTGGTCCTGTCCTGCGTCGCCGCGTTGCAGGGGGCCATATTGCTCATCGCGGCCAAGCGTTCCGACCAGGTGGCCAGTGAGCTGGCGCAGCACGATTACGAGGCCGACAGCCAGTCCCGGGAGATGCTCGAGGTGCTGACGCGCGAGTTCAGCGAGCTGCGCGCGCAGCACGGTGAGCAGAGCCGGCAGCTGGCCGAGCTGCTGGCGCGGTTGCCGAAGGCGGAGTGAGGCCGCCGCGTCACGGGTGCGGCAGCAGCTTCGGGCAGCCGTTGGTCTTGTAGGTCGCCTGGTACTCGAAGTGCCACGTCTCGTCGGCGTACCGCCGGCAGAGTCCGAACTCGCCCTTCGTCGACTCCAGCCAGGCGGCGGCCGCCGGCGGGGCGATGTCCATGGCGTAGCCCTTCACGTGGGCGGACTCGCTGGGCGGCAGCGCGTACTGGCGGGCCGCCTGGGGTGAACCGAGCTGCTTGACCCAGCACTCGAAGACGCGCTCCTGATAGGCCGCGGACCGGTAGCCGGAGTTCAGGACGAACGACAGGTTCTCGGCCTTGGCGGCGGTCTGGGCGGCCAGGAAGGCCCGCTGGGTGCCCTTGGTCATGCCGCTGAACTTCATGGCCTCGTCCTGCTGCGTGGAGTGCGAGGTGTTCTCGCAGTCGCCGCCCTCTTCGTCGGTGCCGGCCGGGTTCGCGGGGGTGGAGGACTTGGTGGGGGAGGGCGACGTCGTCGTCGAGGGCTTTGTCGGCGACGACGAGCTCGACGACGACGAGGTGGACGAGCTCTGCGACGAGGAGTCGCCGCTCGTGGCGGTGCCGTCGGCGGCTCCCGTGGTCTGGAGCGAATCCGGCAGCGTGGGGCTGTCGGCGGTGCGCGCGGCGGCGGCGTTCTCGGTGGTGTAGCCGGAGCGGTGCGAGTCGCGGGTGGCGATGGCCGTGGCGGTGCCGGCCAGGACCAGCGCGGACACGACGACGCCGGCCGTCACCAGCCAGCGGCGGGCGCCACGGGACGGGGCCGGGGTGTCGCCGTGGTCACCGTGGTCGGCGTAGTCGGCGTACGGGGCGCGTCCGCCGGCGAACTGGGGAGAGGACGGCCGGACGAGGGGGACGGTCGAGTACTCGGCCTCGCGGTCATCGTCGCGCTCGGCTTCCGCGACCGCCAGCGCCGCGGCCCGCCCGATGTCCTCGCCGATCTCCTCGCCGATCTCCTCGACGACCGGCCGCGTGCGCGGCTCCGGTTCCCGGCGCTGCTCCGGCTCCGGCTCGGCAGCCTCCGGACCGGCCTTCGAGGTCAGCACGACGGTCAAGCCGAGGTCGTCCTCGGCATCCGGATCCGACTCCGGCTCGGACGGAGACGCGGTCTCCGGCTCGGCCTTCGGGCTCAGCACGACAGTCGCGCCGAGCTCGTCTTCCGGCGCAGATGCAGACGCAGACGCAGAGGCCGATTCGGACGCCGAGGCTGACTCGGATTCCGCCTCGGACCCCGCCTCGGACTCCGACGCCGCGTTCGGCTCGGCGTTCGAGCTCAGCACCACGGTCGCGCCGAGCTCGTCCTCTGACGCAGACGCAGACGCAGACTCGGGCTCCGGGTCTGCCGACGCCGACGCCGACTCGGGCTCCGGGTCCGCCTCGGACTCCGGCGCGGACTCCGGCTCGGATTCCGCTTCGGACTCCGGCTCGGTCCCCGTCTTCGGCCCCAGCACCACGGTCGAGCCGAGCTCGTCCTCCGAGCCGGCCTCGGGCCCGGGGCCCTGCTCGGGCTCCGAGCCCTGATCGCGCACTTCCATGCCCGAGAAGACGTGCGGCGGCCCTGTGCGGTTGCCCTTCCCGAAGTCTCGGTTGGATCACGATTGCCAGCGGGTCGCGGCCTGGACGCGGCACCGCACGCCGAGTTTCACGTACGCGTGCTCCAAGTGCTTGTCGACCGTCCGGGGGCTGATGCCCAGCCGGGTGGCTATCTGGCGGTCCGTCAGCCCGCGGCACAGCAGGTCCAGCACGTCGGCCTCGCGCGGCGACACCTTCTCCCGGCGCGGGCTCGGGCTCCCGAACCGGGCCAGCGCCCGGCCGATCCGCGGGCGCAGGGCCTCGGCGACCGCGACGTCGTGGTGCGCGAAGTCCGGTGCGGTGCGGTTGAAGACCACGGCGACCCGCCGCTGCTCGTCCGGGTGGACGCCGACCACCAGCTGCCGGCGTGCCTTCAGCGGCGCGAACACCGTGTCGTAGGTCGGCAGCCGGCGGAACTCGGGATCGGTGTGCAGGTCCGAGCGGCGGACCGCGGCTCCGGAGCCGGTCCAGGCGTGGGCCAGCAGCGGATCGGTGGCGTGGTGCGCGTCCAGGGCGGCGGCCTGTTCGGCGGTGACCGCCCCGGCCGGCTCCGCGTGCCACACCTTCGGGTGCTGCCGGTCGCCGGCCAGCCAGAGCACGCTGTCCGCGGGCACCGCGCGTCTGAGTACCGGCAGCAGGTGTTCCACCAGTTCGTCCTCCTCCATCCCGCCGAGGAGCACGTCCGCCACCGCCAGGATCCGGCGTAAGCCGACTTCGCCGGGCGTGGGGATGCGCGCGGACGCGGGCCGGGGACGGGACTTCACGTCTGCCGGGGACGGCATTGCTTATCACCTGCGATCGCGACTCGAGCGGGGGCTGCGGTGTCGGCGTCAAGCGGTGGGGTGGCGGTGAGTGACGGAACGGCGCCGGTTGGTGGACATCCACAGCCTAGCGAGCCGTGCCGCCGCCGGGAACGCCCTTGGGAATCCCCACCGATCGGCCGGTCAACGGCGGCTGTGCGGTTCGAGGAGCAGACGCCCGGCGGGAACAAACAGTCCCTTCTGAGAAGCTGGAGTCACAGGACAGGCGGATTCCGCCCGCACGGCGAAAGAGGGGCACGCATGCTGGTCGACACGTTCGGCAGAACGGCGACGGATCTGCGGGTGTCCCTGACCGACCGCTGCAACCTGCGCTGCACCTACTGCATGCCGGCCGAGGGGCTGCCGTGGCTGCCCAAGGCCGAGCTGCTGACCGACGACGAGATCGTGCGCCTGGTCGGCGTCGCGGTGGAGCGGCTCGGGGTGGACGAGGTGCGCTTCACCGGCGGTGAGCCGCTGGTGCGGCCCGGGGTGGTCGACCTGGTCGCCCGGGTCGCGGCGCTGGAGCCCCGGCCGCGGATCTCGCTGACCACCAACGGCATCGGCCTGGCCCGGCTGGCCCCCGGCCTCAAGGCCGCCGGCCTGGACCGGGTGAACGTCTCGCTGGACACCCTCGACGACGCCGTGTTCCGGAAGCTGACCCGGCGCGACCGGTTCGCGGACGTCGTCGACGGCCTCGCCGCGGCGGCCGGGGCGGGGCTGACGCCGGTGAAGGTGAACAGCGTCCTGATGCGCGGGATCAACGACGCCGAGGCGCCGCACCTGCTCCGCTGGTGTCTGGAGCGCGGCTACGAGCTGCGCTTCATCGAGCAGATGCCGCTGGACGCGCAGCATGGCTGGGACCGCGCGGAGATGATCACGGCCGACGAGATCCTGGCCGCCCTGGAGCGGGAGTTCACGCTCACTCCGGAGGGCGAGCAGGTGCGCGGCGCGGCGCCGGCCGAGACCTGGCTGGTGGACGGCGGGCCCGGCCGGGTCGGCGTCATCGCCAGCGTCACCCGCCCCTTCTGCGGCGCCTGCGACCGCGTGCGGCTGACGGCCGACGGCCAGGTCCGCACCTGCCTGTTCGCCCGCGAGGAGTCGGACCTGCGCGCCGCCGTGCGGTCCGGCGCCGGCGACGCCGAGCTGGCCGAGCGCTGGCGGACCGCGATGCTCGGTAAGAAGCGCGCGGCCGGGATCGGGGAGCCGGACTTCGTGCAGCCGGACCGTCCGATGTCGGCGATCGGCGGCTGAACCACTCGCTCGCATAACGGCGCTGACCGGGGAAAAGTAAGGGGCCCATTCCCCTGGTGGCTGTTCGCATGTCATACTTCTTACCTGCGCCCTGAACCCCCGTCGGGGCGCCACCTGCGGCGTCGAGCGGCTCCCCCCGTGGCCGTTCGACGCCGCGTCTTCTTTCCCCGGCGCGGCCCTTCCCCCGGTGTTCTACAGTGGCTGCGTGACCTCGAACGACGCTCCCGGTACCGTCATCTGCTCGGCCAAGGGCTGCCGCCGGTCCGCCGCGTGGAGCGTCGTGTGGAACAACCCGAAGCTGCACGCGCCGGACCGGCGCAAAGTGTGGCTGGCCTGCGAGGAGCACCGGCAGCACCTGGCGGACTTCCTCGATCTGCGGGGGTTCCTGATCGAGGTCGAACCGTTCCGGCCGGGTGCGCCGGAGCCCTCCGACGGGGCCTGAACCTCAGCGGCTCATGAGGTTGTTGAGCTCGCCGTAGTCCATCGCCTCGGACAGCGAGGTGTAAGTGCCGCTCGTTGCCAGCTCCTCCGCGGCCCGGCGGACCAGACCGTAGGCGGCCTCCGCGACGCCCGACCCGAGGCTGACGCGCGCCACTCCCAGCGCCCCCAGTTCGCCGACCGACGGCGCGCCGGGCCCCACCAGGATGTTCACCGGCGCCGCGATGTCCTTGACCAGCGCGGCGATCGTCTCCGGCGCGACCACGCCGGGGACGAAGATCCCGTCCGCACCGGCCTCGAGGTAGCGCTCGGCCCGGGCCAGGGTCTCGGTCAGCCGGGTCTCGGGCGCTCCGAGGCCGAAGAGGAAGACGTCGACGCGGGCGTTGATGAACAGCGGGACCCCGACGGCCTCGCCGGCCCGCCGGGCGGCGGCGATCCGCTCGGCGTGGTCGGCCGGCTCCCGGATCCCGTCCTCGATGTTGATGCCGACGGCGCCGGCCGTCAGCACCTCGGCGACGGTGTCGGCGACGCCGTCCGGATCGGCGGAGAAGCCGCTCTCGATGTCAGCCGTCACCGGCACGTCGAAGGTGCCGACCGCGGCGACGACGCGGCGGATCAGCTCGACCGCCGAGGCACGGTCGAGCTTGTCGCCGTCGGCGGCGCCGAGGCCCCACGCCACCCCGGCGCTGGTGGTGGCCACGGCCGGGGCCCCGGTGGCGGCGACGACGCGGGCACTGGCGGCGTCCCAGGCGTTGGCCAGGGCCAGCGGGTTCCCGGGGACGTGGAGCTCACGGAAGCGGACAGCCAAGTCGTGCTGAGAAGTCATGGCACGACGGAATCACATGCCACCGACGTGCGCAGTGGATTCGGGGTGTTCCGAATCCGGTGGCGCGGCGGACGGCGCGCGGAGCGGGGTCCGGGGGCCCTTACTCGTCGTCGTCCATGACGCGGCCGACGAGCGGCTCCGCCGGAGCGTCGTCCCGGCCCGGGGCGGCCCGGCCGTCGCGTTCGCCCTGCCCCGGCGTCAGCGCCCGCCGCGCGGGGTCCCGGTACAGCGAGTCCGCGCCGCGCTCCGGCTCGCGGCCGCCGTTCGCGTAGACCACGGCGATGTAGGGCAGCACCAGCGCGAGTGCGGCCAGGCCGAGCTTCCACGGCCACGCGATCGGCAGGATCACGATGAGCAGGAACGCAGCGATCCTTATCCCCATCGCCATCAAGTACTTCGACTCGCGCGAGCGGATGTCCTGGCTCAGCGGCGTGGGTGCGTCGGTGATCCCGTAGATCACTTCCTGCTGGGATTCCTTGTCCCGCCCGATGCGCATACTTCCAGGCTACGCCCCGCTCATCCGCCCAAAACAGGACCCCGCCGACATCCCGTCGGCGGGGTCTGGTAAGGCTGCGACCAGGCCCGGCCCTACGACGCCTGGCTCACCGACGACATGTTGAAGTCGGGGACGCGCAGCGCCGGCATCGCGGTCCGGTTGAAGTTCTCGCCCCACTCGCGGGAGTAGGTGCGCTCGGTCCGGCCCGCCTCGGCGATCCGGGACAGCAGCGCCACCGGCGACTCGTTGAAGCGGAAGTTGTTCACCTCGCCGACGACCTCGCCGCCCTCGACCTTGTAGACGCCGTCCCGGGTCAGGCCGGTCAGCAGCAGCGTCTGCGGGTCCACCTCGCGGATGTACCAGAGGCAGGTCAGCAGCAGGCCGTCGTCGGTGCTCGCGACCATGTCCGCCAGCGACGGCCCGGTGCCGCCGGGCGCGCCCTCCAGGATCAGGTTGTCCACCGGCGGGGTCAACGGGGCCTGCGCCGCCGCGGCGGTCCGCCGGGTGGCCACCAGCGAGGTCAGCACCCCGTCCCGGATCCAGTCGGTGGGTCCGAGTTCGAGCCCGTTGTCGAAGACCGACTGGAACGCGTCCGAGGAGTAGGCCTCGACGTACGGCGCGCACTCCAGGCCGGGGGCGGCCGGGTCGCTCCGCATCGTCACCTTGACCGGCGAGGTGCCGGACACGCTCTCGCCGAACTTCACGCCGCCGCCGGTCTTGCTGAACACCGACCGGCCGTCCTTGGCGTCCCGCAGCGAGGCCGACCAGAACGCGTAGATCATCAGGTCGGCGACCGCGGTCGGGGGCATGAGGGTGGGGTAGCGGCCGGCCGGCAGGTCGATCTTGCGCTTGGCCCAGTCCAGGCGCCGCGCCAGGTCCCGGCCGACGGCCACGATGTCCACGTCGGCGAAGTCCGCGGTCGGCACCCCGGCCCAGGCCGAGCGGGACCGGTCGCCGGACTTGGCGTTCAGCTGCACCGAGCCGGTGGGCTGCACGTGCCGCAGCCGCAGCCCGGTCGAGGAGCCCAGGTACTGGGTGCTCAGGCTGTGCTCGGCGTAGCCGAACAGCAGGCTGCCCTCGGCGCGGGCGGCCTCCAGCGCCTCGCCGAGCGCCGGGGCGAAGGAGCCGAACACCGAGATGCCGGTCTCCTCCGGCGCCGCGTCCCAGTCGGCCGAGACGCGGCCCGGGATCAGCTCGTTGGCGTCGTCCGCGGGGCCGGCGTCCTCGGCCGCCTTCTCACTGGCCCGCACCAGGTCCTCGAGGGTGGACAGGTCGACGCCGGAGCGGCCGACCACACCGGCGCCGGCCTTGGGCTGTGTCTTGGCGGCGCCGACGGTGCCGTTCTTCACGGAGATCACGGTGACCGACTGCCCGGCCGAGACGCCGTTGGTGGTCAGGGTGTTGTTGGCCCAGCGCAGGTTGGCGTCGGTGGCGGCGTCCACGATGACCACCGCGCCGTCCGCCCGGGAGAGCTCCAGGGCCCTCTCGACCAATTCCTGCGGGCTCACACTGGCGGTCACTGGCCGGCCTCCTGGACGGTGTTGAGGATGCGGATGCCGCGGAACAGCGCGCTGGGCGCGCCGTGGCTGACCGGGGCGACCTGCCCGGGCTGGCCCTTGCCGCACTGGAAGGAGCCGTCCAGGACATAGGTCTGCGGACCGCCGACGGCCTCCATGGCGCCCCAGAAGTCGGTGGTCGTGGCCTGATAGGCGAAGTCCTTCACCTGGCCCTTGATCTCGCCGTCCTCGATCAGGAAGGCGCGCTGGCCGGTGAACTGGAAGTTGTAGCGCTGCATGTCGATGGACCACGACTTGTGGCCGACGATGTAGAGGCCGCGGCGCACGCGGGAGATCAGCTCGTCGGTGGACGGGCCGTCCGGGGCCGGCTGCAGCGAGACGTTGGCCATGCGCTGGATCGGGACGTGCGAGGCGGAGTCGGCGAAGGCGCAGCCGTTGGAGCGGCCGCCGTTGAGGCCCTTCAGCTGCGCGATGCGCCGGTCGAGCTGGTAGCCGACCAGGACGCCGTCCTTGATGATGTCCCAGCGCTGGGTCTGCACGCCCTCGTCGTCGAACCCGACGGTGCCCAGACCGTGCTCGACGACGCGGTCGCCGGTGACGTTCATCACCGGGGAGCCGTACCGCAGGGTGCCGAGCTTGTCGAGCGTGGCGAACGAGGTGCCGGCGTAGGCGGCCTCGTAGCCGAGCGCGCGGTCCAGCTCGGTGGCGTGGCCGATGGACTCGTGGATGGTCAGCCACAGGTTCGAGGGGTGGATGACGAGGTCGTACTCGCCGGGCTCCACCGAGGGCGCGGCCAGCTTGTCCCGCAGCAGGCCGGGCAGGGCGTCGAGCTCGGCGTCCCAGTCGAAGTGGGCGTTCGAGGTGAAGAACTCCCACCCGCGGCCGACCGGCGGCGCGGTGGTGCGCATGGTCTCGAAGGCCCCGGTCTCCTCGTCCACCGTGACCGCCGTGAGCCCGCCCTCGGTCCGGACCCGCTGCTGGGTCAGCCGGTTGCCGGCCAGGTCGGCGAAGTACTTGCACTCCTGCACGGCCTGGAAGTCGGCGTCCACGTGGGCGACGCCCCGGTGCCGCAGCAGGCGCTCGGACCAGGCCCGGAAGTGGGCGATCTTCTCGGTGTCGGGGACGTCGAACGGGTTGACGTCGAAGGCGGAGACCCAGACCCGCTCGCCGTGCACCGGCTCCGGGGCCAGCACCACCGGCTCGGCGTTCACCGGCTGCGACACCCGGGCCACCTCGACGGCCCGTTCGGCCAGCAGCGCGGCGTTCTCGGGGGTGAGGGCCACACCGGCGGCGAAGCCCCAGGTGCCGTCGTACACGACACGCACGCTCAGGCCGCTGTCGGAGGCGTCCGCGACGCCGTCGACGTGGCCGTCGCGCAGGTTGATCAGCTGGGAGCGGACGGTCTCGACGCGGAGGTCGGCGTGCTCGGCGCCGAGCTCCCGGGCCCGGGCGAGCGCCGCCTCGGCCAGATCGGCCAGAGGCAGCGCGGTGAAGGACTCGTCTACGGTCATACCGCCCAACCTATCCGCAGAACCCTGCTCCGTCCTGGTTGTGGAACCCCTACAAAATCGACGCCGGACGATCTATGCCGACCGTGGTTGCGGCTACCGCCCGGTAGCCCGATAACGTCGGCACAGGCGTCATAGGTGGACGTCCCACGGAGACTGAACAAGAGGTGTCGAATTGAGCCGGTCCGTACTGGTCACGGGGGGAAACCGGGGAATTGGCCTGGCCATCGCGAAGGCCTTCGCCGCGCAGGGCGACAAGGTCGCGATCACCTACCGCTCCGGCGAGGTGCCCGAGGGCCTGTTCGGCGTGAAGTGCGACGTCACCTCGGCCGAGGACGTCGAGCGCGCCTTCGGCGAGGTGGAGGCCCAGCACGGTCCGGTCGAGGTGCTGGTGGCGAACGCCGGCATCACCCGCGACACGCTGTTGCTGCGGATGAGTGACGAGGACTTCGAGGCGGTCCTCGACACCAACCTGGTCGGCTCCTTCCGCGTGGCCAAGCGCGCCAGCAAGGGCATGCTGCGGCTCAAGCGCGGCCGCATCGTCCTGATCTCCTCGGTGGTCGGGCTGTCCGGCTCGGCCGGGCAGGCCAACTACGCGGCCAGCAAGGCCGGCCTGGTCGGCTTCGCGCGCTCGGTGGCGCGGGAGATCGGATCGCGCGGCATCACCTGCAACGTGGTGGCGCCCGGGTTCGTGGAGACCGACATGACCGCGGTGCTCACCGACGACCGCAAGGCCGAGATCCTCAAGCAGGTGCCGCTGAACCGCTACGCGTCCACCGAGGAGATCGCGGGGGTCGTGAGGTTCCTGGCCTCGGACGACGCCGCGTACATCACTGGAGCCGTCATCCCGGTTGACGGCGGACTCGGAATGGGGCACTGAGCATGGGAATCCTCGCAGGCAAGCGCATCGTCGTCACCGGTGTGCTCACCGAGAGCTCCATCGCCTTCCACGCGGCGCGGCTGGCCCAGCAGGAGGGCGCCGAGGTGGTGCTCACCGCCTTCCCGCGGCCCTCGCTGACCGAGCGGATCGCCAAGAAGCTGCCGAACGGCGGCGCGCCGGTGATCGAGCTCGACGTCACCAACGCCGACCACCTGGCGGCGCTGGCGGACAACGTGAAGCAGTACATGGACGGCGTCGACGGGATCGTGCACAGCATCGCGTTCGGCCCGCAGGACGCGCTCGGCGGCAACTTCCTGAACACGCCGTGGGAGTCGGTGGCGACCGCGGTGCACGTCTCGGCGTACTCGCTGAAGTCGGTGACCATGGCGCTGCTGCCGCTGTTCCCGGAGACCGGCGGCTCGGTCGTCGGCCTGGACTTCGACGCGCAGGTGGCGTGGCCGGGCTACGACTGGATGGGCGTGGCCAAGGCGGCGCTGGAGTCGACCTCCCGCTACCTGGCCCGGGACCTGGGCCCGCGGGGCATCCGCAGCAACCTGATCTCGGCCGGGCCGATCAAGACCATGGCCGCCAAGTCGATCCCGGGCTTCGAGGCCTTCGACGGCGTCTGGGACCAGCGGGCCCCGATCGGCTGGGACCTGCACGACGCCGAGCCGGCCGCGCGCGGCATCGTCGCGCTGCTGTCGGACTGGTTCCCGCGGACCACCGGCGAGGTCGTCCACGTCGACGGCGGCGTGCACGCCATGGGGGCCTGAACGCTCGGCTCGGGGAGACCCGAAGGACCGCGGACCTTCCGGCCGGGCCCGCTCCTCCTCGTGAGGGGCGGGCCCGGCCGCCGTCGCGCCGAAAATTCCGGCGAACCTGTCGGTGGCCTCCGCTAGAAAGGACGGCGAGACCGTCAATCTGAGGTCGTCGGGGTCGGCGGGTTTCGCGATATAGCTTGACTATCGGCACACGAGATATAGCGTGTGCATCGCAGTCATGCCGCCATGACGATCGGCGCGGAGGGGAATCCGATGAGCGAGGCATTGAGCGGGACCGAGGGCCTGACGGCCCCGGTGGCCGACGCTGTACCGAAGGAGACGGGGACGCCGATCCCCAAGGGTGCGTGGGCGGTGATGTTCACCGTGCTGGGCGCCTCGATGATGGACCTGCTGGACGCCACGGTGATGAACGTCGCCGCACCGTCGGTCAGCAAGGGGCTGGGGGCCACGCACGCCGAGTACCAGTGGATCAACATCGGCTACGTGCTGTCGTTCTCGGTGCTGCTCATCGCGGGCGGCCGGCTCGGCGACATCGCCGGGCGGCGCCGGATGTTCCTGATCGGGCTCGCGGGCTTCACGGTCATGTCCGGGCTGTGCGCGCTGGCGCAGAATCCCGGTGAGCTGATCGCCGCCCGGCTGCTCCAGGGCAGCGCCTCGGCGATGATGATCCCGCAGGGCATCGGCATGATCCGGGAGAAGTTCGGCCGGGAGAACAGCCAGAAGGCGTTCGCCGTCTTCGGGCCGTTCATGGGTCTGTCCGCGGCGCTCGGCCCGATCCTCGGCGGCATCCTGATCACCTACACGAGCTGGCGCTGGGTGTTCGTCATCAACCTGCCGATCGGCATCGTGGCGCTCTACTTCGCCGGCAAGGTACTGCCGACGGTGCACCACCGCGAGGGTGACAAGCCGAAACTGGATGTCATCGGCATGATCCTGTGTTCGGCGGCGGTGGGCTTGCTCGTCTACCCGATCATCCAGGGCCACGAGTACAAGTGGCCGGCCTGGACCTGGCTGATGATGGCCTCGTCGGCGGTCGTGATGGGCGTCTTCGGGCTCTACGCCCGGGCCCGGCACAAGCAGAACCTGGACCCCTTCATCGAGACCAGCCTGTTCAAGAAGCGTGCGTTCACCACCGGCACGATGACCATCTTCCTGTTCTTCGGCGCGTGCTCGGGCGCGTTCATCGTCAGCCCGCTGCTGCTGCAGGTCACCCTGGGCTGGTCGCCGCTGCGCGCGGGGCTGACCGGCGCGTGGTGGTCGGTGGGCACGATCATCTCCATGGGCGCCGGGCAGGCGTTCGTCAAGAAGACCCCCCGCCGGGTGCTGCACGCCGGTCTGCTGACGCTGGCCGTGGGCCTGGCGCTGACCGCGCTCACCATCAAGCACTACAACGGCTCCTTCTCGCACATGACGGAGAACGGCCCGATCTTCGACAGCGGCTTGAGCAGCTGGAACCTCGCCCCCGCCCTGATCATCAGCGGCATCGGCATGGGCCTGGTCTTCGCCCCCTTCTTCGGCCTGGTGCTCTCCGCCGTCGACGACCACGAACTGGGCTCGGCGAACGGGGTCATCGCCTCCTTCGACCAACTCGGAAACGCGGTCGCCGGCGCGGTCTTCAGCACCGTGTTCTACGGCGGCGTCGAGCACATCAAGGTCTCCGGCACCACCGTCAGCGGCGGCTCGCCGTTCACCTCCGCGGCACTCGTCTACTGGCTGGGCGCCGGCGTCCTGGTGCTGACCTGGGCCCTGGCGTTCATGGTGCCGAAGACGGCGCGGAGCGAGGACGAGATCATGATCTGACGCCCGCGGGCGTCCACGAGTCCGGGGGACTCGGGGGGATCCGGGGGACACGGGGACTCGGGGGAGGAGCGGCTCGGCGCGCCAGGCGCCGGGCCGCTCCTGTGCTGTACTGGCTCCATGGGGGTGGGCGAGGGCAGGATGCGGCTGCGGGTGACGAGCCATCCGGTCGGCGGCGCCGGATCCGGGCTCAGCAGGATCCTGAGCACCGGCTCCATGCTGCGGAACACGCTCGTCTATCCGCCCGCTCTCCGGGTCGCGTATCTGCACGCGAACCGCGCTGACCTCCTGCGGCTCGGCGCCTTGTTCCGCGTCGCCGCGACAAGTGCGCACAGCGCGATCCATGTACCGGTGCCGCCCGGAGCCCAGCCGATGACCGCCCTCGGTGTGGACACCCGACCGCTGGCTCTGGTCATGGCCCGCGACGACTCGGGACTGAAACGCTCGGATTGGCCCGCCCTGCGGCGCGGGATGCGGCGTGCCTCGGCGCCCTTGACGGTGACCGCTCCGGCCCCGCGCTCTCCCGACCGTTCCGGCGAGGTCGTCCGCCTGTCCGACCGCCATCCCGCCCGGTACGCCGAGCATGCCGGGACGATCATCGTCACGGCCCGGGCCGAGGTCCTGTTCTGGATGGGGGACTGGCTGACCTCGGCCGGTGAGCAGATCGCCCGGGACCGCCACATCCATCGGCACGGTGAGAGCTTCCTCGGTGACATCCGCGGCTTCTTCGATCCCCGGGGCACCGACGATCCCATGCACGCGTTCTGCGTGGTGGCCGTCGAGCCCATCTTCCACAAGGCCCGTCACCAGGCCTCGGCTTCCTAGCCGGAACACCTCTCTCTTGTCAGCCTCCCACCCCCTCCATATACTTAGCGTGCGTAAACTAAGTAAATCGCCGAGGGTGGGAGAGCATGACCGCACGCGGGCCGGATCATCCGCACTACAAGTGGGTGGCGCTGTCCAACACGACGGTGGGCACGCTGATCGCGACGATCAACTCCTCCATCGTGCTGATCTCGCTGCCGGCCATCTTCAACGGCATCAAGCTCGACCCGCTCCAGCCCTCCAACGTCAGCTACCTGCTGTGGATGCTGATGGGCTACATGCTGGTCACCGCGGTGTTCGTGGTGGCGCTCGGGCGGATGGGGGACATCTTCGGCCGGGTGAAGATCTACAACTCCGGGTTCCTGGTCTTCACGGTCTGCTCCGTGGCGCTGTCGCTGGATCCCTTCCACGGCGGCACCGGCGCGCTGTGGCTCATCGGATGGCGCGTGTTGCAGGCCATCGGCGGCGCCATGCTGATGGCGAACTCCGCGGCCATCATCACCGACGCCTTTCCCGCGGCGCAGCGCGGCATGGCGCTGGGCATCAACATCGTCGCGGCGATCGCCGGGTCCTTCATCGGCCTGGTGCTCGGCGGTGCGCTGTCGGAGTGGAACTGGCGCACCGTGTTCTGGGTGAACGTCCCGGTCGGGCTGATCGGGACCGTCTGGGCCTACAAGTCGCTGCACGACACCGGGATACGGGGCAAGGCCAAGATCGACTGGTGGGGCAACCTCACGTTCGCCGTCGGCCTCACAGCGCTGCTCGCCGGCATCACCTACGGCATCCAGCCCTACGGCGGCCACACTCAGGGCTGGACCGACCCGTGGGTGCTCGCCGGGCTGATCGGCGGGCTCGCCATGCTGGTGGTGTTCTGCGTCGTGGAGGCCAAGAGCTCGGATCCGATGCTGCCGATGTCCCTGTTCAGGAACCGGGCCTTCGCCACCGGGAACCTGGCCAACCTGCTCGGCGCCATCGCCCGCGGCGGCCTGCAGTTCATGCTGATCATCTGGCTGCAGGGCATCTGGCTGCCGCTGCACGGCTACGACTACAAGGACACGCCGCTGTGGGCGGGCATCTACATGATCCCGCTGACCCTCGGGTTCCTCGCGGCCGGGCCGATCGCCGGGCATCTGTCCGACAAGTTCGGGCCGCGGGTGTTCGCGGCCGGCGGCCTGCTGGTGATGGCTGTCTCCTTCGCCGGGCTGCTGATGATCCCCACCGACTTCAGCTACTGGGTGTTCGCGCTGCTGATCTTCCTCAACGGCGTCGGCGGCGGCCTGTTCTCCGCCCCGAACACCTCCCTGATCATGTCCAGCGTCCCGACCCGGATGCGCGGTGCGGCCTCCGGGGCACGCGCCACGTTCATGAACGCCGGCATGGTGCTGTCGATGGGCATCTTCTTCTCGCTCATGGTGGCCGGGCTGTCCAGCTCGCTGCCGCACACCCTGTCCAGCGGCCTGACCGCGCAGGGCGTGCCGGCCGACACCGCCTCCCAGATCTCGCACCTGCCGCCGGTGGCGACCCTGTTCGCCGCCTTCCTCGGGTACAACCCGATGCAACAGCTTCTCGGCCCGTCGACCCTGAGCGCGGTGCCCCCCTCCAACGCGCAGACGTTGACGGGCCGGGAATTCTTCCCCCACCTCATCTCGGGGCCCTTCCACGACGGCCTGATGGTCGTGTTCTGGCTCGCCATCGCCATGGCGGTGATCGGGGCGGCGGCCTCGGCGCTGCCCGGCCGGGCGGCCGACGGGCCGGCGCCGGAGGAGCAGGCCGGGAGCGGCGCGGGCGCCGATCAGCAGCAGAGCGCGGCGGCGACCGCCTGAGGCGGCGGGGCTCGGTAGATTGAAGGTGCGGGTGCGGCACTCCGTCGCGCCCGCACCGCATATCCGCACCGTCCGCCCTGCCCGCAGCTCCTGTGAAGGACCCGATGAACTCCTCGCCTCCCGGCCGGCCCGCGGCCCCCTCCGACGCTCAGCCCGACGCCGAGGTCGCCGCGCGGCTGCGGGTCGCCCTGGGCCGCCTGAACCGGCAGCTGCTGCAACGGCAGTCCGAGGCCAGCTTCGCGCAGCTGTCGGCGCTGTTCGTGATCGAGAAGTGGGGGCCGATCCGGATCGGGGACCTCGCCCAGCGGGAGAAGGTCGCGGCGCCGTCGATGACCCGGACGCTGAACGGGCTGGTGGCCGCCGACTGGGTGCAGCGCGAGCCGGACCCGGAGGACGGGCGTTCCTTCATGGTCACCCTGACGCCGGGCGGCCAGGAGCTCATCGGCAAAGTCCGGCGCCAGCGCACCGCGGCGCTGGTGCAGGGCATGGAGCGGCTCACCGCGGAGCAGCTGGCCGCGTTGCACGCGGCGGTGCCGGTGCTGGAGCAGCTCGCCGACGAGGTCGAGCCCAAGCAGCGCTGAGCTGGTGCCGGCTGGGACGCTGGTTCGGTGCCGACCCAGTGCCGACCCAGTGCCGACCCGGTGCTGACCTGTACTGACTTGGCGCTCACCCGGGGCCGCCCCGCCGCCGACCCCGCGGGGCGCGCCGCCCGGAAGCGATGGGAGACTGACGATATGACCGCAGCGAGCGAGGAACCCCAGGGCACCGTCCCGGACACCCCGGCCGACGCCGAGTGGCCGCCGCGGGAGTGGCGCGAGGCGCGGCGCGGTGCGGGCGGCAAGAGCATGTACCGGACGCTGGCGCTGATCGCGGCGATCATGGTCGTGCTGGTCGTGCTGTCCTTCTGGGGCATGGCCAACGGCTGATGCGGCACACCCTGATCCTGCTGCGGCACGCCAAGTCGGACTGGCCCGACGGCGTCGCCGACCACGAGCGCCCGCTGAACAAGCGCGGCCGCCATGACGCGCCGCGCACCGGGACGTGGCTGGTCGCCGAGGGCCGGGTTCCTGACCGGGCCGCGGTCTCGACCGCGCAGCGGACCCGTGAGACCTACGCCCTCGCCGCCGAAGCGTTCACCACCGAGCCCGAGGTCATCCATCTGGACGAGCTCTACGGCGCCTCGGCCGGGGAGATGCTGGAGGTGATCCGGGCTACCCCGGAGAGCGTCGGCACCCTGTTGGTGGTCTCCCACAACCCCGGCACCCAGTACCTGGCCCTGGCCCTGGCCGACGACACCCATGCGGACCTGGTCGGCCGCGTCCACTCCGGCTATCCGACCAACACCGCGACGGTGCTGGAGTTCGACGGCGAGTGGGCCGCGCTGGACCCGGCCGGCGCGTCGATCGTCGCCGTGGAGTCGCCGCGCGGCTGAGCTCGCGTTTGAGGTTGCCGAGCCCCCCTGACGTCACCGAGTCCGCCGGGCTCAGGCAGCGGGTTGCACCGGCTCCGGCAGCTCCTCGGCCGCATCCGCGGCCTCCACCTCTTCGCGGGTGATCCCCAGCAGGTACAGGATCGTGTCCAGGAAGGGCACGTTCACCGCCGTGTCCGCCTGCTCCCGGACCACCGGCTTGGCGTTGAACGCCACCCCGAGCCCGGCGGCGGCCAGCATGTCCAGGTCGTTCGCCCCGTCGCCGATCGCCACCGTGTCGGCCACCGGCACCCCGGCCGAGGCCGCGAACCCGCGCAGCGCCGCCGCCTTGCCGGCCCGGTCCACGATCGGGCCCACCACCCGGCCGGTCAGCCGGCCGTCCGGGCCGATCTCCAGGGTGTTGGCCAGCGCGAAGTCCAGGCCGAGCTCGTCCCGCAGCGAGTCGGTGACCTGGGTGAAGCCGCCGGAGACGATCCCGACCAGGTAGCCGAGCCGCTTTAGGGTCCGGACCAGGGTGCGGGCCCCCGGCATGAGCCGGACCGACCGGCGCACGTCCTCCAGCGCCGAGGCGTCCAGCCCGGCCAGCAGCGCCACCCGCTCCCGCAGCGAGCCGGCGAAGTCCAGCTCCCCGCGCATCGCCCGCGCGGTGATGTCGGCGACCGCGTCCAGGCACCCGGCGTGCGCCGCCAGCTCCTCGATGACCTCGCCCTCGATGAGGGTGGAGTCGACGTCCATCACCACCAGCCGCTTGGCCCGCCGGTTCAGTCCGGCGCGCTGCACGGCGACGTCGGCCTGCTCGGCGGCGGCGACCCGGGCCAGCCGGGGCCGCAGCACGTCCGGGTCGGCGCCGGAGACGTCGAGCTCGATGGCCGTGACCGGGTACTTGGCCAGCCGGTGTATCCGGTCGATGTTGCCCTTGCAGGCGGCGATCTCGCGGGCCAGCGCGGCCATCGCGTGCGGACGCAGCGGCGCGCCGAGCACCGTCACGTGGGTGCGGCCCTCGCGGCGCTTGCGGTTGTCGCCGAGGCCGGAGACCACCTCGATGTCCAGCTTCTCGTCCGCCGCCCAGCGGTGCAGGCCCAGGCGCAGCGCGGTCTCGTCGGCGGGCGCCCCGACCAGGACCCCCAGCACCAGCCGGCCGCGCACCACGACCTGCTCGACGTCCACGACGGGGACGTCGAACGGCTCGAGCGCGGCGAACAGGCTCGCGGTGACGCCGGGGCGGTCGGCGCCGTAGACGGTGACCAGGACGGTCTCGGCAGGCGGCGGCAGGGCGAGCGCGGTGTTCATGGTCTTTCCACGGTACCCGGGGGCCACCCCGCCGCGGGGGAGTGTCCGCGTGGCGGGCGCCGCAGGTCATGGGGCTGTGCCGAGGGCGCCCTGGACCTCAAGGGCCGTGAGGCTCGGCCCGTACGGGTGACGCCGGACCGTTCGACCCCCGCCGCCGACCAAGATCGGCCTAGCATTTGAGTATGGCCGCGGACGACCTGTCATTCGTCGCCGGGTTCCTCGCCGCGTCCGGGATGTTCTGGATCGGTGGCGGGGTGCTCTGGCTGGCGGTGTGCTTGCAGCGGCTGGCGCGGCTCCGGCTGCGGCTGCTCGGCGCGCCGGCCCGCGGCGAGGTGATCGGCATGGTGGTGTGCTGCGACGCCTCCGGGACCGTGCGCAACGCCCCGCGGGTCCGCTACTTCGCGAGCACCGGCCCGCCGGTCGTCACCCGCGCCTACGGCTACCGTCCGCACCAGAGCGTGGCCACCGGGGCGCAGGTGCGGCTCTGGTACGACCCGCTGCGCCCGGAGCGCATCCTGGTCTCCCGCTTCGACCTGCGGTTCCGGGACTTCCTGGCGCTGGCCGGGGCGCTGGCGGTGACCGGGATCGGGATCGCGATGGAGTTCGCGGCGCTGACGCTGGGGTAGCCGGGGTGGGCGGGGTAGCCCGGGTAGCCGGGCGGCCGGCCGGACGGCGGGGATGCCGCCTAGCTCGCGACCGGATCCCCGACCAGCAGCTCCCGCACCGCCTCGATGAGCCCCAGCAGCCGCCGCGTCTCCTCCAGCATGTGCAGCAGGATCCAGCGCACGTTGTAGCGGGTGCCGCCCCCCGCCACCGAGGTGTCCAGGCTCAGCCTCGCGGCGATGCTGCGGGACAGGGCGCACTGCGCGTCGTACTCGTCCAGCAGCTGCGCCAGCGGCACGTCCGGGTCGGCCAGGTAGTCCTGGGCCGGCGCCCGATCCCGCTCGCCGCGCAGCGCGACCTCGAACCAGGTGGCCTCGGCCCAGCGCAGGTGCGACACCGCGCCGCACAGGGTCAGGCCGGAACCGGGCAGGGCGATCCGGCGCGCGTCGGCGTCGGACACACCCGAGCAGCTGGCGCGGATCGCGGCGCGGGCGCCGTCGAGGAAGGCGTCGAGGGTGGCGCGCTCGTCGGCGGCGATCGGGGGGTGGAGCCGCGTAAGCATGCCAGGAAGGTAAGCGAACGATTTGTCCCCAGGTAGGCGGTGGAATCCCTGACGCACCAAAACCCGTGAGCAAGCAACCTGATTCAGTCGACGCGTCCCGGCTCCAGGATCGAGTGGTAGGCCGCCAGCTGCGCCCGCCGGGTCACCCGCTCCAGGCCGACCAGCGCCGAGGCCCGCAGCCGCGACTCCAGGGCGGTGACGCTGCCGCCCTCGTCCTGCCCGGCCAGGTCGGCGATGGCCGCCAGCCGCTGCGCCTGCGTCAGGACCTTGACGGCACGGGGCGGGTAGCCGGGGGCCAGCACCGCCTCCGGGGCCCGGCCGTGGCCGCGGATCGCGGCCAGCGACTCGGCCAGCTCCGGCCGCCAGCGGGCCACGTCCAGCCGGGCCAGCTCCTCGGCGGCCTCGCGCAGTGCCGCGGCCAGTTCCCGCTCGGCCTCCGACAGCGTCGGCGCCGGGGCCGCGCCGCCCTCGACCGGGGTGACGGTCCAGCGCACGGTGTGGCCGCGGTCGCCGTTCGGGCCGTACCCGTCGACGCTGGGGACGACGCCCAGCGCCGGGCCGTCGGTGAGCACCGCCTCGCCGGCGGCGATCGCGGCCTGGTTGAACGCCGCCGGGCCCTTGAGCCCCAGCGGGTCGCCGGGCCGGGGCAGCGCGAGGCGCAGGCCGGTGACGCCGGCGGCGCGCAGCCGGCCCAGCGCGATGGTCCAGCCCACCTCGCCGTCCTCGCCGGGCACGCCGGTCACCCGGTGCGGGTCGTCGCCGTCGGCCATGACCCGCTCGGCGGCCGAGTCCAGGCTGGCGTGCCCGGCCAGCCAGGCGTTGCCCCAGGCGACCAGACGTCCCGACCGGTGTTCGCTCAGCATGTCCACCAGGGTACGTGGCGCGCCCGACGGGGGCGCCGGTCGTCCGCGGGAGTGGCCTAAGCTTTGACCGATCGAAGATCGAGGCCGTATCGCGTCAGAAAGTTGTGCCCGCCATGACCGAAGTCCTGTCCGTCGACCCCGACAGCGTCCTCGACCCCGACAGCGTCCTCGACCTCGTCGACGTCTCCGTGGTCCGCGAGGGCCGCAAGCTGCTGGACGCCGTGAACTGGACGGTCGGCGAGGGCGAGCGCTGGGTGGTCCTCGGGCCGAACGGCGCGGGCAAGACCACGGTGCTGAACATCGCCGCCACCTCGCTGTTCCCGACCGCCGGCGTGGTCGGTGTGCTGGGCGAGCGGCTCGGCGCGGTGGACGTGTTCGAACTGCGCCCGCGCATCGGGTACTCCTCGGCCGCGGTCGCCGAGCGCCTGCCGCGCGGCGAGACGGTCCGCGACGTGGTGATGACCGCCTCCTACGGCATGGTCGGCCGCTGGCGCGAGAAGTACGACGAGGCCGACGCCCGGCGCGCCGACGAACTGCTGGCCTGGTGGGGCATGGCCGAGTTCGGCGCCCGCACCTTCGGCACGCTGTCCGAGGGCGAGCGCAAGCGGGCGCTGATCGCCCGGGCGCTGATGGCCGACCCGGAGCTGCTGCTGCTCGACGAGCCGGCCGCCGGCCTGGACCTGGGTGGCCGCGAGGACCTGGTGCGGCGGCTGTCCCGGCTGGCGAGCGACCCGTACGCGCCGGTGACCGTCCTGGTCACGCACCACGTCGAGGAGATCCCGCCGGGCTTCTCGCACATCCTGCTGGTGCGGGCCGGCGCGGTGGTGGCGGCCGGGCCCATCGACGGGGCCCTGACCTCGGACAACCTGACGGCCACGTTCGGGCTGCCGCTGAGCGTGGAGAAGTACGCCACCGCCGCGGGCGACCGTTGGTACGCCCGCGCGGTGTGACCGGGGAGACAAGGGCCTGACATTCGAGGCCTGCCCCCGGCGGTTCTCCTTGCGTAGCATGGGATCCATGCACGCGTGGATGGTGTGGGCGGTCGCTGCGGCCGTGCTGATCGGCTTGGAACTGGCCACGACCACGCTGGTCCTCGCGATGCTCGGGGTCGGGGCCGCGGCGGCCGCGGTCGGAGCCGGCGTCGGGGGGAACGCGGCGGTGCAGATCGTGGCGTTCGGCACCGTGTCGGTGGCCACCCTGGTCTTCGCGCGCCCGGCCGCCATGAAGCGCCTGCACGGTCCCGAGCACCGGCAGGGCACCGACCGGCTGCTCGGCGCCGAGGCGGTGGTGGTCGAGCGGGTCGACGGGCACGACGGCCGGGTGCGGATATCCGGGGAGATCTGGAGCGCGCGGGCCTACGACGGCCAGAGCGAGTACGCGGTCGGCGACCGCGTGGACGTCGCGCAGATCGACGGGGCGACCGCTCTGGTGCTGTAGCCCTCCCGAGGGATGTCAGGACCGGTGGTTCCCCGGTCGGTCCGGTGGGCAGGACAATCCTCGGGGAACGGTGTGTGCGCCGTGCCTTCGCGATTCGGTGGCGCAGCGGCGCCCAGCGCCTCCTGGAAGGGTGGTTGGCGGGTGACGGGTGGGCCTAAGATCGAGCTCTGTCACCGGGGGGTGCCGCCGCCTCCTCCGCCGGACTCCGATGTCATAAAGGAGGTGTCGATATGATCACCACGGTTGTCGTCCTCATCGTGATCGCCGCCCTGATCGGCTTGTCGCTGTTCCAGTCGGTGCGCATCGTGGGCCAGGGCACGGTCGCGGTCATCGAGCGCTTCGGCCGCTACACCCGCACCCTGACCCCGGGCCTTCGGATCCTGATGCCGGTGGTCGACCGGGTGCGCGCCATCATCGACGTCCGCGAGCAGGTGGTCCCGTTCCCGCCGCAGCCGGTGATCACCCAGGACAACCTGACGGTGTCCATCGACACCGTGATCTACTTCCAGGTCACCGACGCCCGCGCGGCGGTGTACCAGATCACGAACTACATCCAGGCCATCGAGCAGCTGACCGTGACCACGCTGCGCAACATCGTCGGCGGCATGGACCTGGAGCGCACCCTGACCAGCCGCGACTACATCAACAACGAGCTGCGCGGGGTCCTGGACCAGGTGACCGGCAACTGGGGCATCCGGGTCAGCCGGGTCGAGCTGAAGGCGGTGGAGCCGCCGGCCTCGATCCAGGACTCGATGGAGAAGCAGATGCGCGCCGACCGGGACCGCCGCGCGGCGATCCTGTCGGCCGAGGGCTTCAAGCAGTCGCAAATTCTCACCGCCGAGGGCGAGAAGCAGGCCGCGGTGCTGCGCGCCGAGGGCGAGGCCAAGGCCCGCGCGCTGCAGGCCGAGGGCGAGGCGGCGGCGATCCGCAAGGTGTTCGAGGCGATCCACGACGGCAACGCCGACAACCAGGTGATGGCCTACCAGTACCTGCAGCAGCTGCCGAAGATCGCCGAGGGTGACAGCAACAAGCTGTGGATCATCCCCAGCGAGTTCGGCAAGGCGCTGGAGAACGTGGGCGGGGCGCTGGGGCGGCTGCCCGGGATGCCCGCGGCGCCCCCGGAGCCGTCGCTGGCCGCCAACGGGAACGGCGGCGGGCCGCTGTCCCACGGCGGCGACGCGCAGGGCCCTGCGAAGGGGCCGCGTGCGGACCGGCCGCCGCGGCAGCGGGGGACGTCGAGTCCGGCCGACGACGTGTTCTTCAATCAGGACGAGGACTGATCTCGGGTTCGTTACGTAGGGGCCGAGGTACCTCGGAAGCGAGGTACCTCGCCTCCGAGGTACCTCGGCCCTCTGTGCGCGGATCGAACCTGAAGCGTGGTTCAGCTCGCCTGTCTCGTTCCGAGTGCCTCAGCTGCCACTGACACCCCCAGCAGCGCTGCACCGAGCGCCCCGACCGCGGTGAGGCGGTCGCCGAGCAGTGCCACGGCGAGCGCCGTGCCGGTCAGTGGTTCCAGCAACGCGGTGACGGTGCCGGTACTGGCCGCCGCGGTACGCAGGCCGGTGAAGTAGAGCGCGTAGGCGGTGGCGGTCGGCACCAGGCCCAGCGCCAGCAACAGGCCGAGGGCCGCGGGGCCGGGCGCGAAGGACGCGCCCGTGGTGGCGGTCGCCGTGGCGAGCAGCGCCACGCCGCCGAGAAGGAAGCCGTAGCCGGTCATCGCGGCCTCGTCGAGGCCGGGCACCGGCGTGCCGCAGATCAGGCTGATCGCGGCGAAGCCGGCGGCGCTGGCGACGGCGCAGGCCGCGCCGGCGGCCAGGGCGGAGGCGCCGATGCCGTGCGGCGGCCGGCCGACGAGCAGGCCGAGGCCGGCGACGGCCAGTGCCACGGTGCCGGCCACGCGGGTATCCAGCCGCCGCCGGCCGGTGGCCTGCTCGAAGCCGACCACCAGGACGGGGGCGGCGCCGATGGTGATCAGTGTGGCGAGACTCACGCTCGTCAGTGTCACCGCGGAGAAGTAACAGGCCTGGAACTGCGCCGAGAGCAGGCCGAGGACGCCGACCCGGAACCAGGCGGCGCGATCTCGGGGACGTCCCCGGCCGGTGGCGGCGCAGTAGCCGACGAGCAACGCGCCGCCGATGAGCAGCCGGTAGCCGGCCACCGCGGCCGGGGAGAGGTGGGTGTGCAGCGCGAGCAGGCGCCCGGTGAGGCCGCCGGTGCCCCAGAGCACGCCGGAGGTGATGAGGAAGATCAAGGGAATCGCTCCTGCGACGGGAAAGGTCCGATGGAGGTCGCGGGAAGCGGGGGCGTGACTCAGTGCCCTGCGGGCGTCAGACGGCCGGCAGGCGGTCCTGGATCCGTGGCGGCCACGGACCGGGTCGACCCCGCTTCAGGAGCTCGGCGGCGGGGTGACCGGGAACAACCGGTGCACGGTCGGGATTTTAGTGGGCGGGACACCTCGCGGCCAAGCGATCTTCTGGGGCTACCCTCGACACTTGCACGGCACGGAAGGCGCGGGAGGCGGAGGCGGCAGTGGGCATCGGCGAGGCGGCGGCACTGCTGGGCGTGGGCATGGCGGCGGGCACGATCAACGTGGTGGTCGGCTCCGGCACCCTGGTGACCTTCCCGACCCTGCTGGCCTTCGGCTACAGCCCGGTGGTCGCGAACGTGACGAACACCGTCGGCCTGGTCTCCGGCTCCCTGTCCGGCATCCACGGCTACCGCACCGAGATCGGCGACTTCCGTGCCAAACGCGCCGGCCGCCTGGCCCGCCTGATAGCCGCCTCCCTGCTGGGCGCCACGACCGGCGCCCTGCTGCTGCTGGTCCTGCCCCCGAAGGCCTTCAAGGCGATAGTCCCGGCGCTGATCGCCCTGGCGCTGGTCCTGATCGTGGTGCAGCCGCGCCTGGCGAAGCGGATCGCGGCCCGGCGCGAGGCGGCGGGCGACGGCTCCCGCGACCGCGGCTGGGGCGTCCTGGCCGCGGTCTACGGCACCGGCGTCTACGGCGGCTACTTCGGCGCGGCACAGGGCGTGCTGCTGATGGCGATCCTGGGCCTGACCTACGCCGACCACCTGCAGGTCCTCAACGGCGTGAAGAACGTCCTCGCCTGCGTGGTGAACGCGGTCGCGGCGGTGCTGTTCATCCTGGTCGGGACCTTCGGCGGCGGCCCGGCGGTCCAGTGGGGCCCGGCCGCGGCCATCGCCATCGGCGCCCTGATCGGCGGCCAGATCGGCGCCAGGGTGGGACGCCGCCTGCCGCCGAAGGTGCTGCGAGGACTGATCATCACGGTCGGCCTGGTGGCGATCGTGTCCATGCTGGTGTGAGGCCGCCGGCCGGAACGACCGGCGGCCCGCTGGTCCAGCGCTAGCGGTCGACCGCCGCCGGAGCCGCGACAGCCGACGTCGGCGGACTCACCGGCAGCGAGGGGGAGCCGGGGATGCTCGGGAGAACCGGGAGGTTCGGGGAGCTCGGGCTACTCGGGATGGGGGCCGGTGCGGTGGAGGGCGGGGGCAGGTCCGGGGTGGTGGTGGTCGGCGGGGCCGTGGTGGTGGGGGTCGGGGGCAGTTCCGGAGTGGTGATGGTCGGCGGAGCCGGTGCGGTGGTGGTCGGCGGCAGTTCCGGAGTGGCGGTGGTCGGCGGAGCCGTGGTGGTAGGCGCTGTCGGTGCTGCAGGTGTCGTCGGCGGCGCGGTGGTGGTCGGCGGAGCCGGTGCCGTAGGCATCGAGGGCTGGTCTGGCGCCGGTGCGGTCGGGGTCGTGGGCGTTGTGGTCGGCGTGGTGGTGGTCGGCGGAGCCGTGGTGGTGGGCGGTGCTGTCGGTGTCGTGGGCTGGTCCGGCGCTGGCGCCGGCGCCGGTGTCGTCGGGCTCGTCGGGCTCGCCGGGTCCGTGGGCGGCGCCGTAGTGGGCGGCGCCGTAGTGGTCGGCGGCACGGTGGTCGGCGGCGCGGTGGTCGTGGGCGGCGTCGTCGGGGCCGTCGGCGAGCCGGGCGAACTCGGCGCCGGAGCCGCCGTCGTCCCTCCGGCCTGCATCGCCGTCTGCAGTGCCTGGATCGCCGCCAGCGCCGCGTCGCACGCCGCCTTCATCGACGAGTCGCCGCATGTCGCCGTGAGGGGTGCCACCGGGTCGGCGGTCGGCTGGGTATGGGCGGATGCGGAGGCGGTGCCCACCCCCGTGGCGCAGGCCGCGAGGGCGGCGGTGGTGAGTAGGGCGAATCTCGTGCTGTGGCGCATCGTGTGCGACTCCCGTGGTGGGGACGCCGGGTGGCGTCCGTGCAAGGGCGCGCATACCCGTCCACATAGATGCAAACTGGGGCGTTGTCCATCTTCCCCGAAATGGCAGTGTATCCAGCTGATACTACTTATCCTGGGGGAGGACCCGGTGCGGTCCCGATCGCATGGCGTCCGGGTTCCGTGGTCAGTATCCTGCCGGTGACGGGGGTCGTCGGCGGGCTGGGGCGGGGGTCCGGGCGAGCTGGTTCGTGGGGCAGGGAAGCAGGCAGGTTCGGCAACGCGGCGCGGCGCATCCGCGTCACCATGACAACCCGGCAGACAGCCGGCAGGTCCGTTTCGGAGATGCGTCTTGGGCAAGGTCTCCTATCGTTACGCGCACATCGAGGACCTCGACGCGCCGACCATCTACGCCCTGCTCCGCCTGCGCCAGGAGGTCTTCATCGTCGAGTGGGGGAGCTCCCACCTGGACATCGACGGGCGGGACACCGAGCCGGCCAGCGTCCACCTGTGGGCCGAGCGGGACGGGGAGGTGCTGGCCGCCCTGCGGGTGGTCCAGGAGTCCGACGACGCGCTGCGGATAGAGCGGCTCGCCACGCGGTTCGGCGCGCGCGGCCGGGGGATCGCCGGCCGGCTGCTGGACTACGCCGTGAAGATGGCCGGGGAACGCCGGTTGCTGATCGACGTGCCCACCGCCCTGGAGCCGTGGGCCGAGCGGTTCGGGTTCGCCCGGGCCGGTGAGCCTTTCCTCGCCGAGGGTATCCAGCAGGTGACCATGGCGCACTGATCGCGTGAGGGCGTCGGCGGGGAGCACGTCGGGCGGCCGCACGGTCCGGTGCACGTGCCTTTGCGGATGCGGCCCCGGTCCGGTGTCCGCCGGGGGCGCGCCACGCGGTCACGCCACCACCGAACGGGCATGTTCGCTGTCTGATTCGCCCCGTTTCGCCGGATTCGCCGCCTCGCGGACGGAACAGGCGGTGTTAGTGTGCGTTGAAGTTCCTACAGATGTGACACGGAGGACGACTCCATGCCCGAACCACGGCGTGACCCCAGCCTCGCCGTGCCTGTGATGCCGGCCGAGAGGCCGGCATGACGGCCGGCCGGCACGGCGCCGCGGGGTCGGCGATAGCCCAGGCGGCGGCGCCGGTCGCCGTCGTCGGCTACGACGGCTCGCTCCCGGGCCCGGTCGTGCGCCGCGTCCTGGAGTCCTCCGAACTGGTCGTGGGCGCCGCCCGGCACCTGGACGGCATCGGCGTCCCGGACCACGTGCGGCGCATCCTGCTCGGCGACGACAACCGCCTGGCCTACGCCCGCCTCACCGCGCACCTCACCGACCCGAAGGCGGGTCCGGCGGTGGTGGTGACGGCCGGCGACCCGGGGTTCTTCGGCGTGCTGCGTGATCTGCGCGAATCAGGCTTCGAGGTCGTCGGCTACCCGGCGCCCGGCCCGGTGGCCGCCGCGCTGGGCCGCCTGGGCCTGCCGTGGGACGACGCGGTCGTGGTCTGCGTCACCGACGACCGCTCGCTGGAGCGCGCGGCCAACACCGCCCGCGCCCACCCCAAGGTCGCCATCATGGCCGCCCCCGAGTTCCCGCCGCACCGGGTCGCCACCGCCCTGCGCGGGGCCAAGCGCGCCTTCATCGTGGCCCAGCATCTGGGCGAACCGGACGAGGCCATCGAGAGCTTCTCCCCGGCCGAGGCGGCCGCCCGCGCGGTGTGGGGCGCCGCCGACGCCATCCTGGTGCTGGACGAGGAGCGGCTGAGCCCGGAGTCCCCGCACGACCCCCGCTGGGGCTCGGGTTGGGTCTCGGCGTGGGCCGGGCCGTCGGCCGGCTGGGCGGTGCCGGACAACGCCTTCGTCGCCCGCGGCCCGCA
This sequence comes from Catenulispora subtropica, assembly GCF_039531675.1. Classification (NCBI taxonomy): domain Bacteria; kingdom Bacillati; phylum Actinomycetota; class Actinomycetes; order Catenulisporales; family Catenulisporaceae; genus Catenulispora; species Catenulispora subtropica. The sequence continues at coordinate 163,247 of NZ_BAAAQM010000003.1, forward strand.
GGTGCTGCCCTCCGAAGTCAGGGCCTTGATTCTGGCGCGGCTGGCCCCGCGCCTCGGCGCCATGGTCTGGGAGGTCGCGGCCGGCGCCGGCGCGCTGGCCGTGGAGTGCGCCCGGCTGGGCGCCGCCGTCGTCGCCGTGGACCGCGACCCCGACGCCTGCGAACGCATAGCCCTGAACGCCGTGATGCACGGCGTGGACGTCGAGGTGGTCAGCGGTCCGGCGCCGGGCGCGCTCAGCACCCTGCCGCGCCCGGACGCCATCTTCGTCGGCACCGAGCGCGCCGACATCGTCCGGGCCTGCGCCACCACCTCCGCGCGCACCGTCGTCACCGCGGTCACCGCCCTGGACCGGCTGCCCGCCGTCCGGCAGGCGCTGCGGATCGGGGGCCGGCGCGTGGACGGCGTGCAGTTGCAGGCCTCGAGGCTGGCGCCGTTCCCGGGGGACGCGTTCCGGATGGCCCCGGCGGCTCCGGTATTCGTTCTTTGGGGTGAGCTCGGGTGATCGACCCGGCTTTTTAGTCAACCCGATCAGGGGCTGCGTATGCTCTTCCGGGCTTGCGCGCGGCTTTCAAGAGCGATACTTGGCAGCGCCCACGCGAACCCCCGCGCACGAGGGGGACGGGGAACGGGAGCGGGAACGAACCATGGTATGGAACGACAGGATCGAGGAACCCACGGTGACCGGTGCCGACGATTTCGGGCGTGAGGGTGCCGGCAGGCCGCCGTTCGAAGGGGACTTCCCGCCGGGACGGGGCGGCCCCTACGACGAGCCGACCACGGAGTTCAGCCGCCTGGTCTTCGACGACGACGGCCCGGACTTCCCGGCGCCGCGTCCGGGCGGTCCGGCCGGCGGCGGCCCCGCCGGTCCGGCCGGCCACCGCGGCCGCGATCCGCGGGAGAACCGCGACCAGCGCGAGGGCGGCGGCGGGGGCGGCGGCATCGGCGGCCCGGCGGGCGGTCCCGGCCAGGGTTTCCCCGAGCAGGGCGGGCGCCCCGGCCCCGGCGGGCCCGGTGCACCGCAGGGCTCGGATGCGGGAAACCGCCCGACCCGGCCGATCCGGCCGCGCCCCGGCGGGGCCCCCGGAGGTCCGGTGGTGCCGCCCGGTTCGGCGTTCCGCGACCAGGCCCCGCAGCGCGGCCCGGTGGACGGCCGCATGGACGGGCGCGTGGACGGCCGCGTGGACGGCCGCGTGGACGGCCGGGGGCAGCGCCCGGGCCCGCCGCCCGGCCGCGGCCCGCAGCCGCCCTCCGGCGGCCGGAATCAGGGTCCTGAAGCCCGCGGCTTCAGCCTGCCGCAGCAGCGCGACGCCAACGCCGACTCCGGTCCCACCACCCGCCGCTCCCCGGGCGCGCGCGGCGCCGAGGCGTTGCGCCAGGCCCAGCAGTTCGACGTCTTCCGCCGCGATCCGGTGGTGCCGCAGCAGACGTCCCCGGCCGACGGCAACGACTTCGACGAGGCCGCGGACCGCACCCCGCTGGCCCACGACGGCTTCCCGCAGGACGGCTTCCCCCAGGACGGCTTCCCGCAGGACGGCCGCGGCCAGGTGGACATCAGCGTCTTCGACGGCGGCGAGCCGGCCGAGCGCCCCGCCAGCTTCGACCTCCGGTCCCCGCTGCCCAACCCGGCGTCCTATGACCAGCCGACGGACATCATCCCGGCGATCGTCGACGAGCCCGGCCGGCCGCAGCGCGCCGACTCCTTCGGCCGCCGCCCGGGGAGGCAGAACGCTGATAACCGCGGCTACGGCGCCGCGCCCGCGTTCGGCGGCCCGCAGGGCGAGGAGGCCTACGACCAGGGCTTCGGGGACCAAGGCTTCGGGGACCAGGCCTTCGGGGACCAGGGCTTCGGGGACCAGGGCTTCCCGCCCGCCGCCGACGGGTTCGGGAATCAGGGTTTTCCGCCGGCCGGCGACGAGCAGCTCGCAGGCAACCAGGGCTTCCCGCCCGCCGCCGACGGGTTCGCGAACCAGGGTTTCCCGCCGCCCGGCGATGAGCAGCTCGCCGCCAACCAGGGCTTCCCGCCCGCCGCCGACGGGTTCGCGAACCAGGGCTTCCCGCCGCACGGCGGCGAGCAGGCCGAAGAAGACCAGGCCTTCAGCTTCCCGCCGCCGGTCCCGCCGCCCTTCGTCGGCCAGCAGCAGAACGCGCAGGCCCACGGTTTCGGCGGCGACGCCGGCCTCGACCCGGCGGCCACGTTCGGCGGCCCGATGCCGTTCCCGCAGCAGGCCGGCAGCGACCCGTCGTTCAACAGCCGCCCGGGGTTCCCGCCGGCCGCCGACGACGCCGGCTTCCCGCCCGCGGCCGAGGCCCCGAGCGGGCTCGGCGAGCTGCGGGCGTTCGGCCCGAACGGCGAGTCGCCGCTGGCCGGCCCGGTCTTCGGCCCGCCGGAGGGCGGTATGCCGTCGTTCGGCGACCGGCCGCTGACCGCCAACACCGGGCCCAACTACGGTCTTCCGCCGGGTGCCGAGGAGCAGGCCGCACCGGCCGCTCAAGCCGCCCCGGCCCCGCAGGCCGCACCGCTCGCCCAGCCCGCGGACTCGCCCTTCCCCGGCGCCCACTTCGACCCGCCGCGCTTCGAGCCCGCGCCCCCGGTCTTCGACGACCCGGCCGAGGGCGTCGAGTTCGCGCCCGGCGCGGAGTTCGCCCAGGGGGCCGAGTTCCCCGCGGGCGCCGAGTTCGCCGGCGGCACCGAGGACCCGGGCCCGGTCTTCGCCACTCCGACCGTGGCCATCACCCCGGCCGAGACGTTCGGCGACTACGCCGAGCCCGAGGCCGTGGGGGCGGCCGTGGGCGCGGTGGCCGCGGCGGCCGACGAGGAGGACGTCGACGACGCCGACGCCGAGCCGGAGATGCTCGTCCCGTGGGCGGCCCCGGCCGAGGCGGCTGAGGCGGCCGAAGTGGCCGGGGAGGAGGCCGCGGACCCGTACGACGAGGCCCTCGAGGCCTACGACGACGTGCCGCGCGTGCCGCCGTACGACGACGCCGAGCTGGCCGCCGTGCACCGCGTGATCCGCGAGCGCCGCGACGTCCGCTCCACCTTCCTCGCCGACCCGATCCCGGACGACGTCCTGCACCGGGTGCTGGAGGCCGCGCACACCGCGCCGAGCGTCGGCTTCTCGCAGCCCTGGGACTTCCTGGTGCTGCGCAGCCGGGAGACCCGCCAGGCGGTGCACGAGCTCGCCGCCCGCCAGCGCGACGCCTACTCGGCCTCGCTGCCGAAGGCGCGGCAGCGGGCGTTCAAGGACCTGAAGATCGAGGCCATCCTCGACACGCCGGTGAACATCGTCGTGACCTGCGACCCGACCCGCGGCGGCCGGCACACCCTGGGCCGTCACACCCAGCCGCAGATGGCCCCCTACAGCGCCGCCCTCGCGGTGGAGAACCTGTGGCTGGCCGCCCGGGCCGAGGGCCTGGGCGTGGGGTGGGTGTCGTTCTTCGACGAGCGCGAGCTGACCCGCACGCTGGACCTGCCGGACCACCTGGCCGTCGTCGCCTACCTGTGCGTCGGCTACGTCCGCGAGTTCCCGGAGGAGCCGGAGCTGTCCGGCGCCGGCTGGGCCAAGCGGCGCCCGCTGGCCTGGGCCGTGCACGACGAGCAGTACGGCCGCCGCGCGCTGCCCGGCAACAACCCGGTGTCGCTGCTGGACGAGACCCTGGCCGCGATCGCGCCGCTGGACGAGGCGGCGCGGACCGCCGCCCTGGCCCGGCAGGCGGCCATGACCAAGCCGGCCGGCTCGCTCGGCGTGCTGGAGGACGTCTCGGTGCAGCTCGCCGGGCTCGCCGGGGTGTGCCCGCCGCCGGTGCCCGAGCCGGCCGCGGTGGCGGTGTTCGCCGCCGACCACGGCGTGCACGCGCAGGGCGTCACGCCGTGGCCGCAGGAGGTCACCGCGCAGATGGTGCAGAACTTCCTGGCCGGCGGCGCGGTGGTGAACGCCTTCGCGCACCAGATCGGCGCCGAGGTGTGCGTCGTCGACGTCGGCGTCAACGCCGAGCTGCCGCAGCAGACCGGCCTGGTGCCGCGCAAGATCCGGTACGGCACCGCGGATCTGGCCGAGGGCCCGGCGATGAGCCGCGAGGAGGCGCTGGCCGCGCTCGAGGTCGGCGTCGAGACCGCGCGCGACCTGGTCGCCGCCGGCAACAAGGTGCTGCTGACCGGCGACATGGGCATCGCCAACACCACCGCCAGCGCCGCGCTGATCGCCGCGTTCACCGGCGCCTCGCCGACGCAGGTCACCGGGTACGGCACCGGGATAGACGAGCAGACCTACGCGCACAAGGTCGACGTGGTGCGCCGGGCGCTGGACCTGCACCGCCCGGACCCGGCCGACCCGCTGGGCGTGCTGGCCGCGGTCGGCGGCCTGGAGCACGCCGCGCTGGCCGGCTTCATCCTGGGCGCGGCCTCGCTGCGCACCCCGGTGATCCTGGACGGCGTGATCGCCGGCGCCGCGGCGCTGGTGGCGCAGGCCCTGGCCCCGGAGGCGACGGCGGCGATGGTGGCCGGGCACCGCTCGGCCGAGTCCGGGCACCAGCTCGCGCTGGAGGCGCTGGGCGTGGTCCCGCTGATCGATCTCGAATTGCGGTTGGGGGAGGGCAGCGGGGCGGTCCTGGCCCTACCTTTGGTCCAGGCGGCCGTGCGCGCGCTGCGGGACGTCGCCACCTTCGAGTCGGCGGGCGTGGCCGAGCGTGACGGTGAGGACGCCGCCGACCACTAGGCCGACGACCCTTCTCACGACCCCGGGAACCACCACAGATGAGCACCTACGCCGACTCCGCCCCCGTCTACCCGGCCGCGCTCCGGCTGGCCGGCCGGCGGGCGGTGGTGGTCGGCGGCGGCCCGGTCGCGCAGCGCCGCGTGCTGGGCCTGCTCGACGCCCGGGCCGAGGTGCTGGTGGTGGCCCCCGAGGCCACGCCGGCGATCGAGGCCCTGGCCGACGGCGGCGAGGTGCGCTGGGAGCGGCGGCCGTACCGGGACGGCGATCTGGCCGAGGCCTGGTACGCGATCGCCGCGGCCGACGACCCCGCGGTGAACGCCGCGGTGGCCCGTGAGGCCGAGGCGGGCCGGGTGTTCTGCTCGCGGGCCGACTCCGCCGAGGACTCCACCGCGTGGACTCCGGCGGTGGGCCGGCACGACGGTGTCACGGTCGCCGTGATCGGCGGCGGGGACCCGCGCCGCGCCGTGGACGTGCGCGACGGCGTGCTGGAGGGCCTGCGCGACGGGACCCTGGCGGCGCCGCACCACCGCGGGCGGACGCCGGGCGTGGTGCTGGTCGGCGGCGGCCCCGGCGACCCGGACCTGATCACCGTGCGCGGCCGGCGCCTGCTGGCCGAGGCCGACGTGGTGGTGGCCGACCGGCTCGGCCCGCGCGGGCTGCTGGACGAGCTGGCCGCCGACGTGGAGATCATCGACGCCTCCAAGATCCCCTACGGCCGCGCGCTGGCCCAGGAGGCCATCAACGAGGTGCTGATCGACCGGGCCAAGGCCGGCAAGTCCGTGGTGCGGCTCAAGGGCGGCGACCCGTTCGTCTTCGGCCGCGGTTTCGAGGAGGTGCTGGCCTGTGCCGAGGCCGGCGTCCCGTGCTCGGTGGTGCCCGGCATCACCAGCTCGGTCTCGGTCCCGGCGCTGGCCGGGATCCCGGTCACGCACCGCGGGGTCGCGCACGAGTTCACGGTGGTCTCCGGGCACGTGGCCCCGGACAACCCGAAGTCGCTCGTGGACTGGGCCGCGCTCGGGAGGATGACCGGCACGCTGGTGATCCTGATGGGCATCGAGCGGATAGGCGCGATCGCCGCGACCCTGATCGCCCACGGCCGCGATCCCGAGACGCCGGTCGCGGTGATCCAGGAGGGCACGATGCCCGGGGAGCGGCGGGTGCAGACCACGCTCGGGCTGATCGAGGCGGCGGTGGCCGAGGCCGCGATCCGGCCGCCGGCGATCGTGGTGGTCGGGCCGGTCGTCGGCCTGGCCTGAGCCCTTACAGAAAGCTTATTCACCGGCGGCTTATCAGCGGCGCGGTGTACTGGCGGCATGAGCCAGGACCACGACCCGCTCGACGCGACGCGGAAGTTCCAGCCGATCGATCCCTACAACATCGGCCCGGACACCGCCGGAGCGCCGCTGCCCGGCTATGAGGACGGCTACCGTCCGGAGCAGGCGGCCGAGTTCGGGCTGCCGGGGCCGGAGGGAGTGCCGCCCCGGCGGCCGCAAGGCCTGAAGCACCGTCTGGGCCGTCTCGGAGCGCCCAAGCTCGCCGCGCTGGGCGCCGGGCTGGTCATCGTGGTCGGGGGCGTGGCCTGGGGGGCGACGGCGCTGGCCTCGTCGAAGCCGTCCGGCGCCGCCCAGGCGCGGGCGCAGGACCAGAACCCGGCCGCCGGCGCACCGGCCGACGGGGCCGGGAAGAAGGTGAAGACCACCGCCAAGGCCGCCCGGATCAAGATCACCAAACTCGACGCCGGTTCGTTCACCGGCATCGAGGGCGGCAGGGCGAAGACGGTCACCGTGGTCTACGGCGACGACACCAAGTTCGGTACCAAGGCGCGTCCGCTGAGTGTGGACCAGCTGCAGGTCGGCATGACCGTGACCGTCGCCGGGACGCGGGCCGGTGACAAGATCACCGCGCTGCTGGTCGCCGTCCCGGGGAAGAAGGCCGACGCCCCGGCCACCGCCGACCCGTCCGCCGACCCGTCCGCCGACCCGTCCGCCGACCCGTCCGGTCCGGCCTCCAGTCCCGGCTCGAGCGCGGGGTCGACGATCTCGGACTGACAAAACTTGATATCTGTCAGCTGTCAGTCGTATCGTGGAGGCATGACGACGACTGACCGCCCCCGCCCGTTCCGCAAGCTCGGCCACACCGGGCCCGAAGTCTTCCCCCTCGGCCTCGGGGCCATGGGCATGTCCGCCCTCTACGGCCCCGCCGACCGCGACGAGTCCATCGCCACCGTGCACGCCGCCCTGGACGCCGGGGTCACCCTGATCGACACCGGCGACTTCTACGGGATGGGCGACAACGAGCTGCTGCTGGCCGACGCGTTGCGCGGCACCGACCGCGACCGCTACCGGCTCAGCGTCAAGTTCGGTGCCCAGCGCAGTCCGGACGGCGCCTTCATCGGCTTCGACGGCAGCCCGGCCGCGGTGAAGACCTCGCTGGCCTACTCGCTGCGCCGGCTCGGCGTCGACCACCTCGACGTCTACCGCCCGGCCCGCCTGGACCCGACTGTCCCGATCGAGGAGACCGTCGGCGCCATCGCCGAGATGGTGCAGGCCGGCTACGTCCGCCACATCGGCCTGTCCGAGGTCGGCGCCGACACGCTGCGGCGGGCCGCCGCCGTCCACCCGATCTCCGACCTGCAGATCGAGTACTCGCTGATCACCCGCGGCATCGAGGACGCGATCCTGCCCACCGCGCGGGAGCTGGGGATCGGCGTCACCGCCTACGGCGTGCTGTCCCGCGGCCTGATCAGCGGCCACTGGAGCAAGGACCGCTCGGGTGAGGGCGACTTCCGAGCCCACTCGCCGCGGTTCCAGGGCGCGAACCTGGACCACAACCTGGCCCTGGTCGAGACCCTGCGCGCGGTCGCCGAGCGCAAGGGCGCGACCGTGGCGCAGTTGGCGATCGCGTGGGTCGCGGCGCAGGGCGAGGACATCCTGCCGCTGGTCGGCGCGCGGCGCCGGGAGCGGCTGGCGGAGTCGCTGGGCTCGCTGGACGTCACCCTGACCGCCGACGACCTCGCCGAGATCGAGAAGGCCGTCCCGGCCGGCGCGGCCGCGGGCGACCGCTACGACGCCGGGCAGATGGCCCACCTGGACTCGGAGAAATAGAGTTCAGCGATGAGCACCCCTGGCACCCTGACTTCCGAGCGGATCCTGGAGGCGGCGGAGGAGACCCTGCGCCGCTTCGGCCCGGCCAAGACCACCGTGGTCGACGTCGCGCGCGCCCTCGGCGTCAGCCATGGTTCGGTGTACCGGCACTTCCCGACCAAGGCGGATCTGCGTGATGCCGTGGTCGACCGCTGGCTGCGGCGGATGCACCCGGCGCTGGCGGCGGTCGCCGACGGCGCCGGGAGCGCGCCGGAGCGGTTGCGGCTGCTGCTGTGGACGCTGGCGGAGACCAAGTGGACCCGGGCGCAGGACGATCCGGAGTTCTTCGCGGCGTTCGCCGAGCTCGCCGATGAGGCGCGGACGCCGGTGGTGGCGCACGTCGACTTCGTGGTGGCGCAGCTGACCAAGGTGATCACCGAGGGAGTGGCGCGCGGCGAGATCGCCTCGGACGACCCCGCGGCCACGGCGCGGGCGCTGTTCGACGCCACCGGCCGCTTCCATCACCCCTCGGCCCGCTCGGAGTGGGTGCGCCCGCGGATCGACGCGTCGTTCGAGGGCGTCTGGACGCTGCTCCGGAACGGCCTGCTGCCCCGCGGTTCCAGCTGACCGGGCGGCATGCGGCAGGATGGGGCGGCGTGGGAGAACTGATCGAAGTCACCGATCCCGCCGACCCGCGCCTGCACGACTACTCCGGCCTCACCGACGTCGAGCTGCGCAAGGTCCGCGAACCCGCCGAGGGCCTGTTCCTGGCCGAGGGCGAGAAGGTGATCCGCCGCGCCCTGGCCGCCGGCTACCCGATGCGCTCGATGCTGCTGTCCCCGAAGTGGGTCGAGCCGATGCGGGGGCTGATCGACGCGACGGCACCCGGCGTGCCGGTGTATGTGGGGGCGGAGCCGCTGCTGGAGGCGGTGACCGGTTTCCACGTCCACCGCGGCGCGTTGGCGTCGATGCAGCGGGTCCCGGTCCCGGACCCGGGTCCGCTGCTGGAGCGGGCCAAGCGGATCGTGGTGATGGAGGACATCGTCAACCACACCAACCTGGGGGCGATCTTCCGAAGCGCGGCGGCCCTCGGCATGGACGCGGCCCTGCTGACCCCCCGGTGCGCCGATCCGCTGTACCGGCGTTCGGTGCGGGTGTCGATGGGCACGGTCTTCGCGCTGCCGTACGCCCGCCTGGAGACCTGGCCCGGCGGCCTGCGGACCCTGGCCGACCACGGGTTCCGGACCATCGCGCTGACGCCGGGGCCGACCGCCGTGGACCTGCCGCAGCTGCGGTTCGGCCCGGAGGAGAAGGTGGCGCTGCTGCTGGGGACCGAGGGCGACGGTCTCTCGGACCAGGCCCTGGAGGCCGCGGACTTGCGGGTGCGGATCCCGATGGCGGCCGGGGTGGACTCGCTGAATGTGGCCGCCGCCGCCGCGGTGGCCTGCTACGCGATCGCCGCGGCGCCGGCGGAGTAGACCCCGGCGTTCTTCGCGCAGACACCGAGCGCCGGGAACCCCCTGCGGGTCGCCCGGCGCTTCGATGTCTTGTGGCTGCGCTACTCGCGGAGAACTCTCCGTCTTGCTGAGCCTTGCTGAGTCTTGCTGAAACGCTGTCCTGCACTCGCGGCGCTCAGGCCGCGACCTCGGTGCCCTCCCTGGACGCCTGGGCCTGCGCCTCGGCGAAGCCGCGGTCGCGCTGGGTCCCGATCCGGATCGGCACCACCACCGGGGCACGGCCGGAGGTCGCGCCGCGCCGGCGCCGGCCCTCCTCGGCCCGCTCCAGTTCGGTCAGACCGCCCCAGATGCCGAACTGCTCCGGCAGCGCCAGCGCGTGCTCCAGGCACTGCTGCCGCACCGGGCACTCCTCGCACACGCGCTTGGCCGCCGCTTCACGCTTCTCCCGTTCGCGGATCCGTTCCGAGTCCGGCGCGAAGAACACCGTCGCGTCTCCGGACTGGCACAGTCCCCGTTCCTGCCACCCGAGCTTCAGCTCGGCGATCGGCGGGATGCGAGCCGCCGTCCGAGCCGATGACGAGCGGGCCGGTATCGGTCCGACGGCCCCTCGTATCGTGGTCTGCTGAGCCATTGTTCCGGCTCACCCCCTCCATAACTCTCCCGCGCACCTGCCGTGTCCCACCCGGCACGGCCACCGCTCCCTAGCTGGAGCCGTACAGCGGCAATACCGGGCTACGGGTGTAACGGATCACGGGCGTCCAGTGTTCCCGGGAATCGAGGCGGAATATTCTCAGCTCGTTTCGATGGAGGCCCTGAGGATTGCATGCGTGACTGCACCGGCGGTGCAGATCGGGTCGGGTCTGGGTATGGCGTTCAGGGGCGATATGTGAGGTATTCGGTATAGATCGAGAGAAGGGTCGTTTTGCAGTGGATCTCAGACTTCACCAAAACGACGCCTTCCATTCACCGGACCGCCGTGCCGACATCCCGCCACCCCGTCGCCGACCCGTCGCCGATCCCCGCCAACCCTCCGCCACCAGAAACCACCCTGCCGCCCCACCCTGTGTCCGCCCGCTTCGCCCCTACTCCATCCGAGTACTCACTTGCTGACCCCGCGTCATCGCCCCCGCTGACACCCCGCGACCGGGCTCTGACCCTCGGTATCCTCGGGGTTTCCCGTCTAAGGGCCTTGGCGCTCCACCCGTCCCACCTCAGGGGTCCCTGTTTTCGCAGCTATTCGCCATAGTCCTTTCGGGTGGTTGTACTACCATTGCAGGCTTGTTCGGGTCTAACGTCTGAACCAGCCCCCTGCGACGGCCGGCCCCCGGGTCGCCGTCGCCCCGGGCTGCGGTCGGCGCGGGGCCGTCCGCCGTAGCGCAAGGACCGAAGGGTTCTGCCATGCAGGTGGATTCAGGCTCCTCCCCGGGAAGAAAGCCGGCGGGTAACACCGCTCTGAAAGCTTTGCGGCTGTCCAGACACTGGACGCAGGCGGAATTCGCCGCGGAGTTCGAGAAAGCCTCCCGCGGGCTTGGTAAGGTGCTGTCACTCTCGGTCCGGCAGGTCCGCCGGTGGGAGAGCGAGGATCCGCCGTGTCCGCTGCCTGCGTACCAGCGGGTCCTGGAAGAGGTCTTCGGCGTCTCCGTCGCGCAGATGGGGTTCCAGGTCGGATGGTCGGTGCCGTGGGCGCCGCGGCCGGAACCGTCACAGCCACCGATCGCCGCCACTGGGCGCGCTCCGGAGCCGGGGCCCGAGGACGGCGGGGGAGCTGGGGGAGCCTCGCAACACGGACGGATGGCAGGGCTGTGCCGCACGCGGCCCGCCGACCGATCTGGAGGGCACGACCCAGTGAAGCGCCGAGAATTCGTCACCAGCGCGGCCGCCGCGCTGACCGTCGCGGGGGCGGGTGAGACCACCGCGTACGGGGCCGAGGCCGCCGACCGGCTCCCGACCGCGTCCGACCCGGCCGGGCGGGCGGTCCCGTTCGACCGGCAGATGGTCGACGGCTATGAATTCATCACCAGCCAGCAGCGATCGCTCTACTACACCGTCCCGCCGGCCCGCATGTACTCCCCGGCGGTGGCGCACGCCCAGCTCGGGGCGGCGCTGCTGGGCGGCACCGGCCCGCAGGCCCAGCGGGCCCGGCTGGCCGGCTCGCTCGCCGAGGCCTCGCTGCTGGCCGCCCGGCTGGCGTTCTTCGACCTGAAACGGGCCGATCCGGCGCGCCTGCACTACCGCAACGCCCTGGTCGCCGCCCGCGAGGCCGACGACCACCAGCTCGGTTCGGCGATTCTGGCGCACCTGGCCTTCATCCCGGCCTTCGACGGCAAGGCCGGCGAGTCCCGGGACCTGATGCGCGCCGCCTACGCGCACGCCGCCCGCGGTGTCAGCGCCGTGCAGCGCTCCTGGCTGCACGCCGTCGACGCCGAGATCGAGGCGCGCCTGGGCGACCACAAGCGCGCGGTCGACCTGATCGGCCGGGCGGAGGAGGCCCTGTCCGACGCCGACCGCTCCAGCGTCCCGGACCCGGAGTGGCTGGACTACTTCGACGCCACGCGCCTGAACGGCTTCAAGGGCTTCTGTCACATCAACGGCGGCAGCCCCGAACTGGCCTCGGAGGCGCTGCTCTGCTCGCTGATGGCGCTGAAGCCCGCCGAGGCCAAGCAGCGCACCATCGTGCTGGCCGACATGGCCGACATCCACGTGCGCACCAAGGAGATCGAGGCCGCCTGCGCCACCCTGGAGCGGGCCCTGGTGAACCTGGACAAGCACTGGTACGGCATCGGCTGGGACCGCATCTACAACGTGCGCCGCAAGATGGACACCTACGACGACACCAAGTACGTCCGGGAACTGGACATGCGCATGAACTCGTCGTGGGGTGCCACGATGCGGTTGGCGACCTGAAGCTGGTTCTCGTAGCAGGGGTCCGCCGCCATGATGGCCTTATGGCTATCCGGCGGACCCCTCTTCTCATGGCTGCGGCAGTGCTGGCGCTCGGTGGGTGCGGCTCCGGTTCCGGCGGAGGCGGTAAGGCCCCGGCCGAGGTGCGCACGGCGGCGAAGCCGGCGACGCCGGTAACGCCGGTAACGCTGCCGAAGCCGGACCACGTCGTCGTGGTGCTGTTCGAGAACAAGGAGGACAAGCAGGTCCACGGGAGCTCCACGGCGCCGTACTTCAACGCGCTCGCCGCCCGCGGGGCGACGTTCACGAACTCGACCGGTGTGACCCACCCTAGCCAGCCGAACTACCTGGCCCTGTTCTCCGGCTCGACCCAGGGCGTGTCCGGGGACGACTGCTTGTCAGCGGGCAAGTTCGCCGGCCCGGACCTCGGTGGCGAGCTGATCGCGGCCGGCAAGACCTTCGCCGGCTACTCCGAGTCCATGCCCTCGGACGGGTTCACCGCCTGCACCGGCAAGGGCCCCGGCGGCGACTACGCCTCCAAACACAACCCCTGGCGCGACTTCAGCGACGTGCCCGCCGCCGACAACCGCACGTTCGCGGCCTTCCCGCAGGACTTCTCGCAGCTTCCCACGGTCTCGTTCGTCGTCCCGAACATGTGCGACGACATGCACGACTGCGGCGTGGCGACCGGCGACGCCTGGCTGAAGGCCGGCCTGGGCGCCTACGCCGACTGGGCACCCGCTCACAACAGCCTCCTCGTCGTCACGTTCGACGAGGACGACTTCACCGAGGCCAACGTCATCCCCACGATCATCGTCGGAGCCGGAGTGAAGCCCGGCCCGACGGCGCAGCACATCGACCACTACGCGATGCTCCGCACGCTGGAGGACCTGTACGGGCTCCCGCACGCGGGCGCGAGTGCCCAGGCCGCGCCGATCACCGGGATCTGGACGACAGGGTCCTGATCCGTTAGCGTCCGTCCGTGTCAGAGATGATCGACGAGAACGCCGGCGGCCGGGTGGTCGTCGTCGGGGCCGGTCCGACCGGGCTGCTGCTCGCGGGTGACCTGGCGGAGGCCGGCGTGCCGGTCACGCTCGTGGAGCGCCGCCACGCGGGCCGGTCCAACCTGAGCCGCGCGCTGGTCGTGCACGCCACCACCCTGGAGGCCTTCGACGCCCGCGGCATCGCGGACGACCTGATCGCCAAGGGAGCCCCGGTCCAGGCGCTGCGCCTGTTCGACACGGCCGTGGTGGACGTCTCCGAACTGCCGACGCCCTACCCCTACCTGCTGGTGGTCCCGCAGTACGAGACCGAAGCCGTGCTCCAGGCGCGGCTGGACCGGCTCGGCGTCGTCACCCGCCACGAGACCGAGGTGGTGGGCCTGCGCCAGGACGCCGACGGCGTCGCGCTCACCGTGCGGGACGCCGACGGCACCCGCGAGGAGCGCGCCGCCTACGTCGTCGGCACCGACGGGCACGACAGCTCGATCCGCCGCCTGCTCGGCGTGGAGTTCCCCGGCCACACCGTCGTCGCCTCGGTGATGCTGGTCGACGCCGTGCTGGCGGACCCGCCGAGCCTGCGGATCGCCACCAACACCGACGGCGACAAGTTCGCCTTCGTCGCCCCGTTCAAGGACGGCTACCACCGGATCATCGCCTGGGACCAGTCCCACCCCAAGGCCGAGAGCGAGCCGGTGGACCTCGACGAGGTCCGCGCCGTCCTGCACGCCACCCTGGGCACCGACTTCGGGATGGGCGAGCCCCGCTGGTCCAGCCGCTTCCACAGCGACGAGCGCCAGGCCGAGCACTACCGCGCCGGCCGGGTCTTCCTGGCCGGCGACGCCGCCCACACCCACAGCCCGGCCGGCGGCCAGGGCATGAACACCGGCCTGCTGGACGCCGCGAACCTGTCCTGGAAACTGGCCGCGGTCCTGCGCGGCCGCGCGGGCGACGCCCTGCTCGACACCTACGAGTCCGAGCGCTACCCGGTCGGCACCGCCGTGATCAAGGGCTCGGGCCGGCTGCTGCGCGCGGCGCAGATCAAGGCGACCCCGGCCCGCAAGCTCCGCAACCTGGCGATGCACTTCGCACTGCAACGACCCTTGGTCAACCGGCGCATCGGGTTCGCGCTGTCCGGACTCTGGGTCAGGTACGCCGCCCCGGCCGGCGCCCACGAACTGACCGGCCACCGGGCCGGCGACGTGCCGCTCACCGGCAGCCCGTCCCGGCTGTTCGAAGCACTGCGCGGCGGCGGCTTCGTGCTGCTGGCACCGACGGAGCTGCACGAGCCGGCGGCCGAGGCCGGGGTGCGGACCGCGGTCCCGGCCGACGGGGGACCGGTGCGCCTCATTCGGCCCGACGGCTACATCGCCTGGGCGGCGGACACGCCCGGCGCCGAGGAGGTCGCGCTGGCGATCAGGGCTTCCGGAGCCTGAGCCGGATCTCCGCGTCGGCGTCTCCGCCAGGACTTTGGTGCAGCAGGTCACTTCCACGCGGCGATAGCGAAAGCGGTGGGGAGGCCCCTCGTCAGGGCCTCCCCACCGCTTTCGTTCAGAGCACCGCTTTCGTTCAAAGCGGTGCTACCGCACTACGACACCAGCACGCCGTCGTCCGCGGCGCGCGCCGCCTCGAGCGTGCCGCCGTCCGGCTCGGGAGCCGAGGACAGCTTGCTCGGCCACCACATGCGCTTGCCGATGTCCAGCGTCAGCGCGGTGACCAGCACCGAGCGGACGATCAGGGTGTCGAGCAGCACGCCGAGCGCCACCGCGAAGCCGAGCTCCGCGGCGAAGGTGATGGTCAGCGTGCCCAGGACCCCGAAGGTGCTCGCGAGCACCAGGCCGGCCCAGGTGATGACGCCGCCGGTGGCCGCCAGGCCGATCAGCGCGCCCCGCCGGGTGCCGTTCCTGACGGCTTCCTCGCGGATCCGGGTCATCAGGAAGATGTTGTAGTCGACGCCCAGTGCCACCAGGAACACGAACACGATCAGTGGGAACGAGTTGTCCTCGCCGCCCAGGCCGAACGGTCCGTGGAACATCAGGGCACTGATGCCAAGTGAGGCGCCGAAGGACAGCACCACCGTCAACATCAGCAGCAGCGGCGCCAGCACTGCTCGCAACAGCAGGGCCAGGATCACGAACACGACGAGGAGGATCACCGGGATCAGCGTCTTGTCGTCGTGGGACGCCGCCGTGGCGGAGTCCTTCGCCATCGCGGCCCAGCCGCCGACGTGGGCATCGGCACCGGGCACCGAGTGCACCGCGGCGCGCACCGCCATGGCGGTGTCCCGCCCGGCCGGCGAGTCGGACGGAGCCGTCGTGGTGGCCTGCAGCAGCCCGATACCGTCCTTGACGTCCGGCAGGCCCTGCGGCGGGGTGACGCTGCCGGTCACGATGCCCGGCACGCTCTGGATCTTGCCGGCCACCTCGTCCCGCGCGGCGCGGTTCATGGTGACGTAGATCGGGTTGCCGGTGCCGCCGAGCCCGTTGTCCTGCAGGATCTGAGCGCCGACCACCGAGTCCGGCTTGTCGGTGAAGCTCTCCGCCCCGTTCAACGGGTGCAGCTTCAGCGAGCTCAGGCCCACCGCGCACACCGCGAGGATCAGGGTGGTGCCGACCCAGACGGCGCGCGGCCGCTTGGCCACCCGCCGGCCCATGCGCGCCCACACGCCGGACGCGGTCGGCTCGACCGAGCCGAACGACGGCTTGACCGGCCAGAACACCCAGCGGCCCAGGATCACCAGCAGCGCGGGGAACAGCGTGGTCATCGCGATCAGCGAGAAGCCGACGGCGACCGCCGAGACCGGGCCCAGGCCCTTGGTCGAGTTCATCTCGGCCAGCAGCAGGCACAGCATGCTGACGGCGACCGTCGCGGAGCTGGCGAACACCGCCGGACCCGCGCGGTGGATCGCGTGGGCCATCGCCTCGTGCCGGTCCTCGTAGCGCCGCAGTTCCTCGCGGTAGCGCGCGAGGATCAGCATGGCGTAGTCGACGCCGGCGCCGACCGCGAGGACCGGGAGCACGAAGGCGCTCCAGCCGTTGACGGTCAGGCCCGCGTGCTTGGCCAGCAGGTAGACCATGCCCGAGGCGCCGGTGTAGGCGAAGGCCACCGAGAAGATCGGCAGGATCCACAGCACCGGGCTGCGGTAGGCCAGCAGCAGGATGAGGATGACGACGCCGAAGGTGACGTATGTCAGGGCGCCGTCGACCTTCTTGAACGACTTCATCGAGTCCGCGGCGTTACCGGCTGCTCCGGTGACGTGCACCTTGAGTCCGGCCGGCGGGGTGCCGATCTCGTCGTTGATCGCCGTCACCACGTCGCCGAGCTTGTTCCAGCCGGCCGTCCCGGGATCGATGGGGATGTTCAGGACCGCGAGCGACTTGGGCGCCGGGATCTCCTGGACGCCGGAGGCGACCACCGTGGAGAACTTGTAGGCCCAGGTCTTCTTCTCGTCGACGGTCGGGTTCTTCTTGTCCTTGAACGTGGCGTTCGCCGGGTCGGTCAGCTTGGCCTTGAGGCCGTCGACGATCTTCTTGTCGTCGTCGGTCAGGCCGCCGTCCCGCTGGAACACCACCAGGCCCGGGAAGATCGGCGGCTGGAACTTCTGCTCCTGTACGACTTCCTTGGTGGAGTCCGCCGACTTGGGGAGCCAGGCCCCGATGTCGTTCTTCTGGACGTCGTTGATCTTGCCGGCGAGCGGCCCGAGGCCGGCCAGCAGGATGATCCACAGGACGAGGACCACCCATTTGGATTTGCGTCCGGAGACGAAGCGGGCGAACCCGCCCGGCTCCGACTCTGCGTTGGTCAACGCATTACCACTCACGAAAGAGCCCCCTCAGGCTATCGCGACCTTTGTCCGCGGACTGTCCCCCAGTGGATGCGGGTCCGGAACACGGACTCGTTACCCTCCTATTGTGACACGCGATACAACGCGTTTTGGCAACGGGGTGGCGAACTCTGATACCGCGTTGGTGACGAGGGAAGTTCCGTATCGGTATACGGATAACGGGTGAAAAGGTGAGAAATGATGCTCAATGACACCTTCACTGACGACGACGCAGCCGAGCTGTACGACGTGGAGAACCCGTGGGACCGCGTCGGGTTCCCGCACGACCGGTTCTTCTCGGACGCGGTGGCGGGCGCCGAGTCCGTGCTGGACGTGGGGTGCGGGACGGGCAGCATGCTGCACGTCGCCCGGGACGAGGGGCACGCCGGGCGATTGGTCGGCGTGGATCCGGATGCGGCGATGCTGAAGCGGGCCCGGCGACGCGACGATGTCGAGTGGGTGCTGGGGACGGCGGCCGGTCTCCGGTACGACGGCGAGTTCGCCCTCGCCACCATGGCCAGCAACGCGTTCCAGTGCCTGGCCGACGAGGACGACCTCCGCGATTCGCTGGTCGCGATCCGCCGGGCGTTGCGGGCCGGGGGTGGTTTCGTCTTCGGCACGCGGCATCTGTGGGCCCGCGCGTGGGAGGACTGGAATCCGGCCGACGGCGGGACCGTGACCTTGCCTGACGGACGGTCGCTCCGCGGTTGGCACGAGGTGGAGCGGGTGGAGGGTCCTCTGGTGACGTTCAGCGAGACCGTCGCCCGTCCGGACGGCACGCCGCTGCGGGTCTCCCGGACGACGCTGCGGTTCCACGTGCCGGAGACGCTGAACGGGTTCCTGCGGGATGCCGGGTTCGCCGTCGAGCACCAGTTCGGGGATTGGGGGCGGGGCCCGTTGACGGCGGGGAGCCGGGAAATCATCACGATCGCACGCGCCCAATAAGATGCTCATAGCAGTCCCGGAAACGATCGTCGAACAGCGAAGGACCACGCATATGACCGACAACGGCGCCCCCGTCGAGCGGACGCTCGTCCTGCTCAAGCCCGACGCCGTGGCCCGCGGGATGATGGGGCGGGTCCTGACCCGGTTCGAGGACGCGCTGCTGAAGGTGGTCGGCTCGAAGATGGTCTGGATGGACGCGGACCTGACCCGCAAGCACTACTTCGACCTGGAGGAGCGCTTCGGCGCCGGGGTCTACAACGCGACCGCGACGTTCATGCAGTCCGGGCCGGTGCTGGCGCTGGTGCTGGAGGGCATCGACGCGGTGCGGACCGTCCGCAAGATCGTCGGCTCCACCTACCCGAACGAGGCCGCGCCCGGCACCATCCGCGGCGACTTCGCGCACCAGAACAAGGCGTACGCGACCGAGAAGGGCATCGCGGTGGCGAACCTGGTGCACGCCTCGGGGAACGTGGACGAGGCGAAGCAGGAAGTCGCGCTCTGGTTCACGGCCGAAGAACTCTTCGA
Source organism: Catenulispora subtropica (assembly GCF_039531675.1). NCBI lineage: Bacteria > Bacillati > Actinomycetota > Actinomycetes > Catenulisporales > Catenulisporaceae > Catenulispora > Catenulispora subtropica. Next base: position 181,691 of record NZ_BAAAQM010000003.1, read on the forward strand.
GTACTCCACGGTGGCCGAGAAGTTCGTGCTCTAGGGCCTAGGATCGCTCTCGCGAGTTAGCAGCTCTTCACCTGGCGGGAGTACCACGCGTGGCAGCGACAGCAGCGTCCATCCACCTGCGCATCGCCGAGGAGCTCGGCGTCGCCGACCGGCAAGTACGGGCGGCGGTCGAGCTCCTGGACGGCGGTGCGACCGTGCCGTTCGTCGCGCGGTACCGCAAGGAGGTGACGGAGGGGCTCGACGACGCGCAGCTGCGCACACTGGAGGAGCGCCTGCGTTACCTGCGGGAGCTGGAGGAGCGCCGGGAGGCGATCCTGGAGTCCATCCGGAGCCAGGGGAAGCTGGACGACGCGCTCGAAGCGCAGATTCTGGCCGCCGACTCGAAGTCGCGGCTCGAGGACATCTACCTCCCCTACAAGCCCAAGCGGCGCACCAAGGCGATGATCGCCCGCGAGGCCGGGCTGGAGCCGCTGGCCGACGCGTTGCTCGGCGACAGCACCTTGGACCCGACCGCCACCGCCGCCGCCTACGTGGATGCCGAGAAGGGCGTCGCGGACGCCGCGGCGGCGCTGGACGGAGCGCGCTCGATCCTGGTCGAGCGGTTCGGTGAGGACGCCGACCTGATCGGGGCGCTGCGCGAGCGGATGTGGAGCAGCGGCCGGCTCACCTCCAAGGTCCGCGAGGGCAAGGAGGAGGCCGGCGCGAAGTTCGCCGACTACTTCGACTTCGCCGAGCCGTTCACGGCGCTGCCGTCGCACCGGATTCTGGCCCTGCTGCGGGGCGAGAAGGAGGAGATGCTCGACCTCACCTTCGACCCCGAGCCGGAGGACCCGGAGCCCGGCGCGCCGGTCACGCAGAGCGGTTACGAGGTCCGCATCGCCAAGAACTTCGGCATCCCGTCGCCGACGGCGGCCGGCGCGGGCGTGAAGTGGCTGAACGACACGGTCCGGTGGGCCTGGCGGACGCGGATCCTGGTGCGGCTGGCAGTGGACGTGCGCATGCAGCTGTGGACGCTGGCCGAGGACGAGGCGGTGCGGGTGTTCGCCGCGAACCTCCGCGACCTGCTGTTGGCCGCGCCGGCCGGCACCCGCGCCACGATGGGGCTGGACCCCGGCTACCGGACCGGGGTGAAGGTCGCGGTGGTGGACGCCACCGGGAAGGTGGTCGCGACCGACACCATCTACCCGCACGTTCCGCACAACAAGTGGGCCGAGTCGCTGGCGAAGCTGGCCTCGCTCGCGAAGGTGCACAAGGTCGAGCTGATCGCGATCGGGAACGGCACCGCTTCGCGCGAGACCGACAAGCTGGCTTCGGAGCTCGTGGCGGGGATGCCGGAGCTGAAGCTGACGAAGATCGTGGTGTCCGAGGCCGGCGCGTCGGTGTACTCGGCGTCGGCGTTCGCCTCGCAGGAGCTGCCGTCGCTGGACGTGTCGCTGCGGGGCGCGGTGTCGATCGCGCGGCGGTTGCAGGACCCGCTGGCCGAGCTGGTGAAGATCGACCCCAAGAGCATCGGCGTCGGGCAGTACCAGCACGACCTCGCCGAGGGCAAGCTGTCGCGGTCGCTGGACGCGGTGGTCGAGGACTGCGTGAACGCGGTGGGGGTGGACGTGAACACCGCGTCGGCTCCGCTGCTGACGCGGGTGTCGGGGATCGGGTCGTCGCTGGCGGACAACATCGTCGCCTACCGCGACGCGAACGGGCCGTTCGCGACGCGCACCGCGATCAAGGACGTGCCGCGGCTGGGGGCGAAGGCGTTCGAGCAGTGCGCGGGCTTCCTGCGGATCCCCGGTGGCGACGACCCGCTGGACGCGTCGTCGGTGCACCCCGAGGCCTACCCGGTCGTCCGGCGGATCCTGGCCGCGACCGGCGCCGGGATCAAGGAGCTGATCGGCGACACCAAGACGCTGCGCGGGCTGAAGCCGGCGGAGTTCGCCGACGACACCTTCGGCGTCCCGACGGTGACGGACATCCTGGCCGAACTGGAGAAGCCCGGGCGCGACCCCCGGCCGGCGTTCAAGACGGCGACCTTCAAGGAGGGCGTCGAGAAGATCGGCGACCTCAAGCAGGGGATGATCCTGGAGGGCGTGGTCACGAACGTCGCCGCGTTCGGCGCGTTCGTCGACGTCGGCGTGCACCAGGACGGACTGGTCCACATCTCGGCGCTGTCGAAGACGTTCGTCAAGGACCCGCGCGACGTGGTCAAGCCCGGCGACGTGGTGCGCGTGAAGGTGCTGGACGTGGACGTCGCCCGCAAGCGCATCGCTCTGACGCTGCGGCTGGACGACGAGGCCGGCAGCGGTGGCGGCGGCGCGGGCGGGCCCGGGCGGCAGCGACAGTCGGGGGAGAACGGCGGCGGGGGCGGCGGTGGCCGTGGCCGCGACGGACGTGACGGTCGTGACGGCCGCGGTGGCGGTGGCGGCGGCGGAGACCGGCGCGGCGGCCAGGGCGGCGGTGGCCGTGGTGGCGACCGACGCGGCGGGAGCGAGCCGCAGGGGGCGCTCGCGGACGCGTTGAGGCGCGCCGGTCTGGCGTGAGGATGGAGCGAGAGCCCGTCGCAGGTCTGCCTGCGGCGGGCTCTCAGCGTTCGTCCGTTCCGTCGGACCGCTCTAGCGTCCCGCCAGCTCCTCGATCACCGGTGCCATGGCCTCGATGTCGTTGACCAGGAACGAGCTGATGCCGAACCGCTCGCGCAGCTCCAGGTACTTGGCGGTCAGCTCCTTCGTGCTGCCGATGAACACGTGCGGCGACTCCATCAGCTCGTCGAGGGTCAGCTCCACACCCGTCGAGGTGCGGATCTGGTCGGCGCGGTCCTGGAGCTTCGCGCGCGTCTCGGTGGTGACCATGGTGGGGCCGCCGCTGGCGTAGGTGTTGAGCTCGATCTCGGCGAAGCGGTCGCCGGCGGCTTCGCGGATCCAGCCGATCTTCTCCTCGGTGGCGGCCGCGGTGATGCTGGGGGCGTCCAGACCGGGCACGTCGCCGGGGATGATGCGGGGCGCCAGGCCGATGATCTGGGCTTCGCGGGCGGCCAGGGTCAGAAGCCGCTTACCGCCGCCGCCGAGGAACAGGGGCGGGTGGGGCCGCTGGACCGGCGCGGGGGCGGCGTCGAAGTCGGTGATGGTGTAGTGCTTGCCGGTGAAGGAGAAGGGGCCTTCGGCGAAGCAGCCCTTGAGTATGGCGATGGCCTCGGTGAGGCGCTCGATGCGGGTGCCGACCGGCTCGAAGGGGATGCCGATGGCGTCGTGTTCGGGCTTGTTCCAGCCGGCGCCGATGCCGATGTCGAGGCGGCCGCCGGACAGTCCGTCCAGGGTGGCGAGTTCCTGGGCCAGGACCGCGGGGTGGCGGAGGCAGACGTTGAGGACGAAGGTCCCCACGCGCAGGCGCTCGGTGGCCGCCGCGACGGTGGCCAGCGGGAGCAGCGGCGCCGGATACATCAGGTGGTCCGGGATCACGAAGCTGTCGCAGCCGATCGCCTCGGCGCGGCGGGCGAGCTCGGGCAGCTTGGCGAGGTCGTTGTCTTCGTCGAAGGTCGCCAGGAAGCGGAAGGGACGCATGGGGATCATCTTTCAGGATCCCCTCGGACTACGGCGGGTGGTCAGCCGCCGAGCTTGTCCCAGAAGCGGAACAGGTGGTAGCCGAAGTACTCGCCGTTGACGGGTACGTGGCCGTCGAGGATGTCGTGGGCCCAGTTGGCGATGAAGTTGCGGTCCGGACCGAGCGCGTAGAGCAGCGCGAAGACGATCAGGATGCCGTAGGGGGCGATCTGGGCGGCCATCCGGCGCCACTCGTAGCTGAGGAAGGGCTCGATGATGCCGTAGCCGTCCAGGCCGGGGATCGGGAGGAGGTTCAGTATCGCGCTCGCGACCTGGATGTAGGCGAGGAAGGTCAGGGCCGACCAGAAGGCGGCGTGGTCGGGGACGGCGGTGGTGTAGATCCAGCCCGGGCCCCAGGTGTTGAGGATGATCAGCAGGATCACGCTGAAAGCCACGTTGACCGCCGGGCCGGAGGCGGAGACCAGGGAGTCCTTCCACTTGCCGCGGAGGCGGTGGGACTCGATCGATACGGCGCCGCCGGGCAGGGGCAGGCCGCCGATCAGGAGGAAGAACAGGGGAAGGATGAAAGTCAGGACCGGGTGGCCGTAGAAGCGGGGGTCCAGGCGGAGGTAGCCCTTGTTGGCGACGGTGTGGTCGCCGCCCCAGTAGGCGGCCGCGGCGTGCATGAACTCGTGGAGGCAGAGGGAGACGAGCCAGCCGCAGAGGACGAAGATGAAGACGCCGGCACGGTCGCTGCCGAAGCCGCGGTAGAGGGCGATGCCGCTGGCGAAGCTGCCCGCTATCAGGGCCAGGAAGATGGGCGAGACGGGTCCGCCGCGCGCCTGCTGGGACCAGTCGGGGCGGTACTCGCCGGCCACCAGGCGGAGGTTGTTGCGGGCCATCTGCTTCACTCACCTCGGATATCGGCGGTAGTCGGCTGGGTACATCCGGTGACGGCTGGTCGGGGTCGTCCCGACGCGCCATCGTAAGCGCTCCACCGGACCAACGTGGCGCGACGGTCAAACGATCCCGGACCAGAATGTCGAACGATCCCGGATCAGAGCTGGCCGACCTCGGTGACGGTCACCACGGCGGTGCCGGCCTCGTCGCTGGCGGCCAGGTCCACCTCGGCGGTGATGCCCCAGTCGTGGTCGTCCTCGGGGTCGTCGAAGATCTGACGGACCAGCCAGGTGCCGGGGCGGCCCTCCGGCTTCTCGTCGATGATCAGGAGCTTGGGCCCGCGGGCGTCGGGGCCGGTGCCGAGGTCGTCGTGGGCCTCGAAGTAGTCCTCGATCGCGTAGTACCAGCGCTCGGCGTCGAAGCCGGCGGCGGAGTCGAGCTCGCCGAGGGCGTCGTACTTCTTCAGGGCGAACAGCTCGACGCGGTGGAAGAGCTCGTTGCGGACCATGACGCGGAAGGCGCGGGCGTTGGCGGTGACCGGCGGCGGACGCTCGTCGAAGTTGTGGGGGGTGATGGCGGGGGCCTCTTCGCCGGGGTTGACCAGCTCCTCCCACTCGTCCAGCAGGGAGGAGTCGACCTGGCGGACCAGCTCGCCGAGCCACTCGATGAGGTCGTTGACCTCGTCGTTGCGCATCTCCTCGGGCATGGTGTGCTTCAGCGCCTTGTAGGCGTCGGCGAGGTAGCGGAGCAGAAGGCCTTCGGAGCGGGGGAGGGTGTAGAGACTCACGTACTCCGCGAAGGTCATGGCGCGCTCGAACATGTCCCGCGCGACCGACTTCGGGGCGACCTCGTAGTCGGCGACCCAGGGAGAGCTGCGCTTGTAGACGTCGTAAGCGGCGTAGAGGAGCTCTTCCAGAGGCTTCGGGTAGGTGACCTTCTCCAGGAGCTCCATGCGCTCCTCGTACTCGATGCCGTCGGCCTTCATCTGCGCGACAGCTTCGCCGCGGGCCTTGTTCTGCTGGGCGGAGAGCACCTGGCGGGGGTTGTCGAGGGTGGACTCGATGACGGAGAGGGCGTCGAGGGCGTAGGTGGGGGAGTCCGGCTCCAGGAGCTCCAGCGTGGCCAGGGCGAACGGGGACAGCGGCTGGTTCAGGGCGAAGTCGAACTGCAGGTCGCGCGTGAGACGGACCACGCGGCCCTGCTCGTCCGGCTCGTCCAGGCGCTCGACGATGCCGGCGGCCAGCAGGGCGCGGTAGATCGCGATGGCCTTGCGGATCAGCTTGAGCTGGGACTTCCGGTCCTCGTGGTTGTCCTCCAGCAGGTGGCGCATGGCGTCGAAGGCGTCGCCGGGGCGGCTGATGACGTTCAGCAGCATGGCGTGGCTGACCTGGAAGCTGGAGGTCAGGGGCTCGGGCTCGGCCGCGATGAGGCGGTCGAAGCTGGGCTTGCCCCAGGACACGAAGCCCTCGGGGGCCTTGACCCGGACCACGCGGGAGAGCTTCTTCTTGTCCCCGCCGGCCTTGTTGACGCGCTTGGCGTTCTCGACCTCGTGCTCGGGGGCCTGCGCGACGACGTAGCCGGCGTTGTCGAACCCGGCGCGGCCGGCGCGCCCGGCGATCTGGTGGAACTCCCGGGCCTTGAGCTGGCGGGTCTTCACGCCGTCGTACTTGGTCAGGCCGGTGAACAGCACGGTGCGGATCGGCACGTTGATGCCGACGCCGAGGGTGTCGGTGCCGCAGATCACCTTCAGCAGCCCGGCCTGCGCCAGCAGCTCCACCAGCCGGCGGTACTTCGGTAGCATGCCCGCGTGGTGCACGCCGATGCCGTGCCGGACCAGGCGGGAGAGGGTCTTGCCGAAGCCCGCGGTGAAGCGGAAGTTGCCGATCATGTCGGCGATCGCGGCCTTCTCCTCCTTGGTGCAGACGTTGACGCTCATCAGCGCCTGCGCCCGCTCGATGGCCGCGGCCTGGGTGAAGTGCACGACGTAGATGGGCGCCTGATTGGTCTGAAGGAGCTCCTCAAGCGTCTCGTGCAGCGGCGTCTCGCGGTAGGAGTAGTAGAGCGGCACGGGGCGCTGTCCGGACGAGACCACCGCGGTCGCCCGGCCCGTCCGCCGGGTCAGGTCCTTCTCGAAGCGGCTGACGTCGCCCAGCGTCGCGGACATCAGGATGAACTGCGCGTTCGGCAGCTCCAGGATCGGCACCTGCCACGCCCACCCCCGGTCCGGTTCGGCGTAGAAGTGGAACTCGTCCATCACCACCTGCCCGATGTCCGCCGCCACCCCCTCCCGCAGAGCGTGGTTGGCCAGCACCTCGGCGGTACAGCAGATGATCGGCGCGTTCGGGTTCACACTCGCGTCCCCGGTCAGCATCCCCACCTTGTCGGCCCCGAACATCGCACACAGCGCGAAGAACTTCTCACTCACCAGCGCCTTGATCGGCGCGGTGTAGAACGTCCGCTGCTTCGGATCCTCGCGGTACCGCGCCAGCGCCGCGAAGTGCGCACCGGCCGCCACCAGCGACTTCCCGCTGCCGGTGGGCGTGGACAGGATCAGGTTGGACCCGCTCACCACCTCGATCAGCGCTTCCTGCTGCGCCGGATAGAGGGTGATCCCCTGCTCCCCGGCCCACTCGCTGAAGGCGTCGAAGAGGGCGTCGGGGTCGTCGGCGGTGGGGAGGCGATCGGTGAGGGTGGCCATAATGCGCTCAACTTTATGCGGTCCCGGCCGCGGCCTGCGCTGGTGATGTCGACCAGGCGCTGTTCCGTCCCGAAAGGGGCACCGCCTAAGCTGTCATTTCATGACCATGCCGGATTCGCCCGACGTCCCGAACACCCCGGCAGAGCTGCACGAACAGCGCGGCGTGGGGGATCCGGACGGCTTCCGCCGGCTGTGGACGCCGCATCGGATGGCGTACATCAAGGGGGAGAACAAGCCGACCGGGCCGGATGCCGGGCAGGATCCGTTCTGTCTGATTCCGGCGATGTCGGATGAGGAGGGGCTGGTCATCGCTCGCGGGGAGCTCGTGTACGCGGTGCTGAACCTGTATCCGTACAACGGCGGCCATCTGATGGTGGTGCCGTATCGGCATGTCGCGGACTACACCGACCTGACGCTGCCCGAGACGGCTGAGCTGGCGGAGTTCACCAAGCGGGCGATGGTGGCGGTGCGGGCGGCCGCGGGGGCGCAGGGGTTCAACATCGGGATGAACCAGGGGGATGTCGCCGGGGCGGGGATCGCCGCGCACCTGCATCAACACGTGGTGCCGAGATGGGGCGGGGACACCAACTTCATGCCGGTGGTGGGGCATACGAAGGTGTTGCCGCAGTTGCTGGGCGAGACGCGGAAGCTGCTGGCCGACGCGTGGCCCGAGTGATACTCGGTCGTTGACAAAGCCGCCCCAGGTTAGCGAAAGTTTGTGCGTGCTTTACCCTGGTGCTAGAGGGCAGCCCGCGTACGACCTGGTGGGGGCGGGATGAAGTTGGGTCCTTGCCTTGTTGTGCATTACTAGGGGGCAGTCCGACTCAGGCATCTGCAAACGGAGGGTCAATGCGTGAGTCCAGGTTTGACAAGCCGGTGCTGATCTTCGACGGCGACTGCGGGTTCTGCACGCGCTCGGTCAACGTCTTCAAGCGCCTCCCCATCGACGCCGAGGTGACCGCCTACCAGTTCGCGGATCTCGCGTTGTACGGGACAACGGAGGAGCGGGCCTCCCACGAAGTGTTGTGGGTCGACCGCTCAGGCCGGATCCACGGAGGCGCGCAAGCTGTTGCGCGCCTTTTGATTTCCGCGGGCGGCGTCTACGCGGTCGCCGGATGGCTGCTGCGCACCCCGCCGCTGCGCTGGCTCGCGGCCGGCGTCTACCGCCTCATCGCCGACAACCGGCAGAAGATGCCGGGAGGCACCGCCGCGTGCGCGCTACCGCCGGCGGCCCGCGAGAGCGGCATCGGCGCGTAGCCGGTCCGTCCGGCTCAACTGAATGCCAGTTTCACCAAGCGGAGTGCCCGGGACCGGTTCCCGGAGAAGTAGGGCTCCAGGTCGGTCACCCTGGCCAGGAGCACCTGCTCGGGACATGGATGACGCCCCGCGACGATCACGCGCGCCTGCTCGGCCGGGGTGCTGAACGCCCAGAACCCCGTCCGGTCGGCCTCGTCGCCGCGCGGGTGGACCACCGACACCGCCTCGTGCCGAGGGGCGCCGCCGTCGACGACGACCTCCACCCCCGCTTCGGACCACTGGCCGTGGTCGAGGACCTCCTGGGGATCGGTGTCGTCCAGTTCCAGGTACTTCCCCTCGGCCAGCAGCTGGTCCCGCCGCGCGAGCGTGGCCGCCGTCATCCGCACCACCGCTTCGGCGTCGGGCCGCCGCTCCGGACGCAGCTCGGTGTGCACCACCACCAGCGGCCCGGTCACGTCCACCGAGTCGCCGTAGGCCAGCGCCACCGCCGTGAGCGTCCGCAGGCCGTCGGCGCTGAAGGAGTCGACGCTCAGCGGCCCTCCGGCCGGCGCGGTGTCTGCCAGCCCGTACAGGCGAGGCCCGGAACCGGGTCTCGTGAGGCGCAGGAGCGCGTTCCCCATCACTGACGCCGGCAGGGCGGCCATCCCTACCAGCAGCTCTTGCGCTTTCGGTATCCGGGCCATGCGATCCTCCCCCGCGGATCCTTGGATCCGTCAGTCGCGCCGCGCCAGGAACTGCGTCGCGACGGCGGGATTCCCGTTCATCGTCGTCACCGGGACGTCCCGCTCCCGCAGCACTTCGAATCCTGACAGCAACCCGCGCAGCCACTCCCGCTCGTGGTGCCGGCACACCGCGCCGTCGCTGGTCTCGAACACGCCGTGCACCCCGAACCGGGTCTCGTGCTCACGGTAGCGCGCCACGTTGCGCTCGTCGTCCTGCAGGCAGTAGTCGCTGAGGTAGAGCAGCCCGCCGGGTTTGAGCACCCGCCGGATCTCGTCGAGCACGCCGCGCTGGGCCTCGTCGTCCGGGATGCAGGTGAGCACCGCGAACAGCAGGACCGCGTCCACGGAGGCGTCGTCCCGGTCCAGGCGCGGCGGTTCGGCGAGGACGGTGAACCGGGCCCCGGGGTGTTCGCGCCGGGCCCGCTCGATCAGCGCCGCCGAGATGTCGACGCCTTCGACGTCGGCGAAGCCCGCCGCGCGCAGTTCGCCGACCAGGCGCCCGTAGCCGCAGCCGTAGTCGAGGACGGCCGCCTCCGAGCCCAACGGCTCCAGCCAGGAGAGCTCCAGCGGATTCCCGAACGTCTTGGAGGGTCCGGACTCGTTCCAGTATTCGGTGCTCACAGCGCGATCTTCCCAGACGGACGAGCCCTGCGGGCGGGCAGACGCGCGGCGGGGGGCGGCCTCCGTCGGGCGCCGCCCCGGCGCCGGGCCCCTCAGTCGGCCGCCGCCGCGACGCCGAGCCCTTCAGAGGCCCCCGGAGGAGCTCAGGACCCTCAGTCCTCCTGTTCGGCCTCCGCCTTGATCTTCGTCGCCAGCTGCGGGGGCATCGGCTCGTGCCCCAGGTACGTCCGCGTGAACGTCCCCGTGCCGTGCGACAGCGACCGCAGCTCGATCGCGTAGCGCCCGATCTCCACCTCCGGCGCGTCCGCGCGGATCAGGGTCCGTCCGTTGTCGGACGGCTCCGACCCGGACACCCGGCCGCGCCGCGCCGACAGGTCGCCCATGATCGCGCCGACGTACTCGTCGGCCACCTGGATCTCCAGGCTGTCCACCGGCTCCAGCAACAGGACGCTGGTCTTGGCCGCGGCGTCCTTCAGGGCCAGCGCGCCGGCCGTCTGGAACGCCATGTCGCTGGAGTCCACCGAGTGGGCCTTGCCGTCGTACAGCGTCACCCGCAGGTCGATCACCGGGTAGCCGGCGATGACGCCGCGCTCCATCTGCGCCCGCACGCCCTTCTCCACCGACGGGATGAAGTTCCGCGGCACCGCGCCGCCGACCACCTTGTCCACGAACTCGAAGCCGCTGCCGGCCGGGAGCGGCTCGACCTCGATGTCGCAGATGGCGTACTGGCCGTGGCCGCCGGACTGCTTCACGTGCCGCCCGTGGCCCTTGGCCGCGGCACCGAACGTCTCGCGCAGCGAGATCCGGTGCGGGACGGTGTCCACCGCCACGCCGAACTTGTTCTTGAGCCGGTCCAGCACCAGGTCCATGTGGGCCTCGCCCATGCACCACAGCACCAGCTGCCGGGTCTCCGGGTTCATCTCCAGCCGCAGCGTGGCGTCCTCGGCGACCAGCCGGGACAGCGACTGCGCCAGCTTGTCCTCGTCGCTCTTGGCGTGGGCGCGGATCGCCACCGGCAGCAGCGGGTCCGGCATCAGCCACTGCTCGATCAGCATCGGGTCGTCCTTGCCGGACAGCGTGTCGCCGCTCTCGGCGTGCAGCAGCTTCGCCACCGCGACGATGTCCCCGGCGATCCCGGCGTCGATCCCGCGCTGGGTCTTGCCCAGCGGGCTGGACAGCGCGCCGACCCGCTCGTCGACGTCGTGGTCGGCGTGCCCGCGGGCCTCCTGACCGTGGCCGGAGACGTGCACCGGCAGGTCCGGGCGCAGCGTGCCGGAGAACACCCGCACGACGCTGATCCGGCCCACGTAGGGGTCCGTCGTCGTCTTGACCACCTCGGCCACCAGCGGCCCGGCCGGGTCGCAGGTCAGCGGTCCCTTCGGCTTGCCCTCCGGGGACGTCACCGGCGGCACCTCGTGCTCCAGCGGCGACGGGAAGGCCTTCGTCATCAGCTCCAGCAGCTCGATCGAGCCCAGGGCCGGCGGGACGGCGACGGCCCCCGCGACGATCGCCGAGTACGGCAGCACCGGGTAGAACGACCCGCGGGCCACCGCCTTCTCCAGGTCCTCGATCAGCACGTCGATGTCGAGGTCCTCGCCGCCCAGGTAGCGGTCCATGAGGGTCTCGTCCTCGCTCTCGGCGATGATCCCCTCGATCAGCGCGTTGCGCGCCTCCTCGATGCCCTCGACGTGCGCCTCCTCGGCGTCCCGCTCGGCGCGGTCGCCTTCGGAGTAGTCGTAGATCTTCTGCGACAGCAGGCCGATGACGCCGCCCACGTGCTCCTCGTCGTCCAGCAGCGGCAGGTACAGCGGCTGCACGCCGTCGCCGAACACCCGCTGGCAGATGGCCACCATCTCGTCGAAGTCGGCGCGCGCCGAGTCCAGCTTGGTGACCACCACGGCGCGCGGCATCCCGACCGCCGCGCACTCCTCCCACAGCAGGCGGGTCGAGCCGTCGACGCCGTCGGCGGCGGAGACCACGAACAGCGCGGCGTCCGCGGCGCGCAGCCCGGCCCGCAGGTCGCCGACGAAGTCGGCGTAGCCGGGGGCGTCCAGCAGGTTGACCTTGATCCCGTCGAACTCCACCGGGGCCAGCGCCAGCGCCACCGAGCGCTGCTGCCGCTGCTCGACCTCGTCGAAGTCGGTGACGGTGGTGCCCTCCTCGACCCGGCCGGGCCGGTTCACCGTGCCGGTGGCCGCCAGCAGCGACTCCACCAGCGTGGTCTTGCCGGCGCCGGTGTGCCCGACCAGCACCACGTTCCTGATCTGCTCGGGCCGGGAGGGCGCGGCTACCCTGCCGGCGGCCCCGGCGTGGCCGCCCTGTCCGCCTGATTTGTCCGCCATCGAGCGTGCTCCTTTTCCTTGTCAGGGCGGCTCTGCCGTTGTTCACGAGCCGAGCCGGAGCTGATCTTTTCAGACCCGGTCACGACACCGGGGCGACGGATCGATGTACCGGCTGTACAGAATTCGTTACCCGGCCGTTCCTTGCAGCCAACTCCTATATGCGAGTCAGGACAAGGGGGCGTAGTCCACTGGGCCCCCACGCATCCCTCGCCCCAGGATCCGGAGGAGCCCGTCCGGGGGACGAGTGGGGCTCACGCCAGGCGGCGCAGCGTGGTCGCGGCGATCTCTTCGGAGACCAGGGTCTCGGCCCGGTCCGGGTTCCCCTCGGAGACCGCCGCCACCAGGGCCGCGTGCGCGGCGTGCCCGAGGTTCTCGTCCGCTCGGCCCGTGGTGCGGACCAGTTCGGTCAGGCCGGCCCGCAACGCCGGGGCGAACTGTTCGAACAATGCGGTGAGCACCGGGTTGCCGGCCGCGGCGACCACCGCGGTGTGCAGGGCGATGTCGGCGTCGATGAACTCCGCGTCGGAGCGGCGCGCGGCCCGGGTCCGGCGGTCCAGGGCGGTCTCCAGCGCGGCGACGTCCGCGGGGGTGCGGCGTTCGGCGGCCAGCCGCGCGGCCCGGGTCTCGATCATCATCCGGACCTCGTAGACGTCGGCGATCGCGGCCTTGCGCAGGTGGTCGCCGAAGTCGGCCCTGGCCTCGGTGGCCAGCACGAACACCCCGGCGCCCTGCCGCGGCTGGAGCAGCCCCTCGCCGGCCAGGGCGCGGATCGCCTCGCGCACCGTGGAACGGCCCACGCCCAGGCCGGCGGCCAGCGTCGTCTCGCCGGGCAGCTTGGTGCCGACCGGCCACGCGCCGCCGGTGATCTGTTCGCGCAGCTGCTGGGCGGCCTGTTCCACCAGCGGGCTGGGCTGGATCGATCGGAGCGTCACGGTTCCCAGTTCTACCACTCCGAGGCCACCGCTCAGCAACTCAGGTGCTCAGCTTGTCTGAGGAGTTGTGCTACGGTGCCGCCATGACGCCGTTCTGGAACCCCCAACAGCCCAGCCCGATGCCCTCCCACCGCTACCGGAGCGTGTTCGAGCGCGTGGACGTGCCGCTGACCGGGCGGACGTGGCCCGGCAACCGCTTCGAGGCCGCACCGCTGTGGGTGCCGGTGGACCTGCGCGACGGCAACCAGGCGCTGGCCGAGCCCATGGACACCGCGCGCAAGACGAAGATGTTCGACCTGTTCATCCGGATGGGGTACAAGGAGATCGAGGTCGCCTATCCCTCGGCGAGCCAGACCGATTTCGACTTCGTGCGCTCGCTGGCCGCTCGCGACGACATCCCCGAGGACGTCACCGTCTCGGTGTTCACGCCGGCCCGCCCCGAGCTGATCGAGCGCACCTTCGAGTCCGTGGTGGGCTTGCCGAACGTCCTGGTGCACCTGTACACCGCGACCGCGCCCGCCTGGCGGGACCTGGTGCTGCGCGGCAGCCGGGCCGAGGTCGAGGCCCTGGTCGAGGACGCCGCCGAGCTGGTCGCCAAGCTGGCCGGGCGCCGGGCGGGCGGGGCGGGCCGGATGCGGTTCGAGTTCTCGCCCGAGGTGTTCAACCTGACCGAGCCCGACTACGTGCTCGAGGTCTGCGACCGCGTCACCGAGATCTGGGACGCCTGCGCCGACCGGCCGGTGGTGCACAACCTGCCGGCCACCGTCGAGGTCGCGACGCCGAACGTCTACGCCGACCAGATCGAGTACATGAGCCGCAACCTGGCCCGCCGCGAGCACGTCATCTTGTCCGTCCATCCGCACAACGACCGCGGCACCGGCGTGGCGTGCGCGGAGCTGGCGGTCCTGGCCGGGGCGCAGCGTGTCGAGGGCTGTCTGTTCGGCAACGGTGAACGGACCGGCAACGTCGACCTGGTCACGCTGGCGCTGAACCTGCACGCGCAGGGCGTCGACCCGATGGTCGACTTCTCGGACATCGACGCCGTCAAGTCCGTGGTCGAGGAGTGCAACCGCATCGAGGTCCACCCCCGCCACCCCTACGGCGGCGAGTTGGTCTACACGGCCTTCTCCGGGACGCATCAGGACGCCATCAGCAAGGGGATGGCGCACCACGAGGCCCGGGCCGCCGAGCTGGGCGTCGCGGCGTCGGCGGCGCCCTGGGACGTGCCCTACCTGCCGATCGACCCGGCGGACGTCGGGCGCAGCTACGAGGGCGTGATCCGGGTCAACAGCCAGTCCGGCAAGGGCGGGATGGCCTATCTGCTGCGCACCCACTACGGGGTCGACTTGCCGAAGGACTTCCAGCCGGTTTTCTCGAAGGTCGTGCAGCGCGCCACCGACGAGCACGGCCGCGAGATGGAGCCGAAGGATCTGTGGGAGCTGTTCCGGGCGACCTATCTGGCGCCGGGGGAGGACGGCGCCTGGACCCTGGCCGAGTCCGGTTTCGAGGAGACCGCGCCCGGCGAGCACCATGCCACGGTGGTCCTGAACCGGACCGACGGCTCCGACGTCCGCGTCGCCGGCTCGGGGAACGGGCCGCTGTCCGCGCTGACCGCCGCACTGGCCGAGGCGGGGATCCGGATCGAGGTCCTGGATTACACCCAGCAGGCGCTGAAAGCAGGCGTCGACAGCGCCGCCGTCTGCTACCTCCGCTGTCGCGTCGAGGGCCGTGAGGTGTGGGGCGTCGGCCTGGACACCTCGGTGCTGACCGCGACGGTGCGGGCGGCGATGTCGGCCGTGAACCAGCGGTGAATCCGGCGGTTCCGGGGCAGCCCCCTATGATGGCCTCGCGGTCGGCTGGCCGCTGAACCACCTGCCCCACCGACCCCACGCCCAAACGCCTTCGTCAGGACGGTCATGCTCAACCGCTACGCGCGAGCCTTCTTCACCGCCATCTTCAGAGGTCCCGCGCTGTTCTTCCTGAAGCTGAAGATCAGCCCGGACGCGGTGACGCTGGTCGGCACGCTGGGCGTGATCGCCGGCGCGTTGTGCTTCTTCCCGCGCGGGTCGTTCTTCGTCGGCACGCTGGTCATCACCGCGTTCGTGTTCTCCGACCTGGTCGACGGGATCATGGCCCGGGAGCTGAAGCGCACCGACAAGTTCGGGGCGTTCTGGGACTCCACCCTGGACCGGCTCGGCGACGCCGCGATCTTCGGCGGCCTGGCGTACTGGTTCGCGCGCGGCGGGGACCAGCCGGTGCTGTTCGTGGTCTGCATGGTCTGCATGGCGCTGGGGTCCGTCGTGTCCTACGCGCGGGCCCGGGCCGAGGGCCTCGGGGTGAAGAAGAACGTCGGCATCGTCGAGCGCGGCGAGCGGGTGGTCGGCGCGCTGGTCGCCACCGGGCTCGACGGGCTCGGCGTACCGTACATCCAGGCGATCACGCTGTGGGCGATCGCCATCGGATCGTTCGTCACGCTGGTGCAGCGGGTCTGGATGGTCCGCGGGGTCCTGCTGAAGGGGGAGGCGGCCGAGTGAGCACGAAGGACCGGGTCGTCGAGTGGGGGTACGGGGCGGCCTGGTCCGCCGTGAAGCTGTTGCCGGAACGCGCGGCGTACCGGCTCTTCGACTTCATCGCCGACCGGCTCTGGGCCCGGCGTACCGGCCAGGTGCGGCAGCTGGAGAAGAACCTGCTGCGGGTGCTCGGCAAGGACACGCCCGAGAAGGAGCTGCGCGAGGCCTCGCACCTGGCCATGCGTTCGGCGCTGCGCCAGTACTGCGAGCAGTTCCGCGCCCCGGTGTGGAGCCGCGAGCGGGTCACCGACAGCGTCGACTTCCCCGCCGACGACATAGAGATCCTCAAGGCGGCCATGGCCTCCGGGCGCGGGACGATCCTGGCCCTGGGCCACACCGGGAACTACGACCACGCGGGCATGTGGCTCATAAACTTCACCGGCGAGGGCTTCACCACGGTCGCCGAGCACCTCAAGCCGGAGGCGGTGGGCGAGAAGTTCCTCGACTACCGGCGGGGCCTGGGCATGGAGGTGCTGCCGCACGACGCCGGCCCCACGGTCTTCGGCACGCTCGCGCGGCGGTTGCGGGCCGGCAAGATCGTCGCCCTGGTGGCCGACCGGGACCTGAGCGCCAACGGTGCGGAGGTCCAGATGTTCGGTGAGGCGACGCGGATCGCGGCCGGCCCGGCGGCGCTGGCGGTGCAGACCGGCGCGGTGCTGCTGCCTGTCCAGCTCTGGTACCCGTCCTCCGCGAAGATGTCGATAAGGGTGCTGCCGGAGATCCCGGTCCCGGCCGAGGGCACGCGGCAGCAGAAGATCGCCGCGATGAGCCAGCAGCTCGCCGACGCCTACGCGGCCGGCATCGCGGCGCACCCGACGGACTGGCACATGCTGCAGAAGTTCTTCCTCGCCGACCTGGATCCGGCGAAGGCGCCGAAGCCGAGGCCGGCCGACACCGTGGAGGCGTCGTGAAGATCGGGGTGGTCTGCCCCTACGCGTGGGACATCCCCGGCGGCGTGCAGAACCACGTCCGCGACCTGGCCGAGCACCTGATCCGGCTGGGGCACGAGGTGTCGGTGCTGGCGCCGGCCGACGACGAGGCCGCGCTGCCGCCGTACGTCACGCACGCCGGGCGCGCCGTGCCGGTGCCGTACAACGGCTCGGTGGCGCGGGTGAACTTCGGGTTCCTGTCCGCCGCGCGGGTGCGGCGCTGGCTGCACGACGGCGAGTTCGACGTGCTGCACGTCCACGAGCCCAGCTCGCCGAGCCTGTCGATACTGGCCTGCTGGGTCAGCTCCGGACCGATAGTGGCCACCTTCCACACCGCCAACCCGCGCTCGCGGGCGATGACCGTCGCTTACCCGATCCTGCAGCCGACGCTGGAGAAGATCAGCGCCCGCATCGCGGTGTCCGAGTACGCGCGGCGCACGCTGGTGGAGCACCTCGGAGGCGACGCCGTGGTGATCCCGAACGGCGTCGATGTCGAGTTCTACGAGCGGGCCGAGCCCAAGCCGGAGTGGCAGACCCAGCCCGGTGCGGGTGGAACGCTGGCGTTCATCGGGCGCATCAACGAGTCCCGCAAGGGGCTGGCCACGCTGCTGGAGGCGTTCCCGGAGATCGCGGCGGCCCGGCCCGGCGTGCGGCTGCTGGTGCTCGGCGGCGGGGACATCGAGGAGGCGGCGGCGTTCCTGCCGGAGAACGTGCGCGGTCAGGTGGAGTTCCTGGGCCGGCTCTCCGACGAGGACAAGGCGCGGCTGCTGTCCAGCGTGGACGTGTACGTGGCGCCCAACCTCGGCGGCGAGAGCTTCGGCATCATCCTGGTCGAGGCGATGTCCGCGGGCGCGCCGGTGCTGGCCAGCGACCTGGACGCGTTCGGGCTGGTGCTGGAGGGCGGCCAGGTCGGCCGGCTGTTCCCGACCGGGGACGCGCACGCGCTGGCCGAGGACGCGATCGAGCTGCTGGAGAACCCGGTGGAGCGGGCACGGCTGGCCGAGGCCGCGTCGCTGGCGGTGCGCCGGTACGACTGGTCCGTGGTGGCCGCCGACCTGCTCGCGGTCTACGAGATGGTGACCACCGACCCGCTGGCGGCGGCGCCCGCGCAGAACATCGAGGCACTGGCGGCGGGGGAGCCGTTCGAACCCTGATCCCGGTTGATCGGGAACCCGGGCGCTTTGTAAGCTGACGGCACTCCGTACGGGAGCTCCCGAAGATGAACGCCGCAGAAAGGGAGCCCTGCGCCTCGGATCAGGCCGAGGTCCCGGAGGGGGCGGCACCGTCATGTGTCGCGCCCTTTTGGAGGTATCCCATGAAGGTCGGAATCGGCCTGCCCGTCAGCGACCCCGCCGTGCTGCTCGACTGGGCCCGGCGTGCGGACGCCGGACCGTTCAGCACCCTCGGCCTGCTGGACCGGCTCGTCTACGACAACCCCGAACCCCTCGTCGCCCTGGCCGCCGTCGCGGGCGCCACCAGCCGCATCCGGGTGCAGACCGAGGTGCTGCTGGCGCCGCTGCGCGAGCCCGCACTGCTGGCGAAGCAGGCGGCGACGCTCGACCGGATCAGCGGCGGGCGGTTCGTGCTGGGGCTGGGCGTCGGCGGCCGGGAGGACGACCACGAGGTCGCCGGCGTCGACCTGCGGACGCGGGGCCGCCGCCTGGACGAGCAGATGGCCGTCATGCGGCGGATCTGGGCCGGCGAGGACTGGAGCGGGACGGCGGGCCCGGTCGGCCCGGCACCGCACCGGCCTGGCGGCCCCGAGGTGCTGTTCGGCGCGTTCCAGCCCGCCGCGCTGGCCCGCGTCGCCCGGTTCGGGGACGGGTTCCTGGCCGCCGCGCCGCCGTCGTGGGCCGGTGGGCTGATCGAGACGGTGCGCGGGTCCTGGGCTGAGGCCGGGCGTACCGGCGAGCCGCGGATCGTCGCGCAGGCCAACGCGGCGCTCGGCCCGGACGACGTCGTCGACGACGCGCGGACGGCGATGGGGGACTACTACCGGTTCACCGGAGGCCGGGCGGACCAGATGGTCGCCGGAATGCTCACCAGCGGAGAGCGGATCCGGCAGACCGTCAGGCAGTACGAGGACCTCGGCGTCGACGAGGTGATGCTCTACTGCTACGGACGTGATCCGGAGCAGGTCGAGCGGCTCGCCGACGCCCTCTGACCAATGTTCTGACCAGCGCTCGGCTCAGTCCTCGTCATCCGCCAGGAGCCAGCCGATCCGCAGTTCCTCGGCCCCGGCGCGGAAGATCTTCATCAGGTCTGCGCGCTCGGGGTCGTCCTCGGGGAGGTGTAGGCCAGTGCGGCCTGGGCCGCCAGGACCTGCGGCCGGATGCCGGCGGCGCCACGCAGGTGCAGCGAGCGGCGGAACATCCCGATCCGCTTGTCGGCGTCCTCCTCACGCTGCGCCGTGTGCCGGATGACGATGGACTCCAGGAGGCCGTCGCCGGTGGCGAGCGCGATGGCGAGGGCTGAGTCGTAGAGCGGGGCGGCGGTGGCGAAGTCGTCGTCGATGTTGTCGTGCAACACGGCCCAGTGGAATTCGATCCACCCGCGCTCCGTCTCGCTCCGCGCGGCCGCGGCGGCGGCCCGGTAGGAGGCCTCGGAGACCTCGCGGTCGTCGGGGCGGGGGTCGCGCCGGAAGAGCAACCGGCTGTAGGCCATGCGCGCGTTCAGCAGATGGGCGATCGGCGAGTCCTGATCCACCGCGGCGACGGCCTTCTCCGCGTCGTCGTGCCCCTCCATCCGGAAGAACCAGCGTTCCACGGCTATGTCGGCCCGCACTTCGGGGTCGGCGTCCGGTCCCAGCGCGTCCAGCGCGGCGTCCCACTCCCCGAGCTGCTGCAACCGCCGGGCTATGTAGGTGTTGTCAGCTACCATGGGACCTACAGTAGGAAGCGGCGATGTAGGCGGTCAAGTGCAATACGGTGACTACATAGGGAACGTGATCCGCCTGGCGGTCGAGCTGGCCAACACCGGCACCCTCGACCCCTCGGGCGACCTGGTCGGCGCCTTCTTCGAAGAACACGAGGTCACGCCGCCCCCGGACGGCTCCTACGGCGACCTGCCCGACCTGGTGGGCGCCGCACTGGCCCAGCTGGTCGACGGCGAACCCCCCGAGGCCGTCCACCGGCTCCTGCGCGACTACCCACCGGAGATGCACCTCTCCGACCACGACGGCCTCGGCGGCTGGCACATCCACTTCAGCCGCAACGGCACCGAACCCCGCCGCTGGGCCGGCCAGCTCATCGCGGCCAAACTTGCCCTGGTGACCGCCGGCGACCCGTCCGTGACCCTCGGCCGCTGCGCCGCCGCGGGCTGCGGCAACTACTTCGTCGACCAGTCCCGCAACCGCACCCGGCGGTTCTGCTCCAACGCCTGCGCGAGCCGGACGACGGTGGCGGCGTATCGGGCGCGAGCGGCGAAGGAGTGAGTGGTCAGACTGCCTGCGGGCTGGTCCACTCGAAGCCGCCGCCGCCCGCCCGCTGACAGCCCGCCGCCTTGACCCCCGCGGGCCCACTAGGCTCACCAACCATGTCCATCCTCGTCTACGCCGCCGCGGTCGTCGTCCTCATCGGCGTCTACCTCAGCTGGACCGCCAACCGGCTCGACCGGCTGCACACGCGGCGCGATGCGGCGTGGGCCGCGTTGGACGCGCAGCTGGTGCGGCGGGCTTCGGTGTCGTTGGACCTGGCGGCGTCGCGGCTGCTGGATCCGGCGGCGTCGATCCTGCTCGATGACGCCGCGCACACGGCGCGGGAGGCGGCGGCGGAGTCGCGGGACCTGGCGGAGACCAATCTGACGCGGGTGCTGCGGGACGTCTTCGAGGATCCGAAGGAGAGTCTCGCGCTCAAGGAGCGGCCCGGGGGCGGGGCGCTGCTGACCGAGTTGGACTCGTCGTGGCGGCGGGTGCAGCTGGCGCGGCACTTCTACAACGACGCCGTGCGGGTCACGTGGGTGCTGCGGCGGCAGCGGCTGGTGCGGTGGTTCCGGCTCGCCGGGCACGCGCCGTTCCCGCAGACGTTCGAGATGGACGACGAGGAACCCGTGGGCCTGCGGGGTGTGGCCGCCGGGTAGCGGTACAGTGTGGCGACCGCGGTAAGTGTAAGGACCGTCACAGAGCTGCGGTTCTGACGGACCCCATCAGGCGCAAGTCGCCTCATCGTCCACTCCTACCCGCTGACCTGGCCACATTGTCAGGTGGATCACACTTGCGCGCCCTCTAGGATGGTGCCTCGGGAGCAGTCCGCTCATCCGACAAACCCTTCCCTTGTGAGGTCACCCGTGTCCGCGAACGAGAACAGCGCGCAGGCGCAGGCTTTTGAGCAGCCGCAGATCGGTACCGCCCGGGTCAAGCGCGGCATGGCCGAGATGCTCAAGGGCGGCGTGATCATGGACGTCGTCAACGCCGAGCAGGCGAAGATCGCCGAGGACGCCGGCGCGGTGGCGGTCATGGCGCTGGAGCGGGTCCCCGCCGACATCCGCAAGGACGGCGGCGTGGCGCGGATGAGCGACCCGGACATGATCGACGGGATCATCGAGGCGGTTTCCATCCCGGTCATGGCCAAGGCCCGGATCGGCCACTTCGTCGAGGCCCAGGTGCTGCAGGCGCTCGGGGTGGACTACATCGACGAGTCCGAGGTGCTGACCCCGGCCGACGAGACGCACCACATCGACAAGTGGGCGTTCACCGTCCCCTTCGTCTGCGGCGCGACCAACCTCGGCGAGGCGCTGCGCCGGATCGCCGAGGGCGCGGCGATGATCCGCTCCAAGGGCGAGGCCGGCACCGGCAACGTCGTCGAGGCCACCCGGCACATGCGCCAGCTGCGCGCGGACATCCGCAAGCTCACCACGCTGGACGAGTCCGAGCTGTTCCTGGCCGCCAAGAACCACCAGGCGCCCTACGAACTGGTCAAGGAGATCGCGACCACCGGCAAGCTGCCGGTCGTGCTGTTCACCGCCGGCGGCATCGCCACCCCGGCCGATGCCGCGATGATGATGCAGCTCGGCGCCGAGGGCGTGTTCGTCGGCTCCGGCATCTTCAAGTCCGGCGACCCGGAGAAGCGCGCCAAGGCGATCGTCGAGGCCACCACCCACTTCGACGACGCGGACCTGATCGCCAAGGTCTCCCGCAACCTCGGCGAGGCGATCGTGGGGATCAACCTCGACACCCTGCCGGCCGAGCAGCGCTATGCGTCCCGCGGCTGGTAAGGCGCCGGGGACCACATGAGCGACAAGACGATCGGCGTGCTCGGGCTGCAGGGCGACTTCCGTGAGCACGCCGCGTCCCTGAAGGCGATCGGCCAGAACCCGGTCCTCGTCCGCCGCCCGCACGAGCTGGAGCAGGTCGACGCCCTCGTCATCCCGGGCGGGGAGTCCACCGCGATGTGGAAGCTCGCCACCACCGCCGAGATGTTCGAGCCGGTGCGCAAGCGGGTCGCGGACGGGATGCCGGTCTTCGGCACCTGCGCCGGGATGATCATGATGGCCGACCGGATCGTGGACGCCGCGGCGGGCCAGCAGACGTTCGGCGGCCTGCCGATCACCGTGCGCCGCAACGCCTTCGGCCGCCAGACCGAGTCGTTCGAGGAGCCGATCGCCTTCGACGGCGTCGGCGAACTGACCGGCGTGTTCATCCGCGCGCCCTGGGTCGAGAGCGTCGAGGAGGGTGTCGAGGTCCTGGCTCGCGTCACGAGCGGCCCCGCCACCGGTAGGATCGTCGCGGTCCGGCAGGGCAACCTGCTGGCGACGTCCTTCCATCCGGAGCTGACCACGGACCACCGGGTGCACGAATACTTCGTGGATCTCGTCCGCGCAGCCTGAATGAATTTTCGTAGTTAGGGAGCAGGGGTAATGTCCGGCCACTCCAAATGGGCGACCACCAAGCACAAGAAGGCGGTCATCGACGCCAAGCGCGGCAAGCTGTTCGCCCGGCTGATCAAGAACATCGAAGTCGCGGCCAAGACCGGCGGCGGAGATGTGACAGGCAACCCCACGCTCTTCGACGCGGTGCAGAAGGCGAAGAAGAACTCGGTCCCGGCCGACAACATCGACCGCGCGATCAAGCGCGGCTCCGGGGCCGAGGCGGGCGGCGCCGACTGGCAGACCATCATGTACGAGGGCTACGGCCCGAACGGCGTGGCGGTCCTGATCGAGTGCCTCACCGACAACCGCAACCGTGCCGCCTCCGAGGTGCGGGTGGCCATGACCCGCAACGGCGGCTCGATGGCCGACCCGGGCTCGGTGTCCTACCTGTTCACCCGCAAGGGCGTCGTCATCGTCCCCAAGGCCGGGGAGCTGAAGGAGGACGACATCCTGCTGGCCGTGCTGGAGGCCGGCGCCGAGGAGGTCAACGACCTCGGCGAGGCCTTCGAGGTGGTCAGCGAGGCCGGCGACCTGATCCCGGTGCGCACCGCGCTGCAGGGCGCCGGCATCGACTACGAGTCGGCCGAGTCCTCCTTCCTGCCCTCGGTGCAGGTGCCGCTGGACGAGGACGGCGCGCGCAAGGTGTTCCGGCTCATCGAGGCCCTGGAGGACAGCGACGACGTGCAGAACGTCTACGCCAACTTCGACGTCTCGGACGAGGTCATGGAGAAGATCGACGCGTAATCGCGCGTTCGGCGCGAGTTCTTCCGGTATAAGGGTTCGAACCTGTCACACAGGTTCGAACCCTTATATGGTTTCCGGCATGGAAATCGTCGAGCACAGCCCGACCGACGGCATATACGCCCCGGTGGGCGGTGAGTACGCGCACGCCGCCGAAGTGCGCAATCCCACTCGTTTCCTTTACACCTCCGGCACCATGGGCCTGGATCCCGAGGGCGTCGCGGGCCAGGACATCAAGGCCCAGATCGGCCTGGTCTGGGACAACCTGCGGCGGCTGCTGGAAGCCGCCGACATGACCGTGGACAACGTGGTCCGGGTCGTGCAGTACATCCGGGACGTGGAGTACGACGAGCCGGTCTCCCGAGCCCGGGTGGACGCGCTCGGCGGCCGCCTGGTGCCGACGATCATGATGTGCGCGCAGACGCTGGTGCCGGAATGGCTGGTGGAAGTGGAGATCATCGCCGCCGCGTGAACTCCGTCAGTGCCGCGATCCGCACCGCGAACAGCGTTGGAACCAAGCCGGGCCCACCCCACGCGGCCCGGCTTCGTCGTTCCTGTCCTCCGGCGCCGCTAGGCTTCGGCGGAAGGGAACTGCTGTTTCAGACATCGTCGGAGGTCGGGCGCGCGTGCGGGTGCTGGGGGTCGATCCGGGGCTGACACGCTGCGGCGTGGGCGTCGTCGAGGGGACGGCCGGACGCCCGCTGACCCTGGTCGGGGTCGGCGTCGTGCGGACTCCCGCCGACCTGGACCTGTCCCGCCGGCTGCTGTTGATCGAGACCGGGCTGGAGGAGTGGTTCGAGGCGCACCGCCCGGACGCGGTGGCCGTCGAGCGGGTCTTCAGCCAGCACAACGTGCGCACCGTCATGGGCACCGCCCAGGCCAGCGCGGTGGCGATGCTGGTGGCGGCGCGCCGCGGGCTGCCGGTCGCGCTGCACACCCCCAGCGAGGTCAAGGCCGCGATCAGCGGGTCCGGGCGGGCCGACAAGGACCAGGTGGCGGCCATGGTGGCGCGGGTGCTGCGGTTGGCCGAGCCGCCCAAGCCGGCCGACGCCGCCGACGCCGCGGCGCTGGCGATCTGCCACATCTGGCGCGGCACGGCCCAGAACCGGCTCGCGGCGGCGATCGCGAAGCAGCGGTGAGCCCATGAGCACGACCAGCACAGTGAGGAGTGGCGTGTGATCGCCTTCGTGTCCGGCCCGGTGGCCGCGGTGACCCCGTCCAGCGCGGTGGTCGAGGTGGGCGGTGTCGGGATGCTCGTGCACTGCGGGCCCTCGACGCTGGCCGCTCTGACCGTCGGGGAGCCGGCCAAGCTGTTCACCGCGCTGGTGGTGCGCGAGGACTCGCTCACCCTCTACGGCTTCGCCACCGACGACGAGCGCACGGTGTTCGAGCTCCTGCAGACCGCCAGCGGCATCGGCCCCAAGGTGGCGCAGGCCATGCTCTCGGTGCACGCCCCGGACACGCTGCGGATGATCTTCATGACCGGCGACGAGGCGGCGCTGACCCAGGTCCCCGGCATCGGCAAGAAGGGCGCCCAGCGGCTGCTGCTGGAGCTCAAGGAGCGGCTGGGGCCGCCCAGCGGCGCGGTTCCCGGCCAGGTGCAGAACGGCTGGACCCGCGCCGGCCTGGGCTCGTGGCGGATCCAACTGCTGGAGGCGCTGACCGGCCTGGGCTGGTCGGCGCGCGAGGCCGACGACGCGGTGACGGCGGTCGCGCCGCTGGCCGCCGAGCAGGAGGCGGCCGGGCAGACGGTGCAGCTCGGGCCGCTGCTGAAGGCGGCGCTGCGGACCATGAAGAAGTAGGCGGGCGAGGACGCGCCCGGGACGCGGGTCGAGCGGGTGGAAGGCGAAGCGGCGGACGGCGAGCGGAGACGGACGATGGGGCGCGTGGCACTGTACGACGCGGTGACGATGGACGAGGTCTGGACCCTGATGGAGGCCCAGTCCGCGCGGTCGCTCGTCTTCGACGTCGAACCCCTGGTGGCGATCTGGGGCACCGACACCGTGACGCTGGACTCCGGCGTCGTCGAGACGCTCCGCCGCCTGGGCCGGGTGCCGGGCCGCGAGGTGGTGCTGTTCTCGACCAACTCGGCGCGGCGCCCCACCGTGCTGCCGGGCCTGCCGGACGCCCGGGTCGGCTACCGGTCCTCGGCGGTCAAGCCCTTGCGGACCAAGGAGTACCGTGATCTGCCCCGTCCCGGCCTGGTGGTGGGCGACCAGCTGGCCACCGACGGCGCGCTGGCCTGGCGCCTCGGCTTCGACTTCGTGCACTACCACCCGCCGCGCGACTGGATCCCGCCCGGCCCGCGCCTGATGATGGCCCTCGGCGAGCTGCTCAGGCCCCTGCTGTTCCGGGCGGCCTGAGCCCGCCCCCGCGCTCCGTCGGCGGGGCCTGGCAGGATGGACGGGTCCCGCCTCCCGACCTCGCTCCGTCCGTCCGACCACGTCCAGCCCCCATCGAGCCCAGCCAGGAGAACCGCCGCCGTGGAACAGGAAACCGAACGCCTCGTCTCCGGCGCCGCCGTCACCGGCGACGCCGAGGAGCAGGCGGCCGAGGCGGCGCTGCGGCCCAAGCGGCTGGCCGAGTTCGTCGGGCAGCCCAAGGTCCGCGACCAGCTCTCGCTGGTGCTGGACGCGGCCCGGCTGCGCGGGGCGGCCCCGGACCACGTGCTGCTGTCCGGACCGCCCGGCCTGGGCAAGACCACGCTGTCCATGATCATCGCCGCCGAGCTGGCGGTGCCGATCCGGATCACCTCCGGGCCGGCCATCCAGCACGCCGGCGACCTCGCGGCCATCCTGTCCTCGCTGGCCGAGGGCGAGGTGCTGTTCCTCGACGAGATCCACCGCATGTCCCGGCCCGCCGAGGAGATGCTGTACATGGCGATGGAGGACTTCCGGGTCGACGTGATCGTCGGCAAGGGCCCCGGCGCCACCGCGATCCCGCTGGACCTGCCGCCGTTCACGCTGGTCGGGGCCACCACCCGCTCCGGACTGCTGCCGGCCCCGCTGCGGGACCGCTTCGGGTTCACCGCGCACCTGGAGTTCTACGGCCCCGAGGACCTGGAGCGGGTGGTCAACCGCTCGGCGCGGCTGCTGGGCGTGCGCATCGACCCGGACGGCGCCCGGGAGATCGCCGGCCGCTCCCGCGGCACCCCGCGCATCGCCAACCGGCTGCTGCGCCGCGTCCGGGACTACGCCGAGGTGAAGGCCGACGGCGGGGTGACGCTGGAGGTCGCGCGGGCCGCGCTGGACGTCTACGAGGTCGACGAGCGCGGTCTGGACCGTCTGGACCGCGCGGTGCTGCACGCCCTGCTGAAGCTGTTCGGCGGCGGCCCGGTCGGACTGTCCACGCTGGCGGTGGCGGTGGGGGAGGAGGCCGAGACGGTCGAGGAGGTCGCCGAGCCGTTCCTGGTCCGCGAGGGCCTGCTGGCCCGCACCCCGCGGGGGCGGATCGCGACCTCCGCGGCGTGGGCGCATTTCGGGCTCAGTGCCCCGTGACCGGGTGATCCCGTCCGCGATGCGGACGAGATCGGGCAGATTCGGCGAATCGCCGACGATTCCTCCGCCACAGCGCCCCCATCAGGCAACTCGCCTCTCGCCGGCCCCAGCCGGTTCACAAGTTCCGGATGATTTCGACTACGTTAAGTCACGGGAACCGTCCGCGGGCCCCGGACCGTTGTTCGGGGCGTACCGGCTCGCATAAACTCCCGCGAGTCGGGCGGTGCCCCCCACCGCCTACCAGCGACCTCCCGGCCCCGCGCCGGCGGTCTAACCAAGGACCAGCGACACTTATGGGATCTCCCGTCTTCCTGATCTGGATCGTCCTGATCGGGGCCATGTTCTACTTCATGATGATCCGCCCGCAGAAGCGCGCCCGGCAGAACCAGGTGGACATGCTCCAGCACCTGCAGCCCGGTGCCCAGGTGCGGACCACCGCCCAGATCATGGGCACCGTGGTCGAGGTCGGTGACGACTGGGCCATCGTGGAGACCACCCCGGGGACGCGGATCAAGTTCGGCAAGCCCGCCATCGTCGGCATCATCATGCCGGACGAGGAGGAGGACGCCCCCGCGCCGGGCGGCATCGGCGACGCGCCGGCCGCCGAGGCCGACGCCGAGGACGGCGTGAAGGCCGACGCGCGGGACGTGACCCCCTCGGTGCAGGACGCGGTCCCCTCGGAAGTCGCGTCCGAGGAAGCCGAGCCTGTCGCGAAGCCGTAACCCCCGCCTCAAGGAGGCTTCACAAGACAGAGGGTTTCCTCAGCGAAAACCTGTAAGGTCGCACCGCCGCCACGGAACGTGAAACCGGGCCGAGGCGGCGGGCGGCGTGGGGTGTGACCGACGCCCCGGCCGGCACACGACACGACACGAAGAGACGGACGAATCCCTTGGCCGGATCGAAGGCTCCGCGGTCCCGGAACCGCAAGATGAGCCCATGGACCCCCCTGACGGTGCTGGCCGCCTTGATCATGGTGCTGGGTGGCACCATGATCGGCACCGGGCACCGCTCGCCGCAGCTGGGTATCGACCTGGCGGGCGGCACCACCATGACGATGACCGCCAAGGGCGGCACCCCGTCGGCCGGCGACATGGACACCGCGCTGCAGATCATGCGGAACCGCGTCAACGGCCAGGGCGTGTCCGAGGCCGAGGTGACCAAGCAGGGCAGCTCGGCGATCCAGGTCGACCTCCCCGGCAAGAACTCCTCGGAACTGCTGAAGCAGCTGGGCCAGACCGCGAAGCTGTACTTCCGGGTCGTGGTGCCGCAGACCGCGCTGTCGCAGTTCGGCGTGGCGCCGCGCACCACGGTGGCGCCGCAGCCGGCCGTCCCGCCGACGACGCCGACGAGCAGCCCCTCCGGTTCGGCCACGCCCTCCGGCGCGGGGACCCCGTCCGGCTCGGCCACCAAGCCGAGCGGCACGCCGTCGTCCTCGGCCACCACGAAGGCGAGCACGCCGTCCGCCACCGCCACCGGCACCCAGCACCGGGTCGCCGACGCCGGCCTGAAGGCCGCCGACGCGCCGACCGCCACGCCCACCGGCGGCGCCACGCCGTCCGGCACGGCCTCCGGCGGCGCCACCGCGAGCCCGAAGAGCTCCGGCGCCTCCGGCTCCGCGACGCCGTCGTCGAACCCGTCCGCCCCCACCACCCCGGCCGCGCCGAGCTCCTCGGCCCCGCCGGAGAAGTCCCCGGACGGCACGGTGAAGGAGCAGTCGCCGAGCGCCAAGGCGCTGCAGCTGTACAGCACCATCAACTGCACCACCCCGCCGACGGACCTCGGCAGCCTGTTCGCGGCCAACCAGTGGGCGGTCGGGTGTGACTTCACCACCCACCTGCCCTGGCTGCTGGCGCCGGCCGACGTCGACGGCAAGGACCTGACCAGCGCCTCGGCCAACCCGGAGCAGACCGGCGGCTCGAACGCGGTCCTGACCGGGCGCTGGGAAGTCGACCTGTCCTTCAACAGCAAGGGCGCCAAGGACTTCGGCGCCGTCACCACCACGCTGTACCAGAACCAGGGCATGTTCGCCGTCGACCTGGACGGTGTGGTCTACAGCGCGGCCACCGTGCAGAACCCGATCACCGACGGGAACGCCCGGATCACCGGCACCTTCACCCAGTCCCAGGCCGAGAACCTGGCCAACGTGCTGAAGTACGGTTCGCTGCCGATCACCTTCGAGCAGGGCGACGTCTCGCAGGTGTCGGCCTCGCTGGCCGGCAACCAGCTCACCGCCGGCCTGATCGCCGGCGGGATCGGCATGCTGCTGGTCATCGCGTACCTGGTGGCCTACTACCGGGGCCTGTCCGTCGTGGCCGTGGCCTCGCTGCTGATCTCCGGGATCCTCACCTACTCGCTGGCCACCCTGCTGGGCCCGGCGATGGGCTTCCGGCTCTCGCTGGCCGGCGTCGCCGGTCTGGTCGTGGCCATCGGCATCACCGCGGACTCGTTCGTCATCTACTTCGAACGCCTCCGCGACGAGGTCCGCGAGGGCCGCTCCCTGCGCACCGCCGTGGACCACGGCTGGACCCGGGCCCGCCGCACCATCCTCTCCTCGGACTTCGTGTCCTTCCTGGCCGCCTTCGTCCTGTACGAGGTCTCGGTCGGCACGGTGAAGGGCTTCGCGTTCACGCTGGGCCTCACCACTCTGCTGGACATCCTCGTGGTGTTCATGTTCACCAAGCCGATCGTCACCCTGCTCGCCCGCCGGAAGTTCTTCGCCGACGGCCACCCGTGGTCCGGTCTGGACCCGAACCGCCTGGGCGCCAAGAAATCCCCGGGTCTGCGCCAATCGATCGTCGACCGCCGCGCCGCCGCCCGTCGTGAGGGCTCTGCGGAAGGGATGGAAGCCTGATGTCCGCCTCCAACAGCTGGGGCAACCGCCTGTACCGCGGCGAGGTCTCCTACGACTTCATCGGGAAGCAGAAGCGCTGGTACACCATCTCCGGCGCGCTGCTGCTCGTCTCGGCGGTGGCGCTGCTGGTGCTCGGGCTGAACTTCAGCCTGGACTTCCGCGGCGGGTCGCAATTCGACGTCAAGTCGGCCACGGCCAGCACCGAGACGATCAAGAGCAGCGTCGCCGGGATCGTCAAGGACCCGTCGGTCCAGACTTCGAACAGCGCCAAGGACGGCCGGCACATCGTGGTCAAGACCACGCCGCTGAACGCCGACGAGCAGGACAAGGTGCGCACCGCGGTGGCCGCGCACGCCGGAGACGGCGTGAAGCCCACCGACGTGTCGGTGACCGCGGTCTCCGGATCGTGGGGCCATGAGATCACCGACAAGGCGATCACCGGTCTGATCATCTTCGTGGCGCTGGTGATGCTGTACCTGGCGGTCTTCTACGAGTGGAAGATGGCGCTGTCCGGCATCATCGCGCTGGCCCACGACCTGGTGATCACCGCCGGCATCTACGCCCTGGTCGGCTTCGAGGTCTCGCCGGCCACCGTCATCGGCTTCCTGACGATCCTGGGCTACTCGCTGTACGACACCGTCGTGGTGTTCGACAAGGTCCGGGAGAACACCGCGGGCCTGGGCACCAGCAAGACCGACCAGAGCTACACGCAGGCCGCCAACCTGGCCGTCAACCAGACCCTGATCCGCTCGCTGAACACCTCGCTGATCGCGCTGATCCCGGTGGCCGCCCTGCTGCTGGCCGGCACCACGGTCAGCGGCGGTGCGGGCGTGCTCCAGGACCTGGCGCTGGCCCTGCTCGTCGGTATCGCGGTCGGCACCTACTCCTCGATCTTCATCGCGACGCCGCTGCTGGCCGACCTGAAGGAGCGCGAGCCGGACATGCGAGCGCTCAAGCGCAAGGCGGCCGGCGCGCAGGCCAAGGCCGCGGCCCGGGCCGAGCGCACGGTGCCGGTGCAGGAGCGCGTGCCCGGCTCCTTCCTCGGCGAGGGGGGCGACGAGCTCGGGGACGTGGCCGAGGCCGGCTCGGCGCGCGGGGACGTCCCGCGCGGGCCGCGCAACCAGCCGGTGCGCGGCGACCGCGGGCGGAACCGGCCCAGCGGCAAGCGGCGCTGAGACGTTGAGAGCGCGGGGTAAGCTCACCCGGTGAGCTTCCCCGCACCTCCCGGTGGCGGGGACCTTCCGGAACGTTCCGTTCTGGACCAGGTCCTCGCCACTCGCATTCTCGACGTCCTGGACTATCCGAAGCCGGGCATCGTCTTCAAGGACATCACGCCGCTGCTCGGCGACCCCACCGCGTTCGGCACCGTGGTCGGGGCGATGGCCGAGCAGGTGCGGGCGTCGGGGGCCACGCGCATCGCCGGCCTGGAGGCCCGCGGCTTCCTCCTGGCCGCCCCGGTGGCGTTGGCGGCCGGCGTCGGGTTCGTGCCGGTGCGCAAGGCCGGCAAGCTGCCGCGCGCCACCTACCGTGAGGACTACGCGCTGGAGTACGCGACGGCGACCATAGAGGTGCACCGCGACGCCTTCGTGCCCGGCGAGCGCGTGATGATCGTGGACGACATCCTGGCCACCGGCGGCACCGCGGTGGCGGCCGCGAAGCTGGTGCGGGACGCCGGAGCGGTGCCGGTGGGGTTGTCGGTGCTGATGGAGTTGGGCTTCCTAGGAGGACGCGAGCGGTTCGCGGCGTCCGCACCGGACATCGGGATCCACACTCTGCTCCTGGTGTGAGCTGGCGAATGCCGGAGTGGGAAACAATGTCTATACAGCGGTCGTTACACTGGGCACACCCACAGACGTGAGAGGGGCCGCGCTTGGCGACGAAGGAGCAGGTCGGGACGACGGCCGGATCCGGTGCGGGCGGCGAGGACGCCGCCGTGCGGGGACCGGCGGCCGGTGGGAACGATGCTGCTGCGAAGTCCGGCCGAGCGAAGGGCGAAGCGGCGTCCGGTGGCGACCGGCGGGGATCCGGCCGGCCGGCCGGTGGGGCGAACGCGGGTGCTGCCCCCGGCGAAGGTGACGGAGAGCGTGGTGCCGGCGCTTCCGGCAAGTCTGCTCGCGGCCAGTCCGGCGGTTCGAGCCGGGGCGCCGAATCCGGTGGCGGTGCGGGAGCCGGAACCGGCTCGCACGGCCGGTCCGGTGGTGCTGGAGCCGGTGCGTCCGCTGCCCCCTCTGCCTCCCCTGAGTCCGCGCCTCGCGGCGCGCAGTCCGGCGCTCCGGCCGCCGCGGCGCCGTCCGCCCCCTCGGTCATAGCGGCCCGGTCCGCGCCCGCCCCGTCGGTGTCCAAGGCCCAGCCCTCCGGGCAGGCGCCCAAGGCCCCCGCGGCCGTGCCCGCGCTGCCGACGGCCCCGCCGGTCCCGGCGCCGTCCGCCGAGGCCGCCCGCACGGGTCCGTCGCGCCCGAGCTCCAGCCGGGTCCGCGCCCGCCTGGCCCGTCTGGGCAGCGCCCGCAGCGGCGGCCCGCCGCAGGTCCTGGAGCCGCTGTTCAAGATCATCCGGGCCAACCACCCGAAGGCCGACCTGAAGCCGGTCGAGCAGGCCTACGCGATCGCCGAGCGGCACCACCGCGGCCAGCGCCGCAAGAGCGGCGACCCGTACATCACGCATCCGCTGGCGGTGACCACGATCCTGGCCGAGCTCGGCATGGACGTGCCGACGCTGTGCGCCGGGCTGCTGCACGACACCGTCGAGGACACCGACTACACGCTGGACATGCTGCGCGCCGACTTCGGCGACACCATCGCGCTGCTGGTGGACGGCGTGACCAAGCTGGACAAGGTGAAGCTGGGCGAGGCCACCCAGGCCGAGACCGTGCGCAAGATGGTCGTGGCCATGGCGCGCGACATCCGGGTGCTGGTGATCAAGCTCGCCGACCGGCTGCACAACATGCGGACCATGCGCTACATGAAGCGCGAGAGCCAGGAGCGCAAGTCGCGCGAGACCCTGGAGATCTACGCCCCGCTGGCGCACCGGCTGGGCATGAACACGATCAAGTGGGAGCTGGAGGACCTGGCGTTCGCCATCCTCTACCCCAAGATGTACGACGAGATCGTGCGCCTGGTCTCCGAGCGCGCGCCCAAGCGCGAGGAGTACCTGAGCCAGGTCATCGACGCGGTGCACACCGACCTGCGCGAGGCCAAGATCCGGGCCACCGTCACCGGCCGGCCGAAGCACTACTACTCGGTCTACCAGAAGATGATCGTGCGCGGCCGCGACTTCGCCGACATCTACGACCTGGTCGGCATCCGGGTCCTGGTGGACTCGGTCCGCGACTGCTACGCCGCCCTCGGCGCCATCCACGCGCGGTGGAACCCGGTCCCCGGCCGGTTCAAGGACTACATCGCGATGCCGAAGTTCAACATGTACCAGTCGCTGCACACCACGGTGATCGGGCCCGGCGGCAAGGCGGTGGAGCTGCAGATCCGGACCTTCGCGATGCACCGGCGGGCGGAGTACGGCGTCGCGGCGCACTGGAAGTACAAGGAGGACGCCGTCGAGGGCGTCCGCAAGCCGTCCAACGGCGCCGGCACCAACCCCGGCGGCGACATGGCCTGGCTGCGGCAGCTGCTGGACTGGCAGAAGGAGACCGCGGACCCGAACGAGTTCCTGGACGCGCTGCGCTTCGACCTGTCCACCGCCGAGGTCTACGTCTTCACGCCCAAGGGCATGGTGATGGCGCTGCCGTCGGGCTCCACACCGGTCGACTTCGCGTACGCGGTGCACACCGAGATCGGGCACCACACGATAGGCGCCCGGGTCAACGGCCGCCTCGTGCCCCTGGACAGCAAGCTCGACAACGGCGACGTGGTGGAGATCTTCACCTCCAAGGCGCCGAACTCCGGCCCGAGCCGCGACTGGCTGTCCTTCGTCGCCTCCCCGCGCGCCCGCAACAAGATCCGCCAGTGGTACACCAAGGAACGCCGCGAGGAGGCGGTCGAGCAGGGCAAGGAGCAGCTGGCCAAGGCCATGCGCAAGCAGGGGCTGCCGCTGCAGCGCCTGATGACCTCCGAGTCCCTGGCCACCGTCGCCCACGACCTCCGCCACGCCGACATCAGCGCCCTGTACGCCGCCATCGGCGAGGGCCACGTCTCGGCCCAGCACGTGGTGCATCGCCTCCTGCACCTGCTGGGCGGCGAGGAGGGCGCCACCGAGGACCTGGCCGAGGCCACCGTCCCGGGCAACATCGAGAAGCTGTCCCGCCGCGGCCAGGCCCGCCCCTCGGGCGACCCCGGAGTCCTGGTGAAGGGCGCGGACGACATCTGGGTCAAACTGGCCCGCTGCTGCACGCCCGTTCCGGGCGACGACATCGTCGGGTTCATCACCCGCGCCTCGGGCGTCTCCGTCCACCGCGCGGACTGCTCGAACGTGGAGTCGCTGGCTGCGCAGCCCGAACGGATGGTGGAGGTGTCCTGGTCGCCCGGTGGGGCGTCCATGTTTCTCGTCGCGATCCAGGTCGAGGCGCTCGATCGGTCGCGGCTCCTCTCGGACGTGACGCGCGTCCTGTCCGACCAGCACGTCAACATCCTGTCGGCGTCGGTGACGACCAGCCGCGACCGGGTGGCGATCTCGCGGTTCACGTTCGAGATGGCGGACCCGGCGCATCTGGGCGCGGTGCTGAAGGCGGTGAAGGGCGTCGAAGGGGTCTTCGACGTGTATCGGGTGACGAGTTCGAAGCACAGCTGAGTGCGGAGCAGGGCTTAGCGCACACTTTCGAGTGAAATTCTGCGTTTGAGGACGATTCGCCTAGATGCGGATGGATAGAGTCCGACCATGGT
This sequence comes from Catenulispora subtropica, assembly GCF_039531675.1. NCBI lineage: Bacteria > Bacillati > Actinomycetota > Actinomycetes > Catenulisporales > Catenulisporaceae > Catenulispora > Catenulispora subtropica. The sequence goes on from NZ_BAAAQM010000003.1 coordinate 215,976, forward strand.
CGGCTCCTCACACGAAGCGATGCATCGCATCTTTCATCACGACTCAGAGATGCTGGGGCGGACTTTTCGCGCGTTAGGGCTGGATATCCCGGCGCCGGACACGGTGGCCGTCATCTCGGGGGATGTCACGGAAATCCATCCTCTGGAGCGGCGCGTCGACACCCTTCTGCGCTGCGAGACGGCTGACGGAGCCGAGTACCTCGTGCTCGTCGAAGCTCAGCGCTCCTGTGATCCGGACAAGCTGTATTCGTGGATGTACTACCTGGCCTATCTGGCGGACAAGTATCGCCTGCCCGTCCTCCTGCTGGTGGTCTGCCACGATCGGCGCGTTGCGAAGTGGGCGTCGCAGCCGGTCAAGCGAGGGGTGGGCGACTGGGCGGCGCTGACGATGCGTCCGCTCGTCGTCGGGCCTCACAACGTGCCCCCGATCCGCGATGAGGAAACGGCCCGCCGAGACGTCCCGTTGGCGGTCTTTTCGGCGCTCACCCATGCGTATGACGAGGGTGTCGATGCGATACTGAGGGCGTTGGCATCGGCGCTGAAGTCCCTGGACGACCAGAAACAGGCCAACGACCTGGCCGAACTCACCCTCATCGGCTTGGATGACACTCCGGCCCGCGCGATTTGGAGGCAGATCATGGCCATTGACCTTTCCTTCTACCGATCGTCCCTCTCGCGGGAGCTCATCGCCGAAGGACGGCTTGAAGGGCGTGCGGAGGGGCGCCTTGAGGGGCGAGCCGAGGGACGCATCGAGGGGCGGGTCGAGGGACGCGTTCAGGGTCTCGCCGAGGGGCGCGACGAGGGACGTCGCGAGGGCCGGATCGACTCGCGTGTCGAGATGCTGCTCCGCTTCGTCATCACACGGGGCATCGCCCTGTCGGCCGAGCAGCGTGAACGTATCGAGGGATGCGCCGACCTCCGCCAGCTCGACATCTGGCTGGACCGGGTCCTCATCGCGACCACCGCCGCCGAGGTCTTCGACGCCGACTGATCACCCGTCGCCGACCGCCGGATCCTACGTGAACGTCGCCGTCCCGAAGCCGATCGCCCCGCCGAGCGCGAACACCGCCGCCGTCAGCATCAGGACCGCCAGCACGGTCCCCGTCGCGAGCGTCGAGAGCGCCACCCGCGCCGGCCAGATGTCCGTCGGGTGACGCGGGTCGTAGCGGATCCCGACCCGGCCGTCCGGCGACTCGCGGAACGTCGCCCGGCTTCCGACCCTCCGGGTCTCGCCGTGCAGGGTCGTGAACTCGTACACGCGGTGCAGGACGTAGCTCTCGTCCGACGGGTGCGGTGGCACCGTGTAGCTCTCGGAGGCCGCCACGCCCTCCACGACGATGGTGCGGCGCCATGCGGCCGGGTTGACGACGTAGTCCGTGCACAGCGCCAGCAGCATCCACGGGAGGCCGCCGGCGAGCACGGTGAAGCCACCCGTGACCACCCACAGCGCGGCCCGGGTGCCCTGTCCGGTGAGCAGCAGGGCGAGCAGCACCGCCAGGTACGCGGCGATCGCCACGATCAACCCCTTACGCGCCGGAGACAACGTCCGCGCCAGGACTCGCATCCGCACGTCGCACACCTTAGCGATCACAGCCACCGGGCAATAGCCCGATGGCTGAAGAGCCATGGCCCGCCAGGTGCCGCGGGAGCGGCCGCGTGGCCCGGACGTCGGGTTCCTCACGGCGCCCCGCGAAAACGTCCGGGCGCGCTCCCGTGGGAGGGCGCCCGGACGTCGTGGTTCACAGCCGGTTCCGCCGGCCTCAGCGGGTGAACTCCTCCAGCGCCTTCTCGGCTTCGGCCAGCCACTCCTGCCGGGCCGCGATGGACGCCTCGGCTTCGGCGGCCTTCTTGTCCTGGCCGGCCGCGCGGGCCTTCTCGGCCTGGGTCTCCAGCTTGGCGATCGCGGTGCGGAGCTGCTCCACGGTGGCCTCGGCGCGGGCCCGCTTCTCCGGGTCCTTCCGGGACAGTTCGGCGGCCTCGGCGTCGGCGATCGCGCGGTCCACGGTGTGGAGCCGGCCCTCGATCCGCTGGCGGGCGTCGCGCGGTACCGGGCCGACGGCCTCCCAGCGCTCGTTGATCGAGCGCAGGGCGACGCGGGCGGCGCGGTGGTCGGTGATCGGCAGGAGCGCCTCGGCCTCGGCCACCAGCAGCTCCTTGGCCGCCAGGTTCTCCCGCTCGGCGCCGCTGCGCTCGTCCAGCACCGCGTTGCGGGCCGCGAAGAAGGTGTCCTGCGCCGCCTTGAAGCGCTTCCACAGCTCGTCCTCGACGTCGCGCTGGGCGCGCCCGGCGGTCTTCCACTCGCCCATCAGGTCGCGGAAGCGGCCGGCGGTGGGGTTCCAGTCGGTGGAGTCCTGCAGTGCCTCGGCCTCGGCGATCAGCCGCTCCTTGTGCGCGCGGATCTGCACCCGCTGCTGGTCCAGCTCGGCGAAGTGCTGCTTGCGGCGCTTGGCGAAGGCCGAGCGGGACTGCGACAGCCGGTGCCACAGCTCGTCGTCGGTCTTGCGGTCCAGGCGCGGAGCGGCCTTCCACTCGTCCAGCAGGACCTTCATCCGCTCGCCGGCCACCCGCCACTCCGTGGACACCGCCAGCCGCTCGGCCTCCTCGGCCAGGGCCTGCTTGGCCGCGCGGGCGTCGGCCTGCTGCTGCTCACGGGCCGCCCGGTGCTCGGCGCGGCGCTGCTCGGCGAGCTCCACCAGGCCGTCCAGGCGGGCCAGCAGCCCGTCCAGGTCGCCGACCGCGGCGGCGCCGGTGATCTGCTCGCGGAGCTTGCCGATCTTGTCCAGGGCGTCCTTCGGGGACGGCGCCGAGGGCCCGGACTGCTTCAGCCGGTTGGCGATCAGGTCCACCTCGACCTTCAGGCCGTCGAACTTGCGCTGGTAGTAGGCCAGCGCCTCGTCCGGGGACCCCGCCGCCCACGAGCCGACCTGCCGCTCGCCGTCGGCGGTCCGGACGTAGACGGTGCCGTCCTCGGCGACCCGGCCCCAAGCCTCCGGTGCCTCGCCCACGATGAGCCTCCAAGTTCTCGAACCGGGTGTCTGCTGACGGGTCCGCCACATACACCTGCACGGATCCGGATCCCGGTCATCCAGTGGGACACAATAGCGCGGACCGTCCCGGGTGGGGGACGGCCCGCGTCACTCCCCACCCCACCGGCCCCCGATCCCGGCTCGGTCACGCCGAGTCCAGGACCGAGGACGCGGAGGGGCCCGGTGCGCCGAATCCGCCTACTTGATGGTCACGCTCTTGATGTCGGCAGGCAGCTTCGGGTGGCCGTCGCCGGCGTTGTTGCTGTCGTCCTCGCCGCCGGCCGCGATCTTGGTGACCACGTCCAGGCCGCCGGTGATCTTGCCCCACGGGGTGTAGTTGGCCGGCAGCTGGGTGTCCTTGTAGACGATGAAGAACTGGCTGCCGTTGGTGCCCGGGCCGGCGTTGGCCATGGCGATGGTGCCGGCCGGGTACGTGGCGCCGGTCAGGTTCTCGTCCTGGAACTGGTAGCCCGGGCCGCCGGAGCCGGTGCCGGACGGGTCGCCGCACTGCAGCACGTAGATGCCCTGCGTGGTGAGGCGGTGGCACTTCGTGTTGTCGAAGTAACCCTTCTTCGCCAGGTACTCGAAGGAGAAGGTGGTGTACGGCGCCTTCGTGGTCAGCGCGTCGAAGGTGAGGTCGCCGGAGCTGAAGTGGATCGTGGCGGTGTACGGCTTGGCCGCGGCGGCCGCGTCGTAGGTCGGCACGCCGACGTCCTTGGACGCCTGACCGGTCTTCTGGTAACCCACCTGCTGCGCGCTGGAGCTCGGGCTGGCGTCCGGGGAGCTGGGCGAGCTGGGCGCTGTGGAGGCGGAGGACGAAGCCGGGCTGGACGGGGAAGCCGGGCTGGACGGGGTGGAGCTCGCGGCCGGGCTCTTCTTGTCGTCGCCGCCGCTCTTCGTCACGAGCGCGACGGTGACCCCGATCCCGACGACCGCGACGGCGGCCACGATGGCCGTGATCTTGTTGCGCTTGCTGGCGGCCGCCTGCTGCTCCGCCAAGCGGGCCTGGACGCGCTCGTAGCGGGCGCGCTCCAGTTCGCGCTGCCGGTCCTTGCTGGTCACCGATTCGCCTCCGGGATGTGGTCGACCCTGTCGGCCAGGTCGTGTCGAGTGTCGGATATGGGGTGCTCGAGCTTCAGCGGGACAGTGTACGGTGCATTCCCTAGAAATCAGCTGTGAGCTTCCAATGAGTTCGCAAAGGGTCCGCCGCCCCCGGTAACCTGCGTAGGGAAAATCTCCTGACCGCTGACCGAAGTGTGGGGCGCGCGTGCTTGTCGCCGGATTCCCAGCCGGAAGCCTGGGTGCGAACTGCTATCTCGTGGCGCCCGGCGCCGGGGAGCAGTGCGTGATCATCGATCCCGGCGAGGACGCCGCCGCCGGCGTCGAGGAGGTGGTCCGGGAGCACAGGCTGCAGCCGGTCGCCGTCCTGCTCACGCACGGTCACGTGGACCACACCATGTCGGTCGTCCCGGTCTGCGGAGACTATGGCGTCCCCGCCTACGTGCACCCGGGCGACCGCGAGATGCTGACCGACCCGCAGAAGTGGCTGGGCATCGCGCCCGGCACGCCGATCTTCGGCCGGGTCGAGTTCGCCGAACCGGACGACGTCAGGGAACTGACCGACGGTGTGGTGCTGGACCTGGCCGGCCTGGAGATCACCGTCGACCACGCTCCCGGCCATACCAAGGGCTCAGTGACGTTCCGGACTCCCGGCCTGCAGGACATCCCCCACGTGCTGTTCACCGGGGACCTGCTCTTCGCCGGAGCGGTCGGCCGCTGGGACCTCCCCGGTGGCAGCCGCGACGAGTTGCTGGCGTCACTGGCCCGTGTCTGCCTGCCGCTGCCGGACGAGACCGTCGTCCTGTCCGGCCACGGCCCCCAGACCACGATCGGCCGTGAGCGCGCCACGAACCCGTTCCTGACGGAGGCGGCGCCGCCGTCGGTCAAACCCCGCGGCATGTAGGGATACCCACAGACATCATGAGCAAGTTCCAGAACGCGCCGGGCACCTTCGACCTCCTGCCTCCGGACTCGGCCGCCATCCTGGCCGTGCGCGACGCCATGGCCGCGCCGCTGCGCCTGTCCGGCTACGGCTACATCGAGACGCCCACGTTCGAGTCCACCGCGCTGTTCAAGCGCGGCGTCGGCGAGTCCACGGACATCGTCACCAAGGAGATGTACTCCTTCACCACACGTGGGGGTGACGAGGTCACCCTGCGCCCCGAGGGCACCGCGGCCGTGCTGCGCGCCGTCCTGCAGGCCAACCTGACCCGCGGCAGCCTGCCGGTGAAGGTCTGGTACTCCGGTTCCTTCTACCGCTACGAGAAGCAGCAGCGCGGCCGGTACCGCCACTTCTCCCAGGTCGGCGCCGAGGCGATCGGCGCGGAGGATCCGGCGCTGGACGCCGAGCTGCTGATCGCCGGCGACGACATCTACAAGAACCTCGGCCTGACCGAGTACAGCCTGCTGCTGAACTCCCTCGGCGACCAGAACTGCCGCCCGGCCTACCGCGCCAAGCTCCAGGAGTTCCTGCTCGGCCTGGACCTGGACGAGGAGACCCGCAGGCGCGCCGAGATCAATCCGCTGCGCGTCCTGGACGACAAGCGGGAGGCGGTGCAGAAACAGCTCACCGACGTCCCGCTGATCAGCGACAACCTCTGCGAGGCCTGCAAGGTCTACCACGAGGAGGTCCGGCGCCTGCTGACCGAGGCCGGAGTGGCCTTCGTCGACGATCCGAAGCTGGTCCGCGGCCTCGACTACTACACCCGCACCACCTTCGAGTACGTCCACAGCGGCATCACCGGCTCGCCGACCGCGATCGGTGCCGGCGGCCGCTACGACGGCCTGTCCGAGGAGCTCGGCGGTCCGAGCCTGCCGTCCGTCGGCTGGGCGCTCGGCGTCGACCGCACGCTGCTCGCGATGCGGGCCGAGGGGGTGCCGCAGCCCGGTGCCGACCGGCTCGACGTGTTCGCGGTGCCGCTCGGCGAGCAGGCCCGCGAGCGCCTGTTCAAGCTCGTCACCACCCTGCGCCGCTCCGGTGTCGCCGCCGACTTCGCTTACGGCAACAAGGGCATCAAGCCCGCGATGAAGGCCGCCGACCGCTCCGGCGCGCGTTATGCGCTGGTGCTGGGCGAGCGGGACATCGCGGAGAATGTCATTCAGATCAAGGAACTGGCCACAGGGGAGCAGGAATCCGTCTCCCTCACGGACATCCTCACCACGATTCAGGAGAAGTTGAAGTGATCCGCACCCATGAGGCGGGGACGCTCCGCGCGTCCGACGCCGGCACCACTGTCACGCTGGCCGGGTGGGTCGCCCGCCGGCGCGATCACGGGGGCGTGACCTTCCTGGATCTGCGCGACGCCTCCGGCTTCGTCCAGGTCGTGGTCCGCGAGAGCGAGTCCGTCCACGACCTGCGCAACGAGTACTGCGTCGTGACCACCGGCGAGGTCCGGGTCCGCCCCGAGGGCAACGCGAACCCGGATCTGCCCACCGGGGAGATCGAGGTCGTCGTCGACACCGTCGAGGTGCTCTCGCCCGCGGCGCCGCTGCCGTTCCCGATCGACGAGCACAAGAGCTCGAACATCAACGAGGAGATGCGGCTGAAGTACCGCTACCTCGACATCCGGCGGGAGCCGATGGCCCGGGCCCTGCGCATGCGGTCCAAGGCCACGAAGGTCATCCGGGACGTCATGGAGGAGTACGGCTTCCTCGATGTCGAGACCCCGACGCTGACTCGCTCCACCCCGGAGGGCGCACGTGACTTCCTGGTGCCGGTGCGCCTGCAGCCCGGCACCTGGTACGCCCTGCCGCAGTCGCCGCAGCTGTTCAAGCAGCTGCTGATGGTCGCCGGCCTGGAGCGCTACTACCAGATCGCCCGCTGCTACCGGGACGAGGACTTCCGCGCCGACCGGCAGCCGGAGTTCACCCAGCTGGACATCGAGGCGTCGTTCGTGGACCAGGAGGACATCCTCAAGGTCGGCGAGGCCGTGGTGGCCGCGGTGTGGAAGGAGACGCTCGGCGTCGACGTCCCGCTGCCGCTGCCGCGCATGAAGTACCACGAGGCGATGGCCCGCTTCGGCTCCGACAAGCCGGACCTGCGCTTCGGGCAGGAGCTCACCGAGCTCACCGAGTACTTCGCCGGCACCGAGTTCCGCGTGTTCCAGGCCCCCTACGTCGGCGCCGTGGTCATGCCCGGCGGCGCCGCGCAGACCCGCAAGGAGCTGGACGGCTGGCAGGACTGGGCCAAGGCGCGCGGTGCCAGGGGCCTGGCCTACGTGGTCATCGACGCCGAGACCGGCGAGCTGCGCGGCCCGGTCGCGAAGAACCTGTCCGAGGCGCACCTCGCGGGCCTGGCCGACAAGGTCGGCGCCAAGCCCGGCGACGCCGTCTTCTTCGCCGCCGGCAAGCGCACCGCCTCGCAGGATCTGCTGGGCGCGGCGCGGCTGGAGATCGGCAGGCGCGGCGGCCTGATCGACGAGGGCGCGTGGAAGTTCCTGTGGGTCGTGGACTTCCCGATGTTCGAGCCCATCGAGGACGCCTCCGGCGAGCAGATCGGCTGGCACGCGATGCACCACCCGTTCACCGCGCCGACCGCCGACTCGCTCGACACCTTCGACAAGGACCCCGGCTCGGCGCTGTCCAACGCCTACGACATCGTGGTCAACGGCACCGAGCTGGGCGGCGGCTCGATCCGTATCCACCGCAAGGACGTGCAGGAGCGCGCGTTCAACGCGATCGGGCTGACCGAGCAGGAGGCGCAGTCGCAGTTCGGCTTCCTGCTGGAGGCCTTCAACTACGGCCCGCCGCCGCACGGCGGCATCGCCCTCGGCCTGGACCGGCTGGTGGCGCTGCTGACCGGCGCGGACACCATCCGCGACGTGATGGCGTTCCCGAAGACCGCCACCGGCGGCGACCCGCTGACCGGCGCCCCGGCGCCGATCACCCCGGCGCAGCGCAAGGAGGCCGGTGTGGACGCCGTCTACGAGCCCAAGGGCGCCGCCAAGGCGTGATCCTGCGATTCCCGGGGCGGGTGCGGGTGATTCCGCACCCGCCTTGTCGTCTCTCTGCGAACCCTGATAAAGAGGGTTCATGGCAGCGGTGACCGAGGTTCTGGCGGACTACGCGCGGGGGCACGCCTCGCGCAGCGACGTTGTGCGGGCCTTGCTGGCGCACGACGGCTGGTACGCCCCGATGATGTGGCTCGACGAGGCCTTCCCGGAGCGCAAGGTCTACGACCGCATGATCCCCACCCCGGCCCTCGGCCAGGCGCCCGGCCCCGGCCGGCTGTGGCTGTTCACCGACGCCGACCAGGTCCAGGCCGCGATCGAGGCCGGCGGCGCGTTCGCCGCGGCCGGCGGCCCGGTGCCCGGCACAGAGGTGTTCGGCGCGCTCACCCGCGGCACGACGGAGGTCCGGGTGAACCCGGCCGCGCCGGCCGAGCAGGAGTGGCTGATGGGCGTCGACGACGAGCTGCTCGCGTACCTGGCCCGCTGGATCGACGCCCTCAAGGTCGAGACCGCGCTCGTGGACACCACCGACGACCTCGGCCCGCGCCTGGCGCGCTTCGAGCACTACGTGGTTCCCGTCGACGAGACCGGTCGCCCGCGCGTGGTCAGCATGGAGCACCCGCCCGGGAACTACGTCATGGCCTACACCGCGCCGGATCTGTTCATGGAGCACCAGAAGCGGGACGGCGGGGTCACCGGTGGGGCCGACATGGCCGCCGCCGCCCTGTTCCAGCTCGCGGACTACGACGGCGTCGACGGCGTCGTGCTGAACATGACGGAGACCGACTCCTTCGTCCTGCCCACCGACCTGTGTCAGGCCGTCCTCAAACTGACCGCTTAGTTATCGTGGCCGCATGACTGAGGCCCCGCACGTCCTGCCCGACCCGGCCACCGAGTTCGGCGCCGCGACCCGGCGCCGCCTCCTCGAAGAGGAGATCGTCTGGCTGGTCACCGTCAACAGCGCGGGGATCCCGCAACCGAACCCGGTCTGGTTCCTGTGGACGCCGGACGAGGACGACGCCTGGGGCGACGGCAGCTTTCTGATCTTCCACAAGGACGACGCGGCCCGGCTGCGGTCCATGCGCGCGCGGCCGACCGTCGCTCTGCACTTCGACGGCGGTGTGCACGACCTGGAGGTCATGGTCTTCACCGGGGACGTGGAGTTCCTCGGCGCCGGCCATCCGGGCGCGGGGGAGGTGCTGGCGTTCGAGGCCAAGTACCGCGCCCGCGCCGCGAAGTACTTCGGCTCGTCGGTCGGCGAGGCCATGGCTCCCTACTCGGTGGCCACCCGGATCCGGCCCGCCAAGGTGCGCGGGTTCTGAGACGGCACGCCGGAGCGCGCCGTCCAGGGCCCCACCGAGGACGACGCGCTCCGTGATCCCCCCAGCTCAGCAGTTGTCGGGCCCGGCCAGCCGGTGCGTGGTCAGCCGCGGGGCCTTCCTCCCGGCGGCGGCCGGCTCGTCCCCGCCCTTCGGCTTGAGGGCCAGCAGCGGGATGAACCGGTGCGCCAGCGGCCCGATCAGCAGGGCGTAGGCCGCGGTGCCGATGCCGACGGTGCCGCCGAGCAGCCAGCCGGAGGCCAGCACCGCGATCTCCATCGAGGTCCGCACCACGCGGATCGAGTGGCCGCGCGCCGCGTAGCCGGTCATCAGGCCGTCCCGCGGGCCCGGACCCATGCCCGCCCCGATGTAGGCCCCGGTCGCCACGCCGTTCAGCACCACCGCGCCGAGCATCTCGGCCCAGCGCAGCCACCACACGTGCGGCGAGGGCATCCAGGCCATCGCGGCGTTCATCGCCAGCCCGATGACCACCACGTTGCTGATCGTCCCGAACCCGGGCTTCTGCCGCAGCGGGATCCACAGCAGCATCACCGCCACGCCGACCAGGATCACCATGGTGCCGACCTGGATCCCGACGTGCTTGGCCAGGCCCTGGTGGAACACGTCCCACGGATTGGCCCCCAACCCCGACATCAGGATCATGCCGTCGCTGATCCCGTACAGCACCAACCCGAGCTCCAGCTGCACGAGCCGGTGCGCCCGCCGGTCCCGCGGGATCAGGGCCAGCGTCCACCGCAGCCCCCTCCGCAGCCACTCCAGGACCGGAACCGGCTCGGCGATCCGCTCCTCACGCCTCGTGACGAGGTCCCGTTCGGCCCGGTCGCTCAACGCCGTGGCCCCCACGGCCCGCCCGGTCGTCGTCGCCGTCATGCCTGCCTCCCCTGGCTGTTCGGACAAACTGGCCCCGGATCCTTGCTGAAGCGGGCCACTTCCATCAGTATTGAGGCCAAGTGGCCTTGTCCCCAGGGCCAATCGAAGGAGGGTGGCATGGCCGGTCCGGTGGAGCTGGTGACGACCGACCGCACGGTGGGCAGCACGCGCCTGGCGCGGCTGATCCGCGAGGTCTCCCATCTCGGCGGCCCGGAGCAGGCCGCCGACCCCGAGCGCCGCCCGGCCTACCGGGCCCTGGCGCACAGCGTCCGGGCCCTGATCCTGGACGGCCGGATCGCGCTGCGGACCCGGGTGCCGGCCGAACGCGACCTGGCCGCCGCCCTGGGCATGAGCCGCACCACCGTCACCGCCGCCTACGATCTGCTGCGCGAGGACGGCTTCCTGGAGAGCCGCCGCGGCTCGGGCACCTGGACCATGCTCCCGCCCGGCTCCGGCCCCAACGGCTACGGCGGCTGGCTGATGCCCAGCGAGCCCGGCTCGACCGAGGTCGCCGTCGACCTGTCCTGCGCGTCCTTCGGACTGTCCGCGCAGCTGCTCGGCGAGGCGCTGGCCGAGTCCGGCCCGAAACTGGCCGCCCTGGCCGGCGCCACCGGCTACTACCAGGCCGGGCTGCCGGAGCTGCGTGAGCTCATCGCCGAGCGCTACATCGAGCGGGGGCTGCCCACCACGCCCGACCAGATCGTCGTCACCTCCGGCGCCCAGCACGCGAACGTCCTGGCCCTGTCGCTGCTCTGCGGCCCGGGGGACCGGGTGGTGGTGGAGAGCCCGACGTACCCGAACAGCGTCGAGGCGATGCGCCGCGCCCGGCTGCGGCCCGTCCCGGTGCCGGTCGGCGACGACGGCGTCGAGTCCGCGGCGCTGATCGCCCAGCTCCGCCAGGCGGTGCCGCGGGTGGCCTACCTGATCCCCGACTTCCACAACCCGACCGGCACCCTGATGTCCGCCGCCCGCCGCGCCGAGGCCGCCGAGGCCGCCCGCGCCGCCGGCACCTGGCTGATCAACGACGAGACCGTGACCGACATGGCGCTCGACGTCCCGGCGCCCTTGCCGTTCCCCGCCTCCGTGTCGAAAGCGGCCGCCGAACAGGTGCTCAGCGTCGGTTCCATGTCCAAGAGCCACTGGGGCGGCCTGCGCATCGGCTGGATCCGCGCCTCCCCGCGCATGGCCACCGAACTGGCCGGCCACCGCGTGACCATGGACATGGCCGGCTCGGTGGTGGACCAGCTCATGGCCATCGCGCTCCTGCGGCGCGGCTGGGGCGTGGTGGAGGAACGCCGCGAGGCCCTGCGCCGTCAGCGCGCGGCCCTGGAAGCGGCGCTGGCCGCCGAACTGCCGGAATGGTCGTGGCGCACGCCGCCCGGCGGCCTGTCGCTGTGGGTGGACATCGGCGAGCCTACGTCCTCGATGCTCGCCGACCGCGCGGCGGCCTTCGGTGTCCGCCTGGTCGGCGGCCCGAAGTTCGGCGTGGACCCCGGCACCTTCGAGCACCGGGTCCGGATCCCCTACACGCTTCCGGAGGACACCCTCCGCGAGGCGGTGCGCCGCCTGGCCTCCGCTCACCGCTGCGAGGCCACGCTGCCGCCGCTTCCGGAGGAAAACCGTTGGGTGGCCTGACCGGCGGTAGGCCAAGATCGACGGTGTGGACACGTACCTTGAGACCAGCCGCCTGATCCTCCGCCGCTTCACCGCCGACGACGCGGACCTGCTCATCGAGTTGGACAGCGACCCGGCGGTGATGCGCTACCTCACCGGAGGCGAGCCCACCCCGCCGGAGACCATCCGTCGGCAGTACTTGCCGAACATCCTCGCCAACTACGAAAAGTGGGGCGGCGACTTCGGATTGATGGCCGCCCACGAGAAGGACGGCGGAGCCTTCATCGGCTGGTTCATCCTGCGCCCCAAGGCCGACGGTCCGCTGGACGAGGTCGAGCTCGGCTACCGCCTCCGCCAGGCGGCGTGGGGCAAGGGCTACGCCACCGAGGGCTCACGTGCCCTGCTCCGTAAGGCTTTCACCGAGCTGGGCGTCCGCATGGTCTGGGCGGAGACGATGTTCGTGAACGCCGGCTCGCGCAACATCATGGAGAAGCTCGGCATGAAGCACGTGGACACGTACTTCCCCGACCTGGCCCCCATCAAGGACTCGGAGCACGGGGAAGTCCGTTACGAAATCACCGCCGAGCAGTGGGCTAGCTGCCAGCCGGCACAGTGATCGCGCCGGCGAACACGTCGAAGTACATCGCCGCCGACACGCCCAGGCCGACCGCCCCGAGGGCCAGTGCACCCCAGGCGACGGCCCGCACCCACACCGGCGCCTGAGCCCGTGCCGCGAAGCGCCCGAGGAACAACGTCGCCGCGGCGATGACGATCGCCGCGACGGCGAAGCCCATGCTCACGAACGCGGTCCTGTGCCACGGATCGGTGTAGCGCCGCTTGATGAGGACGTCCGCCGTGCCGTTGGACGAGGCGATCTGCCCGATCAGCGTCTGCCGCTGGGCCAGCACGTCGCCCAGCCAGCTCCCGGTCAGCGAGACCAGACCGACGCCCGCGGCGGCCACCGCCGCGGCCCCGGCGGCGATGACCGAACCCGGCCGCTCGGCCGCCTCCGTCCCCTCCGCGCCGTCGACCAGGTCGGCGCTCCCCAGGCCGCCGTCAAGGTCTTCTTCGACGAGCTCGGGGACGATCTCGATCTCCGGCACCTCGTCGACGGTGCTCTTGGTCGCGCTAGACGTAGTCATGAGACCGGATCCTAGGCAGACCACTCTGAGAGTCTGATGAAGGAGCCGCTAACGCAGTTGCTGCGCACTTGTGAACAGCATCCGCTGCCCCAGCTCAGCCGCGGCCAGGGCCGCCATCACGGCCGCCGCCAGCAACATGTACATCACCACGATCTGATACCGGATGGCCACCTCCGGCGACACCCCGGCCAGGATCAACCCGGTCATGGCCCCCGGCAGGCTGATCAGGCCCACGACCTTCGTCGCGTCCAGCGTCGGGATCAGAGCCGTCCGCATCAGCTCGCGCCGGTGCGGTGCGAAGGCGTCGCCGGCGGACAGCCCCAAAGCCAGCCGCGCCTCGATGACCGCGCGCTGTCCGCGGGCTTCCGCCACCATCCGCGCCAGGGTGACCCCTGTGGCCTGCATCGCCCCGCTCACGACCATGCCGCCGACCGGTACCACGACGCGCGGCGCGGATTGGATGACGCCGAAGGCGATCAGCACGCCGAGGGTCACGGCGGCGGCCAGCGCGACGGCGCCGGTGGCGACATACCGCGAGCGGTGGAGCCCCGCCCCACGGCGTCCCGCGACCTGGCCCGCGATGACGACCATCACGATGAGCCAGGCGAAGCCGCCGGGCAGGCCGGCGTGCTGGAACAGGAACAGCAGCACGGCACCGACCGCGAACAGCTGCACCCCGGCGCGCACGGCCGCGATGACGACTTCGCGGGCCAGACCCAGGTGCTGGCGCCAGGCGATGACCACGGCGACGGCGACGAGGCTGATCGACAGAGCGACGCCGGTCCATTCGGGGACGGCCGGTGAGTTCACGGGTGCGACCCTCCCGCGCCGTTGACGTACGCGACGTCCGCGACGGCGCCGCTCTCGACGAGGCGCCCCTCCCGCAACACCAGCACGTCGTCGGCCATCCGTCGGACTTGCTCAGCGCTGTGGCTCACGAGAACGGCTGTCAGCCCGTCGCGCAACAACCCGCAGAGCGTCTCCTCGACAGCCCGCGCCGCCTCCGGATCCAACGCCGACGTCGGCTCGTCCAGAAGCAACACTTCGGGGCCGACCGCCAGGGTCCGCGCCAGACATATCCGCTGCGCCTCTCCACCCGACAGGCCGACGCCGGCCCGATCGAGCATCGCCTCGGGCAATCCGACGCGAGCCAGCAGGTCCAGGGCCCGCTCCCGCTCCAACGTCGGCGCCCCGGCCCGCAACTCCTCGAAGACCGTCCCGGCCACCAGCACCGGACGCTGTCCGACCAGCCCCACGCGCCGACGGAGCGCCAGCACGTCCAGCGACTCCAGCGCCGCGCCGTCGATCAGCAGACTGCCCGACGTCGGATCGTCGAGCCGGTTGAACAGCCGGAGCAAGGTCGACTTGCCCGCGCCGCTGGGGCCCACGAGAGCCGTGCACCGACCCGCCGCGAGCGTCGCCGTCACCCGATCGACGATCAGGCGCCCTTCCCGTCGCACAGTGACGTCACGCAGGTCGAAGCGGGTCACCCGACCAGCCTCGCGCTCAGCATCCGATGCGTCGTCCGATAGCCCAACCGTGCGTAGATCCGCCGCGCCGGCTCGTTCGGATGCCAGTGCCCCAGGGAGCAGAACCCGTCCCTGTCCAACGACCGCCGCGTCAGCCATCCTGACACCGCCGCTCCCAGCCCCTGACCCCGGGCATCGGGATGGGTCCCGATCGACGCCAGATACCCGTTCCCTCCGGACCGTCGGCAGTACGCCCCGCATGCGAGGAGGTTCCCATTCGCCCCGCGCACCACACCCCAGGCCTGGATCGCCTCCCATCCGGGCTTCGCCGAGTGACTGGGGTTGGCGACCTTCAAGAAGTCGCCGATCTCCGCATCTGCTTCGGGTGACGGCAGGAGCTCCTCGACCCGCTCCTCCCCGGGCTGTACTTCCAGGCCGACACCCCAGGCCGGGTCGAACACCATGTAGTCCCAGGGTTCCGGCTCGGCGACCTCGATACCCGCCGCGGCGGTATCCGTCCCGCGCGGCACGCTGATCCCGTGCGGCGGCCGTGTCAGATCGTCCAGGACGTGCCGCAGCAGCGGGCCGGAAGCACCGGGCGGCCCGATGACCGTCAGCCAGTCCACCAGTCCCGGCCCGTCCTGCGACCCCCCGAACGCGAAACCGCCGTCGGCCGCGTACCAGGCCGCTCCCTGCTCGGCCAGCGACTGCTCCGGCGAGGCGTCGGTCCGCAGCAGGTAGTCGTCACCCGCGAGCGCGAACAGTTCCTCGACCGACTCCAGCCTGCGTATCTCAGCGTCATCCACGTCGATCATTGTGGCCGATCATCCTGTCGGCCCGGAGGGTTAAGGTCGTGACGTGGAACAGCTGGACTTGTTCGAGGAAGCCGGAACCGAGCAGGCCCGCACCTCGGCCCCCCTCGCCGTGCGCATGCGCCCCCGGTCCCTCGACGAAATCGTCGGCCAGAAGCACCTGCTGCGCTCCGGCTCGCCCCTCTGGCGCCTGGTCAAGGCCGGGGACGGCGTGACCGTCCCCTCCTCGATCCTGCTCTGGGGCCCGCCGGGAACCGGCAAGACCACCCTCGCCTACGTTCTCGCCGACGCCACCGAGCGCACCTTCGCCGAGCTCTCCGCCATCAACGCGGGCGTCAAGGAGGTCCGCGCGGTCGTGGACCGCGCCAAGCGCGAACTCGGGATGTACGGCCGCGAGACCCTCCTGTTCCTCGACGAGATCCACCGTTTCTCCAAAGCACAGCAGGACTCCCTGCTCCCCGCCGTCGAGAACCGCTGGGTGACGCTGGTCGCGGCGACCACCGAGAACCCCCACTTCTCCGTCATCTCGCCGCTGCTCTCCCGTTCCCTCCTGCTGACGCTCCAGCCGCTGACCGACGACGACATCCGCGAAGTCGTCCACCGCGCGGTCGCGGACGACCGCGGCCTCGCCGGCAAGGTCTCGCTCCCCGAAGACTCCGAAGCCCATCTCCTGCGCATCGCGGGAGGAGACGCCCGCCGCGCGCTCACCGCACTCGAAGCCGGAGCGGCCGGTGCCATCGCCGCCGCCCGCGAACGCGGCGTACAGAGCCCCACCCCGCTCACCCTGGAGATCCTGGAACAAGCGGTGGACCGCGCCGCCGTCCGCTACGACCGCGACGGTGACCAGCACTACGACGTCGCCAGCGCCTTCATCAAGTCCGTCCGCGGCTCCGACGCGGACGCCGCGCTCCACTATCTGGCCCGGATGGTCGAGGCCGGTGAGGATCCCCGCTTCATCGCCCGCCGCCTGGTGATCTCGGCCAGCGAGGACATCGGCATGGCCGACCCGAGCTCCCTGCAGGTCGCCGTCGCCGCGATGCAGGCCGTCTCCTTCATCGGCTGGCCCGAGGCCCAGATCACCCTGGCCCACGCGGTGATCCATCTCGCCCTGGCGCCGAAGTCGAACTCCGCCGTCAAGGCGATCGGCGCCGCCATGGAGGACGTCCGCAAGGGACTGGCCGGACCGGTCCCGCCGCACCTGCGCGACGCGCACTACTCCGGCGCCCAGTCCCTCGGCCACGGTCAGGGCTACGTCTACGCCCACGACGTCCCGGGCGGTGTCGCCGCCCAGCAGTACGCCCCCGACGCGGTGCACGGCCAGCAGTACTACGAGCCGACGCGCCACGGCGCCGAGGCCCGGTACGCCGACGTCTACGACCGAGTCAGGGCTCTTCTGGCAGGCGACCGACCCGCTCCCGCCGAGCCCAAAACGCCTCCGCAAAAGGGCTGAGACACGCCCCCGACGTGCTTTCCCCGCACAGCCGCGCGGTAGGGTGCTGTGCTCATACAGCGTTTGCTGATCCTCTTTGCCATCTCAACCAATACTCAGGGAGCCCGCGGTGTCCGCTGGAGCGATTGTCGGACTGATCTTCGCGATCTTCTTCGCGGTGGGAGTGTGCTTCTTCGCCTTCGTCCTGGTACGGCTGGCCGAAGTGCTGAAGGAGACCACCAGGCTCGTCGCCGGCATCACCCAGGAGACCGTCCCGCTGCTGAACGAGATCACCGACACGGTCAAGAACGGCAACAACCAGCTGGTCAAGGTCGATGCCATCACCGACAACGTCGAGACCATGTCGAAGAACATCTCCGGCCTGGTCGGCACCGCCACGTCGGCGATCGGCGGCCCGCTCGTCAAGGTGGCGTCGTTCAGTTATGGTGTGCGCGCGGCCATCACCTCGCGCAAGAATGAGGATGTGGCCAAGCGCGTGAAGGCCGAGCTGAAGGCCGATCGCCGGGCTCGCCGCGCCGACAAGAAGAAGGGATGACGGGCTGATGTTCACCGGTACAGTGCGCCGTCTCTTCTGGGTGTCCATGGGCGCGACCGCGGGCGTGCTGGTCTTCCGCAAGGTCACCTCGACCGCCAAGGAGCTGACCCCGGCGGGCATCGCCGACCGGGTGTCGATCTCCGGCGGCGGTTTCCTGGACTCGGTCAAGGAGTTCTTCGAGGACGTGCGCGACCTGGCGCACGACCGCGAGGAGGAGCTGAACGTCGCCCTGGGCATCGACGTGCCCCCGGCCACGGACCGCCCGAAGGACGACCCGAAGGGTGACGGTTCCTCGCCGCGTTCGTCGGGGCGCCCAGAGGGCGGTACGGCGCGAGCTATCTAGGGGCCAGTCGCGCTTCATCGGCCGACTCGCCCCACCCCGAGGCCCGTCATCCTCGCGGCGCCTGGGAGTTGCCCGACGCGCGCCGCTTTCCCTAGAAGGCTGAAAAGCTCATGGAATCCGCGGAGATCCACCGCCGCTGGCTCGACTTCTTCGAAAAGAAGGGCCACACGGTCGTCCCGTCGGCGTCGCTCATCTCGAACGACCCGACCACCCTGCTCACCATCGCGGGCATGGCCCCGTTCAAGCCGTACTTCCTCGGCGAGCAGCCGGCGCCCTGGCCGCGCGCCACCTCGGTCCAGAAGTGCGTGCGCACCCTGGACATCGAGGAGGTCGGCAAGACCACCCGCCACGGCTCGTTCTTCCAGATGTGCGGCAACTTCTCCTTCGGCGACTACTTCAAGGAGAAGGCGATCAACCTGGCGTGGGAGCTGCTCACGTCGCCGGTCGCCGACGGCGGCTTCGGCCTGGAGCCGGAGAAGCTGTGGATCACCGTCTACCTCGACGACGACGAGGCCGAGGAGATCTGGAAGAAGGTCGGCGTCCCGGCCGAGCGCATCCAGCGCCTGGGCATGGCCGAGAACTACTGGTCGATGGGCGTGCCCGGCCCCTGCGGCCCGTGCTCGGAGATCAACTACGACCGCGGTCCCGCCTACGGCGAGGAGGGCGGCCCGGCCGTCAACGGCGAGCGCTACCTGGAGATCTGGAACCTGGTCTTCATGCAGTTCGAGCGCGGCGCGGGCGGCGACAAGCACGGCTTCCCGATCCTCGGCGAGCTGCCCAGCAAGTCCATCGACACCGGTCTGGGCCTGGAGCGCCTGGCCTCGATCCTGCAGGGCGTCGACAACCTCTACGAGATCGACACCTCGCGCGCGATCCTGAACAAGGCGGCGGCCATCGCCGGTGTCGCCTACGGCGCCGACGAGAAGAACGACGTGTCGCTGCGCGTGGTCACCGACCACGTGAAGTCCGCGACGATGATGATCGGCGACGGCATCACGCCGGGCAACGAGGGCCGCGGCTACATCCTGCGCCGCCTGATGCGCCGCGCGATCCGCAACATGCGGCTGCTCGGTGCCTCCGGCGCGACCATGAAGGACCTGGTCGAGACCACGATCGAGGCGATGGGCGCGGCGTACCCGGAGCTGATCGCGGACCGCTCCCGCATCGAGGCGGTCGCGGTCGCCGAGGAGGCCTCCTTCCTGCAGACCCTGCGCACCGGCTCGGCGATGTTCGAGACGGTCGCGGAGGACGCGCGCAGGACCGGCTCCACGACCTTCTCCGGCGCCGAGGCGTTCAAGCTCCACGACACCTTCGGCTTCCCGATCGACCTGACTCTGGAGATGGCCTCCGAGGCCGGCCTCACGGTCGACGAGGAGGGCTTCCGCCGCCTGATGAAGGAGCAGCGGGACCAGGCGAAGGCGGACGCGCGGGCGAAGAAGACCGGCCACGCCGACATGTCCGCGTACCGGGAGCTGCTCGACGGCGCCGGCCCGTCGGCGTTCACCGGCTACCACGAGACGAAGTCCGAGGGCCTGCTCAAGGGCATGCTCGTCAACGGCCGGGTGGGCCGGTCGGCGAAGCCCGGTGACGAGGTCGAGCTGGTCCTGGACCGCACCCCCTTCTACGCCGAGGGCGGCGGCCAGCTCGCCGACCAGGGCCTGATCCGCCTCGGCAACGGCGCGCTGGCCGAGGTCGTGGACGTGCAGAAGCCGGTCGGCGAGCTCATCGCGCACCGGGCGATCGTCCGCGACGGCGAGGTCGTCGTCGGCAGCGAGGCGTGGGGCGAGGTGGACGTGGCGCGCCGCGCCGCGATCTCGCGCGCCCACACCGCCACGCACATGGTCCACAAGGCGTTCCGCGAGCTCCTCGGCGAGACCGCGACCCAGGCCGGCTCCGAGAACTCGCCCGGCCGGTTCCGCTTCGACTTCGCCTCGCCCGGCGCCGTGCCGCACTCGGTGCTGGCCGACGTCGAGCAGCGCGTCAACGAGCTGCTGATCGACGACCTGTCGGTCACCGCGCAGGTGATGAGCCAGCCCGAGGCCAAGGCGATGGGCGCGATGGCGCTGTTCGGCGAGAAGTACGGCGACCGGGTCCGCGTGGTCTCGGTCGGCGAGTGGGCGCACGAGCTCTGCGGCGGCACGCACGTCGACACCACCGGCCGCCTCGGCCTGGTGAAGCTGCTGTCGGAGTCCTCCATCGGCTCCGGGGTGCGGCGCGTGGAGGCGCTGGTCGGCACCGACGCCTACGACTTCCTGGCGCGCGAGCACGTCCTGGTGGCGCAGCTCGCCGACGTCGTGAAGGCGCGTCCGGAGGAGCTCGTCGAGCGCGTCGGCGGCATCATGGCCAAGCTGCGCGACGCGGAGAAGGAGATCTCCGCGCTCAAGGCCGGCCAGCTGCTCCAGATCGCGGGTTCGCTCGCGGACGGCGCGCAGGACGTGCACGGCGTCGCCGTCGTCGCGCACCAGGCGCCGGACGGCGCGTCCGCGGACGACCTCCGCAAGCTGGTCCTCGACGTCCGCGGCCGGCTCGGCGCGCGCCCGGCGGTCGTCGCGGTCGCGGCGGCGGCCGGGGAGCGCCCGGTCGTGGTCATCGCCACCAACGAGGGTTCGCGCGGGCTCGGCCTGAAGGCCGGCGAACTGGTCCGCGCGGCGGCCAAGACCCTCGGCGGCGGTGGCGGCGGCAAGGACGACGTCGCCCAGGGCGGCGGGACGGACACCGCCGCGATCCCGGCGGCGCTGGCCGAGATCGGCCGCGCGGTCGCGGCGAAGGTGCAGGCCTGACCGTTCGCGGAACGGGTGACGGGGCCCGGAGCCGGCGGACCGGCTCCGGGCCCCGTCATGTCCGACAATTCAGGCGTTGACATAGCGTGTCCGGGTTGGTCGGACATGGTCCGCGGAGGCGACAGCGGAGCCCGGAACCAGGTACGGTCACGGACGCGTCACGAACCAGTGGCGGGATCACGAACGGCTCGCGTCGCACGATGGAGGAGAGTCGCCGACGATGCAGGAACCCGAGCGCCGGACGCCGGACTCCCCGGAGTCCCCGGACGCTGCCGGCTCCCCGGCGGCCCCGGGGTCGGAGCGCGTCATGCGCCGTGGCGTCCGCCTGGGCGTCGACGTCGGCACGGTCCGCATCGGCGTGGCCTCCTGCGACCGTGACGGCCTGCTGGCCACCCCGGTGGAGACGGTGCGCGCCGAGCCGCGCCGCGCGTCCCTGGACCGGCTGGCGGCCCTGGCGGCCGAATACGAGGCCTTCGAAGTCGTGGTCGGCCTGCCGCGCTCGCTGTCCGGAGGCGAGGGCCCGGCGGCCGCCAAGATCCGTGACTACGCCCGCGACCTGGTCCGCCGCCTCGGTCCCGAGGTGCCGGTGCGGCTGGTCGACGAGCGGCTGTCCACCGTCACCGCGGCCCAGGGCCTGCGCGCCTCGGGGGTCAAGGCGAAGAAGGGCAGGGCGGTGGTGGACCAGGCGGCCGCCGTGGTTATCTTGCAGAACGCACTAGATGCCGAACGGATGTCCGGACGTCCGCCCGGCACGACGGTCCAGCTGGAGGACGGCAACTGATGAGCGACGGCGATTGGCGATACGGGGGCGACAATCCCCAGGGGCGGGGTCGCCGACGGGCCGACGGCCAGCCGTCGGACCCGTACGGCCAGAGCTCGTCCTACGGCCAGCAGCAGGGTTCGTACGGGCAGCAGCAGCCGCAGCAGCCCTCTTACGGCCAGCAGGGATACGGCGGCCAGCAGGGCTACGGGCAGCCGCAGCAGGGCCAGCCGGGTCAGCAGCAGCCCGGCTACCAGCAACCCGGCTACCAGCAGCCCGGCTATGGCCAGCCGACCCAGCAGGGCTACGCGCAGCCCCAAGTCCCGCCGCAGGGCGCCGGCCCGGACCCGCGCCGCGGCCGCCGCGCCGCCCCGCGCACCGGTCCGAAGGTGGTGCAGAGCGAGGTCATCGATCCGTACGCCCAGTCGCAGACCCAGGATCCCTACGCCGCGCCCAACTCCGGCGGCGATCCCTACGCCGACGACGGCTGGGGCGCGACCGCCGACGACCGCGGTTACGCCCAGAACGCCAGCGGCGGCTGGGACGACGGCGGCGACGCCTACTCGCGCGACTCCCGCAGCACCCGTGGCTCGCGGCGCGGCCGCGGACGGGCCGCAGAGGACGAATACAACCAGTACGACCAGTACGACCAGGGCGGCGGCGACAACTGGGGCGAGGAAGAGGGGTTCTTCGACGACGAGCGGCCGCGCCGCCGCGGCGGCAAGCTGCGCGCCTGGGCCCCGCTGTTCGTCCTGGTCGGCATCCTGAGCCTGTTCGGCGGCTGTATCTACGCCGGCTACTCGTACTACAAGGACAAGTTCGGCCCCGCCCCGGACTACACGGCGACGAGCTGCGCGAAGGATGCCAAGGACAAGGTCACGGTCGACGTCAAGCGCGGCGCCACCGGCGCGGACATCGCCAAGTCGCTCTACACGGCCGGCGTCATCAAGAGCGAGCGCGCCTACCTGAACGCCGCCAACCAGAACCAGGGCTCCACCGGCATCGTCGCCGGCACCTACGACGTGTGCCCGCAGATCTCCGGCGCCACCGCGGTGCTGGAGCTGTTGAAGAAGACGAACCTGTCCGACGGCTCGCAGATCATCGTGACGCCGCACGAGTGGGGCAAGGACGTCATCGCCAGCCTCATCGAGAAGCGCAAATGGAAGCAGTCCGACTTCGACACCGCCATCAGCCAGAACCAGATCGGGCTGCCGGACTGGTCGCGGGACTCCAAGACCAAGCAGTTCACGATCGAGGGCATGCTCGCCCCGGGCACCTATGAACTGACCTCCTCCGACAACCCGCAGACCATCCTGAAGCAGATGGTGGCCAACCGCATGGACGAGCTGAAGGCGCTCGACTTCGACAACAAGGCGAAGGCGCTGACCTGCGGCACCGCTCCCTGCACCCAGGAGCAGGTGCTCATCCTCGCCTCGATGGCCGAGGCCGAGGTGAAGACGCCGGACGACGCCTCCAAGGTGGCCGAGGCGGTCATCGCACGCCTGAAGGACAACGAGTTCCTGGACGTCGACTCCACATCGCTGTTCGTGCTCGGCCACCTCAAGTCCCCGCCGACCCACGACCAGGTGGTGAACGGCGGCGGCGACTACTCGACCTACGCCCCCCACCACGGCTTCCCTCCCACCCCGGTCGCGATCCCGTCGAAGGACACCATCGCCGCGGTGCTGAAGCCGAGCACCATCAAGGCCTACGCCTGGTGCGAGGGTGACACCGGTACCTTCTTCGTGAAGAAGGCCGACTTCCTGAAGGCTCAGGACCACAACCCCTGCAAGGCGAAGGCGATCACCTCCTGATGCCCCCGCTGTTCCGATGACCCGCATGCCGACCACCCACGCCGCCGTCCTCGGCTCGCCGATCGCGCACTCGCTGTCCCCGGTCCTGCACCGGGCCGCGTACGCCGCGCTCGGCCTGACCGACTGGTCCTACGACGCGCACGAGGTCGACGAGGCGTCGCTGCCCGCCTTCCTGGCCGGGCTCGACGCCTCGTGGGCCGGGTTGTCGCTGACCATGCCGCTCAAGCGCGCGGTCATCCCCCTGCTGGACGGGATCAGCGCGACGGCGGCCGCGGTGGAGGCGGTCAACACGGTGCTCTTCCACCCCGACGGCTCGCGCACCGGCACCAACACCGACGTGCCCGGCCTGGTCAACGCACTGGCGGAACGCGGCGTGACCGAGGCCGGCTCGGCGGCGGTGCTCGGCGCCGGGGCGACCGCGTCCTCGGCGCTGTCGGCGTTGTCGGGCATCACGAAGGGCGAGGTCGAGGTCTACATCCGCAACCGCGCCCGGGACGCCGAGGTCCACGCGATCGCCGAGGCGGTCGGGACGGCGGTGCGCGTCCGGGACTGGTCCGACGCCGCGGACGCGTTCGAAGCGGAGCTCGTCATCGGGACCACGCCGGCCGGCGCGACCGACGAGCTCGCGGACTCGGTGCCGGCGCGGCCGGGCACGCTGTTCGACGTGCTCTACCACCCGTGGCCGACGCCGCTGGCAGCGGCGTGGTCCGAGCGCGGAGGGAAGGTGCTCGGCGGGCTGGACCTGCTGGTGCACCAGGCGGTGCTCCAGGTGGAGCTGATGACCGGCCGCGCGCCGGCGCCGCTGGCCGAGATGCGAGCGGCGGGAGAAGCGGCGCTCGCAGCGCGCTGAGTCGGGAACCCGCCACCGGGCTGTCGCCGGCCGCGAGCGGGCGGCCTCAGTCGTTCTTCCGGAGTGCCGTCACCGCGACCGTCGCGTATTCGATGACGAACGACCCGCCGACCTTGTCGACCTCCGCGCCGATGTCGGCCATCAGCTCGGCCACCGTGTCCCTGGGCAGCAGGGCGTGCCCGCCGAAGGTCGGCGCCAGGTCCACCCACTGGTCGCGGGTGTACGTCTGCCGCCAGTCGAAGCGCCACTGCTCGGCGGGCTCGAAGGCGCCGGTGTCGCGCAGCACGTCGGCGGTGCTGGCGAGGAAGGGCGCGTAGATGTCGCGGCCCGCCTTCAGGCCGTGCTGATACATCGGGTGGTCGGGCAGGTGGCGCGTGTAGACCTCGGCGAAGGCGTCGGCCAGGTCCGGCGGTATCTGGAAGGCGTTCCAGAACAGGGCGACCCGGCCACCGGGGCGGACGACATCCGCCGCCTGTGCCGCGCCCCGGACGGGATCGACCCAGTGCCAGGTCATGCCGGCGACGAGGGCGTCGAACGTGCGGCCCGCCGGATCCCAGTCCTCGATCTTCGCGATCTCGACCGGCAGGCCGCGCTCCCCGGCGAGGGCCGCCATGCGCTCGTCGGGCTCGACGCCGAGCACGGCGCAGCCCGCTTCCTGGAACTGGCGGGCGGCGATGCCGGTTCCGCAGCCGACGTCCAGCACGGACCGACCGGGGAGTCCGGCCAGGACACGGTCGATCAGCGCGCGGGGGTAGCGCGGACGGGCCCGGTCGTACTGGGCGGAGTTCTCACCGAACGACTCGGAGACTAGAGTGACCATGTGCCCACTCTAGTGGGCGCTTGCCCACTCGTCCAGGACGCCGAAGGGGAACCCCGTACCGTGCCGACCGGAATCGCCATCCGCGACCCCCGCGAGCAGCTCTTCGCCGCCGCCGAACGTGTGCTGCTCCGTTCCGGGACGGAAGCCCTGACCAGCCGCGCGGTCACGGAGGAGGCCGGAGTGGCGAAGGGGGTGCTGCACCGCCACTTCGCCGACTTCGACGCGTTCCTGACCGACTATGTGCTGGACCGCGCGCGGCGGGTGGCGGAGCTGGACGAGCGCCTTCGGGGGCGGGCCGGGCAGGGCGAGGTCGTCGACAACCTCACCGAGGCCGTCTACGAGCTCTTCAGCCCTCTGGCCACGAAGATCGTCGCCCTCATCGCGTTCCGGGACGGAGTCAGAGCACGACTGCGCGCGGCCGGGACGACCGGTGTCCCGGTGCTCGGGGAGGGGCAGCGGATGCTGGCCGGGTACCTGGAGGCGGAGCGGGGGCTGGGAAGGCTGGCGCCGGACACGGACGTCGACCTCATGGCCCTGATGCTGATCGGCACCGTGCACATGACCTACGCCGACCACGGCGACGTGCCGCCGGGGCCGGCGGAGGTGCGGCGGGTGGTGGCGGGCGTCGTCAGCCGATGACTTCGCAGTAGATGTCGACCGGTTGCGAGTTCGTGGTGCCGCTCTGGCCGTCGGCGTTCCACGTCACGACGACGGAGTCGGAGATCGACCTCGTGGTCCGCGCGCCGACTGAGAAGTCGCCCGAACTGGCGCCGTCGCCCGCGTTCAGCGATCCCTTGCCGCCGGTGCCGGCCTTCTGCAGGCGCCAGCTGTAGCTGATCGGGATCGTGGTCCCGGCCGGCAGCCCGCGAACGGTGAACGTGACCCGGTAGGTCGGCAGATCCGCCGGCGGGCACGGTTGGGCCGGGGCGCTCTTGACCAGCTCCAGCTGGGCGACGATCGTCACCGGGGCCGGCGTCGAGGACGACGACGTCGGGGTCGTCGGCGCGGGGGACGTCGGCGCCGAGGACGGCGAGGACGGCGAGCTCGGGGCCGGACCGGTGGGCGTCGGGACGCCGGCGGACGACGGCGGCGACGCCGGCGGCAGGATGTTCAGCGACGAGCTCGACGTCAGCGTCTTGAGCGTGGGCGTCGGCTTGGTGCTGCTCGAGGTCGTCGTCGGACTGGTCGGCGTCGGCGTGCCGGGCGTCGGCGCGTTGGTGCCGGCGGCGAGGGTCGACGACGGGGTTCCGCTGAGCGAGGCCGACGACGGCGCGGACACGGTGATGCCGGTGCTGCCCGCGACGGGGGCCTTGCCCGTGGTGTCGGAGCCGAACGCCATCGCCGCGAGGGCGCTGCCGATCACGGCGACGGCCGCCGCGGCGAGGCCGGCCTTGGTGCCGCGGCCGACGCGCTTCCAGGAGCGGCCCGGGTCTTCTTCGAAGCCTTCCGGTTCTTCGGGGCCTCCGATGCCGTCGAAGAAGTCGCCGTCGGGCTGCGGGAAGGCGCCGCCGCCCTGCTCGGGGCCGGCCGGGCCGCCGGAGCCGCCTCCGGCGCTGCCGGAGGAGAGCGGCCAGACGAAGACCGCCAGATCGCGGCGGCCCTGCTCCTCCCACTCGACGCCGTACTCGGAGATCGCGGCCTCTTCGAGTTCGGCGATGAACGTCGAGACGTCCGCCGGGCGCAGGCCCGCTTCCTTGGCCAGGCCGTGCGCCACCAGGCCGCGGACGGCGGGCGGGACGTCGGCGAGCGGGATCGGGGCGGTGCGGTGGAGTTCTTCGAGCTCGAAGACCGTGTCGGCGGCGTAGGGGACGTGGCCGGTGAGGCACTCGTAGAAGGAGGCGGTGACGGCGTAGATGTCCGTGACCGGCTCGGCCGGCGCGCCTTCCCACTGCTCGGGGGCCATGTAGGACGGAGTGCCGATGGCCGGCATCTCGGTTCCGGCCTTCTCGGCGATGCCGAAGTCGGCGAGCTTGCTGACACCGTCGGTGGTGAGGAGGACGTTGGAGGGCTTGTAGTCGCGGTGGACGATGCCCAGGCCGTGGGCGGCGTCGAGACCGAGGAGCGAGCCGCGCATGATGGACAGCGCGGCTTCGGGGGAGACCGGGCCGCGGGACTTCAGGACGCGGCGGAGGGTGGCGCCTTCGACGAGCTCCATGACGAGGGCGGCGCCGCGGACGGGGCCGTCGGAAGCCGTCGGTGGGGCGTCGGCGCCGTCGGGCGCGTCCGCCTCCTCGGACAGTGCGGACGCGTCGATGATCACGGTCGCCGCCGCCGGATCGGGCGTCGCGGGAGCCTCGGGCGCCGGAACCTCGGGCGCGGCGGCCTCGGGCGCGGCGGCCTCGGGTGCGTCGAAAGCTTCCACGTAGCGGTGGAAGCGCACCACGTTCGGGTGGTCCAGGCCGGCCAGCAGCTCGGCCTCGGCGCGGAAGCGTTCGAGGAAGGCTTCGTCGTCGAGGAACTTGCCGCTCAGATACTTGATCGCGACGGGGACGCCGGTGGCGTCCTCGACCGCCGACACCACCCGGCCGGTCGCGCCGGAGCCGAGGGACGCGGTCTCGGTGTAGCCGGGCACAGTCCAACCAGTCAACGTGCTTCCCCCCTGCTTCTGCAGCCACGCGCCAGTTTGCGCGAGACACCGTATCACCTGCAATAAAGCTGTCTGACGACGTCCTCGATGTCGGGTTCGCGGATCGAGACGTCGACGAGACCGTATCGGGACGCGATCGTGGCGATCAGCGCCGCGGCGTTGGTCTCGACGGGGAACGCCAGCCACTGGCGGCGCCCGTCGAGGCGGGTGACGACGGTGCCGGGGACGTCGATCGCGGGCCCCGGTGCGACGAGGTCGACGACCAGCGTGCGGTCGGCCGCCACGCGGGCGCGCAGGGCGGCGAGGTCGCCGTCGTAGGCGACCGTGCCGTGGTCGATGACGACGACACGGCGGCAGAGCCGCTCGATGTCGTCGAGGTCGTGGGTGGTGAGGACGATGGTCGTGCCGCGTTCGCGGTTCAGCTCGGCGAGGAAGTCGCGGACGACCATCTTGCTGGTGACGTCCAGGCCGATGGTGGGCTCGTCGAGGTAGAGGACGCTCGGGTCGTGGAGGAGGGCGGCGGTGAGGTCGCCGCGCATGCGCTGGCCGAGGGAGAGCTGGCGGACGGGGGTGTCGAGAAGCGGGCCCAGGTCGAGGAGGTCGACGTAGCGGGCGAGGTTCTCGCGGAAGCGGGCGTCGGGGATCGCGTACATGCGGTGCAGCAGTGCAAAGGAATCTCTTAGAGGGAGATCCCACCAGAGGGTGGTCCGCTGACCGAATACGACACCGATGCGGCGGGCCAGCTGCTTGCGGTCGCGGATGGGTTCCAGGCCTGCGACGCGGAGCCGACCGCCGGAGGGGGAGAGGATGCCGGTGAACATCTTGATGGAGGTGGACTTGCCGGCGCCGTTGGGACCGATATAGCCGAGGAGCTCGCCTTCGGGGACGGCGAGGTTGAGGTCGCGGACCGCCTCCACGGTGGTCCGTTCCCGTTTCAGGCGGCTGGTCTTCTTGCGGAGGGTATACGTCTTCGAGAGGCGTTCGGCTTCGATCAGCATGGTCACGGTCAGCTCCCGGTGGAACGGTGATGGCGCAACGCCCCGCGCCAAGCGAGCAAGGCCAGGCCCCACAATGCGGCCGCGAAAAGCGGCCCGGCGAAGCGGAACACCGAGGGCAGATCCAGGGGATCGGGATGGTCCAGGACGTACAGGGTGGGCTGCCAGTTCACGAAGCCCAGCGGGACTCCGAAAGTCAGGAACAGCATGAGGTTCCGGCCGTAGAGGGACAGTGGGTACGACGTCATGTACTGGCCGCCGTAGGTGACGACGTTCATCGCTTCGGAGGCGTCGGTCACCATGATCTGGAACGCTCCGACGAATATCCAGATCGCGCCGAAGACCGCGACGCCGGTGAGGAGCGTGTAGGGCACGAGCGCGGCCCTGAGCCAGGTCCAGCGGATGGGGGCCGTGACCAGGCCGGCCGTCATCGCACCGAACGCCGGGATCAGAGGGCAGAAGCGGCGGGGTGTGAACTGGTCGGCGAAGACCTGCGGGAGGACCGCTACGGGACGGACCAGCAGCGCGTCGAAGGTTCCCATGCGAATCCGTGCGCCGAGGTATTCAGTTCCGGTGAACAGGAGGTCGCTGGCGAAGAAGGCGGCCTGAGCGGTCCCGTAAAGGTAGAGCGCCTCAGACAGCGAAAAGCCGCCGAGCGACGGGACGTTGCCGTAGACCACGAGCAGCGCCGCCAACTCCAGCCCGGCGATGAGCGTCGCGTTCACCATCAGGAGGACCAGCGAGGCCCGGTACTGCATGGCGGAGCGGGCCCACATGCGCATCGCCGCGAGATAGGTCGTGACAGGACCCGGGGTGCCGGCCGGCTCAGCCACCTTGCACCACCAAGCGATGCCGGGCCCGTTTCGTGACGAGGCGGCCGAGAGCCAGGAGCGCCACCGCCCACGACGCTTCGAACAGGTAGGCCCCGAGCAGCGACGCCCCCGACAGCTTCCCGAGCAACGTGTTCACAGGCACGAGGATCACCGAGGCCCAGGGCAGCATCCTGGCGAGGGAGCCCAGCCATCCCGGGAACAACACCACGGGGACCGTCAAGCCGCCGAAGAACATCGTCAGCATGTTCATGAAGCCGGTGATGCCCTTTTCGTCGAGCAGCCAGAACGCCGACATCGCCGCGAGATAGCGCAGCGCGAAGCTCACGAAGACACCAAGGACGACGGCCACCAGGAAGGCGGCCCACACCCGGGGGTCGGCGGGCACCCGCAGCCGGAAGAGTAGGGCGCCTACCACGAAGGGCGGCAGGGCGCGGCCCACGACCGTGAAGGCGGCGCGGCCGATGTCCTGCGCGAGCCAGTAGGCCTGGAAGTCGACGGGGCGGAAGAGGTCGGTGCCGATGTCGCCGGAGCGGACGCGGGCGGGGATGTCGAGGTTGTTGGTGAGCAGCGACATCGGCCCGATCAGGGCCTGCGCGATGAAGGTGTAGGTGAGCACGTCGGCGAGGTCGTAGCCGCCGATGGCGGTCCGCTGGCGCCAGACGGCGGTGACGATGAGCGCCTTCACCGCGCCGAAGGCGGTGTTGGTGACGACACCGCCGAGCATGGCGCCCCGGTAGGTGACGTAGCGGCGGAAGGATTGACGCGCGACGAGGGTGTAGACGGGCACGGTCGTGTTCTTCACAGTCGTGTCCTTCCAGGGGCGAACTTGCGACTCTGCCAGGGCGTGGGGTGTGACGCAACGGGATTCGGCGGCCGCCGCCGGAGGTCCGATCTTCGGACACGGTCCGGCTCGTCAGGCGAGACATGGGAGAATCACGGCATGTCGCTACGCTGGCTCACCGCAGGGGAATCCCACGGTCCCGCGCTCACCGCAGTCCTGGAAGGGCTGCCCGCCGGGGTCGAGACGTCCACCAAGGCCATTGCCGACGCCCTGGCCCGGCGCCGGCTCGGTTATGGACGGGGCGCGCGGATGAAGTTCGAGCAGGACGAGGTCACCATCCTCGGCGGCGTGCGGCACGGCCTGACGCAGGGCGGGCCGGTGGCCATCCAGGTCGGCAACACCGAGTGGCCGAAGTGGGAGACGGTCATGGCGGCCGACCCGGTGCCCGACGACGTCCTCGAGGCTCAGGCGCGGAACGCGCCCCTCACCCGGCCGCGTCCCGGCCACGCCGACCTGGCCGGAATGCAGAAGTACGGTTTCGACGACGCCCGGCCGGTGCTGGAGCGGGCGTCGGCGCGGGAGACGGCCGCGCGGGTGGCGCTCGGCGAGGTGGCGCGCGACTTCCTGCGGCAGGCCATCGGGATCGAGCTGGTGTCCCACGTCGTGGGGCTGGGGGCGGCCGAGGCGCCGCGCGGGGTGGTGCCGCTGCCGTCGGACGTCGACCGGCTCGACGCGGACCCCGTCCGCTGCCTGGATTCCGAGGCCAGCGCGGCGATGGTCGCCCAGATCGACCAGGCCCACAAGGACGGCGACACGCTCGGCGGCGTGGTCGAGGTCCTCGCCTACGGACTGCCGCCCGGCCTGGGGTCGCACGTGCAGTGGGACCGGCGGTTGGACGCCAGGCTCGCCGCCGCGCTGATGGGCATCCAGGCCATCAAGGGCGTGGAGGTCGGCGACGGCTTCGAACTCGCCCGCATCCCCGGGTCGCAGGCGCACGACGAGATGGAGGTCGCCTCGCACGACCCGCTCGCGGTGCGGCGCCGGACCGGGCGCAGCGGGGGGACCGAGGGCGGCATGTCGACCGGCGAGGTCCTGCGGGTGCGGGCCGCGATGAAGCCGATCGCGACGGTGCCGAGGGCGCTGGGCACCGTCGACACCGCCACCGGCGAGCCGGCTGTCGCGCACCACCAGCGCTCCGACGTCTGCGCGGTCCCGGCGGCGGGCATCGTCGCCGAGGCGATGGTGGCGCTGGTGCTCGCCGACGCGGTGCTGGAGAAGTTCGGCGGCGACTCGGTCAAGGAGACGCGGCGCAACTACCAGGCCTACCTCGCCGGGCTGCCGGTGCGGGTCGCGGGGCCGGAGCACTCGGCGGGAGCGCAGGCATGAGCCCGGTCGTGGTGCTGGTCGGCGCGCCGGGGTCGGGGAAGTCGACGGTGGGGCGGCTGGTCGCCGAGCGGCTGGGGACCGGGTTCCGCGATTCCGACGAGGACATCGAGGCCGCCGCCGGCCGGAAGATCTCCGACATCTTCGTGGAGTACGGCGAGCCGCACTTCCGCGCGCTGGAGAAGGCCGCGGTGAAGGAAGCGCTGGCGAGTCACGACGGAGTGCTGGCCCTCGGCGGCGGTGCCGTCCTGGACGCCGACACGCGAGTGCTCCTGAAGGAGCACCGGGTCGCCTTCCTCGAAGTGACGCTGGCAGACGCCGCGTCGCGGGTGGGGCTCAACCGGGACCGGCCGTTGCTGCTGGGCAATGTGCGGGGCACCCTCCTCAAGCTCATGGACGAGCGCCGTCCCCTCTATGAGGAGGTCGCCGTTCTGACCGTCCGTACCGACCGCGAGCCCGAAGAGGTCGCGGCCGAGATCGTCGAAAGCCTGGAGAAGTGACCGAGACCCGTATCAAGGTCGGGGGCGAGGCCCCTTACGACGTCGTCGTCGGCAACGGCCTGCTTGCCGAACTTCCCTCGATGATCGGGCCCAAGGCGGCGCGGGTGGCGGTCGTCCACCCGCGCGCCCTGACGGCCACAGCCGAGGCCGTGCGCGACGACCTGGCCGAGCACGGCGGGTACCAGGCGCTGACCATCGAGGTGCCGGACGCGGAGGAGGCCAAGTCGGTTCACGTCCTGGCCTACATCTGGGAAGTGCTCGGCAAGTCCAACTTCACGCGGACCGACGCGATCGTGGGGCTCGGCGGGGGCGCGACCACCGACCTGGCCGGCTTCGCCGCGGCGACGTGGCTGCGGGGCGTGCGCGTGGTGCACCTGCCGACCACCCTGCTGGGCATGGTCGACGCCGCCGTGGGGGGCAAGACCGGCATCAACACCGCCGAGGGCAAGAACCTGGTCGGGGCGTTCCACCCGCCGGCCGGCGTGCTGTGTGATCTGGACACCCTGCAGACGCTGCCCCCGCACGACTTCGTCGCGGGGATGGCCGAGGTGGTGAAGTGCGGGTTCATCGCCGACCCGGAGATCCTGCGGCTGATCGAGTCCGACGTCGCGGGGGCCGGGCGGTTCGACGGGCCGCACACGCGGGAGCTGGTCGAGCGGGCCATCCAGGTCAAGGCGGAGGTGGTGTCCTCCGACCTGAAGGAGGCCGGCCGCCGGGAGATCCTCAACTACGGCCACACCCTGGGCCACGCGATCGAGCGCAACGAGCGTTACCGCTGGCGGCACGGTGCGGCGATCAGCGTCGGCATGGTCTTCGCCGCCGAGCTGGGGCGGCTGGCCGGACGGCTCGACGACGCCACCGCGGCCCGGCACCGCGAGATCCTGACCGAGCTCGGGCTGCCGACCGGCTACGACGCCCACGCCTGGCCCAAACTGCTGGACGCCATGCGGGTGGACAAGAAGTCCCGGGCCGACGTCCTCCGCTTCATCGTGCTGGACGGTCTGGCGAAGCCGTCGGTGCTGGAGGGTCCGGACCCGTCGCTGCTCGTCGCGGCGTACGGAGAGGTCGCCGAGGAGAGCGGTGCCGGGGGCCGCGGCCGGAACCCATCCCATGGAGTGGACCTGTGAGCAAGGTGCTGGTTCTCAACGGGCCCAACCTGGGCCGGCTCGGCAGCCGCGAGCCCGACGTCTACGGCTCCACGTCCTACGCCGGCCTGGTGAAGGCGTGCGAGGAGGCCGGCGCCGAGCTCGGCTTCGAGGTCGAGGTGCGGGAGACCAACGACGAGGGCGAGCTGGTCCGGTGGCTGCACGAGGCCGCCGACGGCCGGACGCCCGTCGTCATCAACCCGGGCGCGTTCACCCATTACTCCTACGCCCTTCGCGACGCCGCGGCCCAGCGCACCGCCCCGCTCATCGAGGTGCACATCTCCAACCCCTACGCGCGGGAGGCGTTCCGGCACACCAGCGTCATCGCGGCCGTGGCCTCGGGGACGATCGCCGGGTTCGGCGTCAACTCGTACCTGCTCGCACTGAGGGCCCTGTCTGAGCTGCCGGAGTGAGCCCGGCTTCGTAGTCTGGGGGGCATGACCGCAGACCGCACCGTCTCCGCCCCCGTCGTCATCGAACCCGACGCGTACGCCGCCCGCCGTGAGCGGCTGCGGTCCCGGCTGGAGGCGGTGGACGCGGACGCGGCGCTGGTGACCAAGCTGGTCAACGTCCGCTATCTCACCGGCTTCACCGGGTCCAACGGCGCGGTGCTGGTCACCAGGAACGGGGTCGTCTTCTGCACCGACTTCCGGTACGACACCCAGGCCGCGGCCGAGGTGCCGGACGTCGAACGGATCATCGTGCGGCACTGCGCGCCGGCGCTGGTCGAGCGGGCGGCGAAGGACGGGCTGCGGCGGATCGCGGTCGAGGAGCACGAGATCACGGTCGAGGAGCACCGGAAGCTGTCCGCGGAGCTCACCGCGGCCGCGCCGGCGGCGGTCCTGACCGGGCTCGGGCACGCGGTGGAGGAGTTGCGCCGGGTCAAGGACGAGCGGGAGATCGCCCTCATCCGGGAGGCGTGCGCGATCTCGGACCGGGCGCTGGCCGAGCTCACCGAGTCCATCCTGATCGGGCGCACCGAGCGGCACATCGCGCAGGAGCTGGAGCGGCGGATGACCGACCACGGGGCCGACGGGCGGGCCTTCGACACGATCGTGGCCTCCGGGCCCAACGCCGCGGTGCCGCACCACCGGCCCGGGGAGCGGCGGGTCGGCGAGGGCGAGTTCCTCAAGATCGACTTCGGAGCCCGCTACCAGGGCTACCACGCCGACATGACCCGGACCTTCGTGGTCGGCCGGGCGCCGGCGGACTGGCAGGTCGAGGTGTACGACCTGGTCTTCGCCGCCCAGAAGGCGGGGCGGCAGGCGCTGGCGCCGGGAGCGCGGTGCGCGGACGTGGACACCGCGGCCCGGTCGGTCATCGAGGCCGCCGGGTACGGGGAGTACTTCGGGCACGGCCTCGGACACGGCGTCGGCCTGGAGATCCACGAGGACCCGCGTCTCGGCGCAGGTCTGCCGGGTACACTGGATGATCGCACTCCGGTCACCGTCGAACCCGGGGTCTATCTGCCCGGCCGGGGCGGCGTCCGCATCGAGGACACGCTCGTGGTCAGGCCGAAGGCCGAGGGCGGTCCGGAGCTGCTCACCATTACCACCAAGGAACTGCTGGTGCTGTAGGCCGCCGACGGCCTTGCTCGCCAGGGCCGGCAGTCGGACGCAGGAGTACTCACCGACGTGGCGACCACGAACGATCTGAAGAACGGCCTGGTGCTCAACCTCGACGGACAGCTCTGGTCCGTTGTGGAATTCCAGCACGTCAAGCCGGGCAAGGGCCCCGCCTTCGTGCGCACCAAGCTCAAGCACGTGCTCTCGGGCAAGGTGGTCGACAAGACCTTCAACGCCGGTGTCAAGGTCGAGACCGCCAACGTCGACCGGCGCGACATGCAGTACCTCTACAAGGAGGGCGCCGACTACGTGTTCATGGACATGGACACGTACGACCAGCTGCACGTCAGCGGCGACGTCGTCGGCAACGCGGCGAACTTCATGCTCGAGGGCACCATGGCGCTGGTGGCCACGCACGACGGCACCCCGCTGTACGTCGAGCTCCCGGCCGCCGTCGAGCTCGTGATCGAGTACACCGAGCCGGGCCTGCAGGGCGACCGCTCCACCGGCGGCAACAAGCCGGCCAAGCTGGAGACCGGCTACGAGATCCAGGTGCCGCTGTTCCTCACCACCGGCGAGAAGGTCAAGGTCGACACCCGCGACGGTTCCTACCTCGGCCGCATCAGCAGCTGATGGCCTCCCCGCGCAGCAAGGCCCGGCAGCGGGCCCTGGAGATCCTCTTCGAGGCGGATCTGCGGGGCGTCGACCCGCGCACCGTCCTGGCCGACACCCAGGCCCGGGTGCGGGCCCAGGGGCCCGAGGGCACCATCCCGCAGGTGCAGCCGTACGCCGCGACCCTGGTCGAGGGCGTGCTGGAGCACGTCGACAAGATCGACGACCTGCTGGAGGAGCACAGCGAGGGCTGGGCGCTGGACCGGATGCCCACGGTGGACCGCAACGTGCTGCGGATCGGCGTCTACGAGCTGCTGTGGCAGGCCGACGTGCCGGACGCGGTGGTGCTGGACGAGGCGGTCTCGCTGGCCCGGCTGATGTCGACCGACGAGTCGCCGCAGTTCGTCAACGGACTGCTGGCGCGGATCGCCGAAGTCAAGGAGCGCACGACGCGCTAGCGTTCGGTCGCCCCACGACGCAGGGCCCGTTCCCCCGAGAATGCGGGGAACGGGCCCTTCCATGTGTTCCGGTCCGTCCGCCTCAGCCCCGCCAGTCCACGTCGAACGCGCGCGCCGGGTTCCGGAGGAAGAAGGCGTCGGCGGCCTCGGTCCCCAGCTCCCGGATCACGCGGGCCCTGATGCCGGTCAGCAGGAACGGGATGCCGGGACCGCCGCCGCTCGACCCGCGCGCGGCGGCGGTCGTCGTGTCCCCGCCGAGCAGGACCCGGTCGGCGTGGCCGGCCGCGACCAGGGCCGTGAGCAGGTCGAACAGACGCCAGTCGGTGGCGTGGTTCCCGCGGGAGGGCCCGTCGAAGCCGAGCCAGGCCCCGGCTTCGGCGGCCTCGCGGTGGGGCGCGGTGTCGGGGAAGCGGTTCAGGTGGCCGAGGATGATCGACGAGGCCGGGACGGCGTGCCGGCCGTGCAGCTCGTCCAGGACGCCCAGCGGGTGGGTGCCGCCCTCCAGGTGGACGGCGATGGTGGCGCCGGTCGCGTGGTGCGCGGCCGCCGCGGCCGCGAACACCGTCTGTGCGTGCGAGTCAAGGTGGTGGAAGTCCCCTGCGATCTTGATCAGGCCGGCGCGCGCGGGGAGCGGTTCGCCGTCCGGGTCCGCGTCGAGGCGCAGTCCCTCGGTGAGCTCCGCGACGAAGCGGTCCGCGAGCCCGTCCAGCAGGCGCGGGAGCACCTCCGGACGGTAGTTCGCGGCCTGGTGCAGGCCGGTGGCGGCGATGATGTGCACGCCGGCCGCCCGCGCGAGCGCCGGCAGTTCCTCCGCGCGGCGGTTCAGGCCCATCGGGGTCCACTGCGCGAGGGCCTGGCCGCCCGCCGCCGCGAACGCCCGGAGTTCGGCTTCGGCCGCCGGGACGTCGTCGAGCTCCTGGCCCGGCAGCTTCACCGAGGCGAAGAAGAGGTGATCGTGGGAGTCGGTGACGCCCAGCGCGTCGGGCGCGATGTCGCCGAGGACGGTGCGGATCACTTCGCGGCCTCCGCCTCGAACGCCGTGGCCGCGGCCCGCAGGCCGGCCAGCGCCTTCGGCACGCCGACGTACGGCGCCAGGTGCACGAACACCTCGACGATCTCCTCACGGCTCATGCCGATCCGCTCGCTGGCCTTCACGTGCCCGACCAGCTGCGGCTCCACGCCGCCGAGCGCGGTCAGTGCGGCCAGGTTCGCGATCTGCCGCTCGCGCAGGTCGAGCCCCGGGCGCTGGTAGGTGCCGCCGAACAGTGCTGTGACGATCCAGTCGGCGAAGCCCGGCGCCAGCCCCTCGAGCGCCGGCAGCGCGGCGCGCTGGGTCCGCTCGTCCTGCAGCACGTCGAGCAAGGCGTATCCGGCGTCGCGGTCCAGGGTCGCGGGTTCGAAGGGCATGGTGGTCCTCCCCAGAGTGTGTAACGGCTCAAGCGTTACGTGAGAACGTAGCAGATGTAACGGCGAAGGCGTTACCCTCATCGCATGGAGCCGATCCCCTTCCGCCTCGACACCGGCGCGACCTGGCTGAACCTGCTCGCGACGCGCGGCAGCGCCTTCGGCAAGCACCCGGTGGAGCGCATTCCCACGCCGGAACGGTTCGCGGACTGGCTGGAAGCGGTGGAGCTCACACCCGGTGCGCCGATCACCGCCGAGGATCTGGGCTTGGCGGTCTCCCTGCGAGAGACCCTGCGGCCGCTGGCACTGGCGGCCGCCACCGGAGAGGCACCGTCGCCCGGCGCGGCCCGCGACCTGATCGCCTTCCTGGAGGCTCACGACGACCCGCTGGACCTGGCGGCGGCTCCGGAGCCCCCGGGCCTGACCCGCGCCGCCCCGCCGACCGCCGCCTCCTCCCTCGCCCGCATCGCCCGCCAGGCCGCGGACCACCTGACCGGCCCCGAGCGCCACACCCTCAAGTCCTGCCCCGAAGCGGACTGCCGCGGCGTCTTCGCCGATCCCGAGGGCCGCCGCCGCTGGTGCCCCTCCCCGGCCTGCGCCAGCCGCGGCCGCGTCCGCGCCCACCGGGCCCGCAGACAGGCGGCCGCCGACCAGCGCTGACGCCCGCTGTCAGCCCCGTGTCAGCGCTATACCAGCCGCCCGCGCGACGGTGGACGCGGTGGGAATCCCGTCCCGCTGTGAGCAAGAGGGGGAGCGGCCATGCAGGCGAGCGCCGACGTGAACGGCCGAAAGATGTCCTACGAGACCACCGGCGAGGGCGACCCGGTGGTGGTGATCGGCGACCCCGCCGACCCCGCCGACTTCGGGCTGCTGAACGACTGGTTCCAGCTCCTCGCCCCCGACTGGGTCGGAGGAGCGGCCGACCTCGCCGATCCGTCGGTCGGTCAGCCGGTCCGTGGAGATCAGGCCACAGCCGGCCCGCTCGCCACCCTCGCCGCCTTCATCGAGAACCTCGACGTGGGACCGGTCCGCCTCATCGGCTGGGGCGAGGGCGCGTCGGCCGCGCTCCGCCTCGCGCTGGAGCGCCCGGACCTGGTTCGCCGGCTCGCGGTGATCGGTCCGCTGCCGACCGGCGACGGCCTCCCGTGCCGGGTGCGGCTGGCGGCCCTGGCCGCCATGACCACGCCGCTGCTGGTCCTGCAGGGCGATGACGAAGCTCTGGACGTCGCCCACAGTGCCGCGCTGACCAGGACGGTGCCGGACGGGCGGCTGGCGGTGCTGCCGGGGCCGTCACGGCTGCTGCCCGAGGGGCAGGCGGACCTGGCCGGGCTGATCCTGCTGGACTTCTTCGGGGCGGCGGGAATCCCCCGAACAGCCTAAAGCCCGCCGCGCGCCGGAGCGCGGGCGGGCTGAAAGCCTTGCCGGTAGGCGAGAGCGCCGAGGTGTTCTACGCCTCGTCCTCGTCGGCGAACCCGCCGGCGAAACCGCCGGACTCGCCGTCCTCGTCCGTGAACGGACGGGCCGCGGCCGGGTTCAGGACGTCCCACTCGGTGAGCATCTTGACCAGGTCGTTCGGGGCCATCTCGTAGATGACGCCGAGCGTCCGCAGGTCCTCGCCGCGGATGGTCATGACGCGGCCGTTCCAGTCGCCGCGCTGGCTCTGGATGCTGCCGACGTAGCGCAGCAGCGGACCGGCCTGCTCGACCGGCAGCGCCTTCAGGCGCTCGAGGTCGAGGACCAGCTTGCCGCCGGGCTCGTGGCTCGCGGACGACGGCGCGCCGGTGCCCGGCAGCAGCTCGTGGACCGGAACCCCGTAGAACTCGGCCAGCTCGGACAGGCGCTGCACGGTGACGGCCCGGTCGCCGCGCTCGTAAGAGCCGACGACGACAGCCTTCCAGCGCCCTTGCGACTTCTGCTCCACGCCGTGCAGGGACAGGCCCTGCTGGGACCGGATGGCGCGCAGTCGGACGCCCAGCGCTTTCGCGTACTCGGTGGACATGTAGCTCCCCATAGACACAACTGCGGCCTTACGTGTTCCCCTCGCCACACGGCTGGCACAGTTCAGCGGATCGGCAGTTCCCCGGTATGACCCGTTGGTGACTTAGCGTGACGGTACGCGCGCTTGTTCGTCTGCGCAAGTCCCATCACGGTCAAGACAACCGATGACTGCCGGTGGTCTGGTCCAATCAGCTTATGTCACTCAGAGCAGTGCTCCGCACTCGGATGGCGGAGTGCGGCTGCCGGACCACGGTGATCACCCTGGTAGAGTCGATGACGGCCGAGTCCTTTAACGATCTGTCCCGTGAGGCAGAGAAGGGGGTCTATTTCGTATGCCCGCAATACCGCAGGGTGCAAGAGCCGTCCTCGATGAGGCGGACATCTCCCGGGCGCTGACCCGGATAGCCCACGAGATCCTCGAACGCGCCAAGGGTGCCGAGGACGTCATGCTCCTGGGCATCCCGACCCGCGGCGCGGTCCTCGCCAAGCGCCTCGCCGCCCGCGTCGCCGACGTGGAGGGCACCACCGTCCCGGTCGGCTCGCTCGACGTCACCATGTACCGCGACGACCTGCGCCTGAAGCCGGCCCGCGCGCTGGAGCGCACCGAGATCCCGGACGAGGGGGTCGACGGCCGCCTGATCGTCCTGGTGGACGACGTCCTGTACTCCGGGCGCACCATCCGCGCCGCCCTGGACGCCCTGAACGACCTCGGCCGCCCGCGGGCCGTGCAACTGGCGGTCCTGGTCGACCGCGGCCACCGCGAGCTGCCGATCCGCGCCGACTACGTCGGCAAGAACCTGCCGACCTCGCAGCGCGAGAGCGTGAAGGTCCGGCTGCGCGAACACGACGGTGTGGAGCATGATGCCGTCTACCTGGGGATCGAGAGCGAGACGGTCATATGAGGCGCCACCTGTTGTCCACCGCCGATCTCTCCCGGGACGACGCCGTCCTGATCCTGGACACCGCCGAGGAGATCGCCCGGCTGTCGGCCCGGCCGATCAAGAAGCTGCCCACGCTGCGCGGCCGCACCGTGGTCAACCTGTTCTTCGAGGACTCGACCCGCACCCGGACCTCCTTCGAGGTCGCGGCCAAGCGGCTGAGCGCCGATGTGATCAATTTCTCCGCCAAGGGCTCCAGCGTCTCCAAGGGCGAGTCCCTGAAGGACACCGCGCTGACGCTGGAGGCCATGGGCGCCGACGCGGTCGTGGTCCGGCACAGCGCCTCCGGCGCCGCCTACCGGCTGGCCAACGCCGGCTGGACCTCCAGCCACGTGGTCAACGCCGGCGACGGCACCCACGAGCACCCCACCCAGGCCCTGCTCGACGCCTTCACCCTGCGCCGCCACCTCGGCGGCTTCGACGGCCGGCGGATCACCGTCGTCGGCGACGTCCTGCACTCCCGGGTCGCCCGCTCCAACGTGCACCTGCTGGCCACCCTCGGCGCGCGGGTGACGCTGGTGGCGCCGCCCACGCTGCTCCCGGTCGGGATCGGCAACTGGCCCTGCGAGGTCTCCTACGACCTGGACGCGGTGGTGCCGGACAGCGACGCGATCATGATGCTGCGCGTACAGCGCGAGCGGATGAACGGCGGTTTCTTCCCCACCCAGCGCGAGTACAGCCGCCGCTACGGCCTGGACGCCCAGCGCATGGCCCGGCTCCCGGACAAGGCGATCGTCATGCACCCCGGCCCGATGGTCCGCGGGATGGAGATCTCCGCCGAGGTCGCCGACTCCGACCGCTCGGTCATCGTCGAGCAGGTCGC
Organism: Catenulispora subtropica; assembly: GCF_039531675.1. NCBI lineage: Bacteria > Bacillati > Actinomycetota > Actinomycetes > Catenulisporales > Catenulisporaceae > Catenulispora > Catenulispora subtropica. The sequence goes on from NZ_BAAAQM010000003.1 coordinate 256,632, forward strand.
CAACGGTGTCAGCGTCCGCATGGCCGTCCTCTACCTGCTGCTGTCCGGCAGCGAGTCCGCCATCGGCCCCGACGTCGCCGAGAACCTGTCCGCGGAAAACACCAAGAGAGCAGAGCAGAAGGGCGCCGCCGCGTGAGCACCACCACCTACCTGATCAAGAACGCGAGCATCCTGGGTGGCGACGCGGAAGACATCCTGGTGCGCGACGGAGTCATCGCAGAGGTCGGATCTGTCGCGGCCGCCGAGGGCGCCGTTGAGATCGACGCCACCGGCCTGATCGCCCTGCCGGGCCTGGTCGACCTGCACACCCACCTGCGCGAGCCCGGCCGCGAGGACGCCGAGACGGTCGAGACCGGCACCCGCGCCGCCGCCCTCGGCGGGTTCACCGCCGTGCACGCCATGGCCAACACCGACCCGGTCGCCGACACCGCCGGCGTCGTCGAGCAGGTCTGGCGCCTGGGCCGGGAGGCCGGGTTCTGCGACGTCTTCCCGGTCGGCGCGGTCACCGTCGGCCTGGGCGGCGAGCGCCTGGCCGAACTCGGCGCGATGGCCGACTCCGCCGCCCGCGTCCGGATGTTCTCCGACGACGGCAAGTGCGTCTCCGACGCGAACCTGATGCGGCGCGCGCTGGAGTACGTGAAGGCCTTCGACGGCGTCGTCGCGCAGCACGCGCAGGAGCCGCGGCTGACCGAGGGCGCGCAGATGAACGAGGGCGAGCTGTCCGGCGTCCTGGGCCTGGCCGGCTGGCCGGCGGTCGCCGAGGAGGCGATCATCGCCCGCGACATCCTGCTGGCCGCGCACACCCAGTCCCGCCTGCACGTCTGCCACGTCTCCACGGCCGGCTCGGTCGAGCTGATCCGCTGGGCCAAGGCCAAGGGCTGGCCGGTGACCGCCGAGGTCACCCCGCACCACCTGATCCTGACCGAGGACCTGGTCAAGGGCTACGACCCGATCTACAAGGTGAACCCGCCGCTGCGCACCGCCGCGGACGTCGAGGCGCTGCGCGCCGGCCTGGCCGACGGCACGATCGACGCCGTGGCCACCGACCACGCCCCGCACCCGCAGGAGGACAAGGACTGCGAGTGGGCCGCGGCCGCCATGGGCATGCTCGGCCTGGAGACCGCGCTGTCGATCGTCCAGGACACCATGGTCGACAGCGGCCTGATGACCTGGGAGGAGGTCGCCGACCGGATGTCGGTGCGGCCGGCCCGCATCGGCCAGGTCGACGACCGGCACGGCCGCCCGATCGCCGCCGGCGAGCCCGCCAACCTGGTGCTCGTCGACCCGCGGGCGCGGCGGACCGTGGACCGCACCGCGCTGGCCTCGCTGTCGCAGAACACCCCGTATCAGGGGATGGAGCTGCCGGGCGCGGTCGTCGCCACCTTCCTGCGGGGGACCGCGACGGTGCTCGACGGGAAGCTCGCGTGACCATGGACAACCTGAACTACCCGCACTCCGCGGCCTTCCTGGCCGCCAAGCACTCCGCGCCCGTCACCCACATCGGCGAGCGGATCCTGTGGACCGTCGTCACCCTCGTCGTGCTGGCCGGCATCTACCTGCTGATGTGGCGCGGGTGGAAGAAGCGCCAGGCCCGGCAGGCCGACGTGCCGCCGCTGAACGAGGTGCCCGAAGGGGCGTTCACCGGCGAGGGCGTCGAGGCCGTCTACGTGTCCACGACCTCCGAGGGCGACTGGCTCGACCGGATCGCCGTGCACAGCCTGGGCCAGCGCAGCAACGCCCTGGTCCACGTCGCCCCGCGCGGTGTCCTGATCGACCGTGAGGGCGCCTCCGACGTCTTCATCCCGGCCGCGGCGGTCCGCGGCGTCCGCCTCGCCACCGGCATGGCCGGCAAGTACCTCCGCGAGGAGGGGCTGGTCGTCATCACCTGGCAGCACGGTGACCGCACGCTGGACACCGGCCTCAAGCCCCGGCACGGGACTGGTGAACTGGTCCAGGCGCTCGAGGCCCACTTCGCGGTAAGCACAACAGAAAGGCCGTCCGAATGAGCATGCGACCCCCGGCGATCCTGGTCCTGGAGGACGGGCGGACCTTCCGCGGCGACGCGTACGGCGCGGTCGGCGAGACCTACGGCGAGGCGGTCTTCACCACCGGCATGACCGGCTACCAGGAGACCCTCACCGACCCCTCCTACCACCGGCAGGTCGTCGTGATGACGGCGCCGCACATCGGCAACACCGGCGTCAACGACGAGGACCCGGAGTCCCGGCAGATCTGGGTCGCCGGCTACGTGGTGCGCGATCCCAGCCGGATCGCCTCCAACTGGCGCTCGCAGCGCACGCTGGACGAGGAGCTGCAGGACCAGGGCATCGTCGGGATCTCCGGCGTCGACACCCGCGCCATCACCCGGCACCTGCGCGAGCGCGGTGCGATGCGCTGCGGCGTGTTCTCCGGCGAGGCGGCTTCGGCCGACCCGACGGCGCTGGTCGACAAGGTGAAGGCGAGCCCGGAGATGGCCGGGGCCGACCTGGTCGGTGACGTCACCACCAAGCAGGGCTACGTGGTCGACCCGATCGGCGAGCACAAGTTCACCGTGGCGGCCTACGACCTCGGTATCAAGTCCATGACACCGCACCGGATGGCCGAGCGCGGCGCCCGGGTGCACGTGCTGCCCGCCACCGCGACCCTGGAGGACGTCCTGGCGCTGAACCCGGACGGCTTCTTCATGAGCAACGGCCCCGGCGACCCGGAGACCACCGAGGAGACGATGGTCCCGATCGTCCGGGCGGTCCTGGAGCGCCGCATCCCGGTGTTCGGGATCTGCTTCGGCAACCAGATCCTCGGCAAGGCGTTCGGCTTCGGCACCTACAAGCTGAAGTACGGCCACCGCGGCATCAACCAGCCGGTGCAGGACCGCGCCACCGGCAAGGTCGAGGTCACCGCGCACAACCACGGGTTCGCCGTGGACGCCCCGCTGGACCGGGTCTCCGAGACGCCGTTCGGCCGGGTCGAGGTCTCCCACGTGTGCCTGAACGACGACGTGGTCGAGGGCCTGAAGGCGCTCGACGTCCCGGCCTTCAGCGTGCAGTACCACCCGGAGGCGGCGGCCGGACCGCACGACGCCGCCTACCTGTTCGACCGATTCGCCGATCTCATGGCCGAGAACAAGAAGAAGGGCCAGAGCTGAGATGCCGAAGCGCCAAGACCTGAAGTCCGTCCTCGTCATCGGCTCCGGCCCGATCGTCATCGGGCAGGCCGCCGAGTTCGACTACTCCGGCACCCAGGCCTGCCGCGTGCTGCGCAGTGAGGGCCTGCGCGTGATCCTGGTGAACTCCAACCCGGCGACGATCATGACCGACCCGGAGGTCGCCGACGCCACTTACGTCGAGCCGATCACCCCGGAGTTCGTCGAAAAGATCATCGCCAAGGAACGCCCGGACGCGCTGCTGCCCACCCTGGGCGGCCAGACCGCGCTGAACACCGCGGTCGCGCTCGCCGAGAACGGCGTGCTCGACAAGTACAACGTCGAGCTCATCGGCGCGAACATCGCCGCGATCCAGTCCGGCGAGGACCGCGAGAAGTTCAAGCAGATCGTCGACAAGATCGGCGCCGAGTCCGCGCGCTCGGTGATCTGCCACTCCATGGACGACTGCCTGGCGGGCGTCGAGCAGCTCGGCGGCTACCCGGTCGTGGTCCGGCCCTCGTTCACGATGGGCGGCGCCGGCTCGGGCTTCGCGCACGACGAGGAGGAGCTGCGCCGCATCGCCGGCACCGGCCTGGCCCTGTCGCCGACCACCGAGGTGCTCCTGGAGGAGTCCATCCTCGGCTGGAAGGAGTACGAGCTGGAGCTGATGCGCGACAAGCACGACAACGTCGTCGTGGTCTGCTCCATCGAGAACTTCGACCCGATGGGCGTGCACACCGGCGACTCGATCACCGTCGCGCCGGCCATGACCCTGACCGACCGCGAGTACCAGAGGCTGCGGGACATCGGCATCGCCGTGATCCGCGCGGTCGGCGTCGACACCGGCGGCTGCAACATCCAGTTCGCGGTCAACCCGGCCGACGGCCGGATCATCGTGATCGAGATGAACCCGCGGGTCTCCCGCTCCTCGGCGCTGGCGTCCAAGGCCACCGGCTTCCCGATCGCCAAGATCGCCGCCCGGCTGGCCGTCGGCTACACCCTGGACGAGATCCCGAACGACATCACCCGCGAGACCCCGGCCTCGTTCGAGCCGGCGCTGGACTACGTCGTGGTGAAGGTGCCGCGGTTCGCCTTCGAGAAGTTCCCGGTCGCCGACAGCACCCTGACCACCACCATGAAGTCGGTCGGCGAGGCCATGGCCATCGGCCGCTCCTTCCCCGAGGCGCTGCAGAAGGCGCTGCGCTCGCTGGAGCGCAAGGGCTCGGAGTTCACCTGGGTGGGCCCGATCCGCGACAAGGCCACCGTCCTGGCCGAGGCCGCGCGGCCCACCGACGGCCGGATCAACCTGCTGGTCGAGGCCTACCGCGCCGGCGCCTCCATCTCCGAGCTGCACGAGGCCACCAAGATCGATCCCTGGTTCCTGGACCAGGTGCTGCTGATCCACGAGACCGCGTGCGAGCTGCGGGACGCCGAGCGGCTCTCGCCCGAGCTGCTGCACCGGGTCAAGCGCACGGGCTTCTCGGACAAGCAGATCGCCGAGATCCGGAGCCTGTCCGAGCCGGTGGTCCGCGAGCTGCGGCACTCGCTCGGGGTGCGGCCGGTCTACAAGACGGTCGACACCTGCGCCGCCGAGTTCGCCGCGCGCACGCCCTACCACTACTCCTCCTACGACGAGGAGACCGAGGTCGAGCCGCGCGACAAGGCCGCGGTGATCATCCTGGGCTCCGGGCCGAACCGGATCGGGCAGGGCATCGAGTTCGACTATTCCTGCGTGCACGCCTCGTTCGCGCTGCGGGACGCCGGCTACGAGACCGTGATGGTCAACTGCAACCCGGAGACCGTCTCCACCGACTACGACACCTCCGACCGGCTCTACTTCGAGCCGCTCACCCTGGAGGACGTGCTGGAGATCGTCGACGCCGAGCGCGCCGCCGGACCGGTGGCCGGCGTCGTGGTGCAGCTCGGCGGGCAGACGCCGCTGGGCCTGGCGCAGGCGCTGAAGGACGCCGGGGTGCCGGTGGTCGGCACCTCGCCGGAGGCGATCCACCTGGCCGAGGACCGCGGCGCCTTCGGGCGGGTGCTGGCCGAGGCCGGGCTGCCCGCCCCCAAGCACGGCACCGCGTTCTCCTTCGCCGAGGCCAAGGCCATCGCCGACGAGATCGGCTACCCGGTGCTGGTGCGGCCGTCCTACGTGCTCGGCGGGCGCGGCATGGAGATCGTCTACGACGAGACCATGCTGCGGGACTACATCGGCCGCGCCACCGAGATCTCGCCGGAGCACCCGGTGCTGGTCGACCGGTTCCTCGACGACGCGATCGAGATCGACGTCGACGCCCTGTACGACGGCGAGGAGCTCTACCTCGGCGGCGTGATGGAGCACATCGAGGAGGCCGGCATCCACTCCGGCGACTCGGCGTGCGCGCTGCCGCCGATCACCCTGGGCGGGCACGACGTCAAGCGGCTGCGGGCCTCCACCGAGGCGATCGCGCGCGGCGTCGGCGTGCGGGGCCTGATCAACATCCAGTACGCGCTGGCCGGGGACATCCTCTACGTGCTGGAGGCCAACCCGCGCGCCTCGCGCACGGTGCCGTTCGTGGCCAAGGCCACCGCGGTGCCGCTGGCCAAGGCCGCCGCCCGGATCGGGATGGGCGCCACCGTGGCCCAGCTGCGCGCCGAGGGCCTGCTGCCCCGGGAGGGCGACGGCGGCACGCTGCCGTCGGACTCGCCGATCTCGGTGAAGGAGGCGGTCATGCCGTGGTCCCGCTTCCGGACCCGGGACGGCCAGGGCGTGGACGTCATCCTCGGCCCGGAGATGCGCTCCACCGGCGAGGTCATGGGCATCGACGCCGACTTCGGCAAGGCCTTCGCCAAGTCGCAGGCCGGCGCCTACGGCTCGCTGCCGCTCAAGGGCCGGGCCTTCGTCTCGGTCGCCAACCGCGACAAGCGCTCCATGGTGTTCCCGGTCAAGGCCCTGCACGACCTCGGGTTCGAGATCCTGGCCACCGACGGCACCGCCGACGTGCTGCGGCGCAACGGCATCCCGGCCACCACGGTGCGCAAGCTGTCGCAGGGCACCGGCCCGGACGGCGAGCCGACCATCGTGCAGATGATCGTCGACGGCGACATCGACCTGATCGTGAACACCCCGTTCGGGGTGGGCTCGCGCCTGGACGGCTACGAGATCCGGACCGCGGCGGTGCAGGCCGGCAAGCCGTGCATCACCACGGTCCAGGGCTTCGCCGCGGCGGTGCACGGGATCGAGGCGCTCCAGCGCGGCGAGATCGAGATCGGGTCGCTGCAGGAGTACGCCGAGAAGATCAACGCCTCGCGCGCCGAGGGCTGAGGCCTCTGCCCGCCGCCCCGCGCGGGGCGGCGGGCGCCCGCGACCGCTGTCCAAGGAAAGGTGCCTGAGGTGCGGATCTACCCGAAGCTGTTCAACCTGGTGTTCCGCCGGATGGATCCGGAGCGGGCGCACCGCCTCGGCTTCGGCGCGATCCGGGCCGTCGGCGCGCTGCCCGCCGGCACCGGGCTGGCGCTGCTGGAGCGTGCGTTCCCGGCCCGGGACGCGGTGCTGAAGCAGACCGTGTTCGGGGTCGAGTTCCCGGCGCCGTTCGGCCTGGCCGCCGGCTTCGACAAGAACGCCGAGGGCATCGACGCCCTGGCCGCCCTCGGGTTCGGCTCGGTGGAGATCGGCACCGTCACCGGGCGGGCCCAGCCCGGCAACGAGCGGCCGCGCCTGGCCCGGCTGATCGCCGACCGCGCGGTCGTCAACCGCATGGGCTTCAACAACGTCGGCGCCGAGGAGGCCGCGCGGCGGCTCAAGCGGCGGGTGGCCAAGCCCGAGCGCTGGGACAAGGTGCCGCCGGTGGTCGGCGTCAACATCGGCAAGACGAAGACGGTGCCGGAGTCCGAGGCCGCCACCGACTACGTCGCCTCGACGAGGCTGCTGGCGCCCTACGCGGACTACCTGGTCGTGAACGTATCCTCGCCGAACACGCCGGGCCTGCGGAACCTGCAGGCCGTGGAGGTGCTGCGGCCGCTGCTGACGGCGGTCCGGTCGGCGGCCGACGCGGCCGTCCCGGGCCGGCACGTGCCGCTGCTGGTCAAGATCGCGCCGGACCTCGCCGACGCCGACGTCGACGCGGTCGCCGACCTGGCGCTGGACCTGGGCCTGGACGGGATCATCGCGACCAACACCACGATCGGCCGCGGCGGGCTGAAGTCCTCCGCGGCGAAGGTCGAGGCGGCCGGCGGCGGCGGGCTGTCCGGCGCACCGCTGAAGGCCCGCTCGCTGGAGGTCCTGAAGCGGCTGCGCGAGCGCACCGACGGCCGCCTGGCCCTGATCTCGGTCGGCGGCGTCGAGACCGTCGCCGACGCCTGGCAGCGCCTGGTCGCCGGGGCCGACCTGGTGCAGGGCTACACGGGGTTCATCTACGAGGGGCCGGCGTGGGCGGCGCGGATCAACCGCGGCATCGCCGAGAAGGTGCGGGCCGGCGGCTACACGAACCTGCGGGACGCCGTGGAGGCGGCCCGGGTTCCCTAGAACCTGAATCGAGACCGATGTATACCGCGGCCGAGGTACATCGAAGCCGAAATACATCGGAATCGAGGTACATAAAAAATCGAGGTACATCGGAGTCGAGGTACATCGAGAACTTAGTGAGGAGCCTTGCCATGGAGACCTTCGGTGCACGCCTGCGAACGGCTCTCGACACCCGCGGCCCCTTGTGCGCGGGCATCGACCCGCACGCCTCGCTGCTGGCGCAGTGGGGCCTCGATGACGACGTCGCGGGCCTGGAGCAGTTCTCGTACACGGTGGTCGAGGCGCTCGCCGACCGGGTGGCGGTGCTGAAGCCGCAGTCCGCGTTCTTCGAGCGCTTCGGCAGCCGGGGGATCGCGGTGCTGGAGCGGGTCGTCGCCGACGCGCGGTCGGCCGGCGCCGTGGTGATCATGGACGCCAAGCGCGGCGACATCGGCTCGACGGTGGCGGCGTACGCGGACGCCTACCTCGACCCGGCCTCGCCGTTGTTCTCCGACGCCCTGACGGCGAGCCCCTACCTCGGCTTCGGCTCGCTGGAGCCGCTGTACGCGCTGGCGGAGAAGAACGGCGCCGGCGTCTTCGTGCTCGGACTGACCTCGAACCCCGAAGGCGCGCAGGTCCAGAGCGCGGTCGGGGCGTCGGGGCGCAGCGTGGCGGAGGAGATGGTCATGGCCGCCGCCGAGCGGAACGCCGGGGCTTCGCCGATGGGCCCGATCGGGGTCGTGGTCGGCGGCACCGTCGCGACCCCGGACTTCGACCTGGGGCGGCTCAACGGTCCCTACCTGGTCCCGGGCATCGGCGCGCAGGGCGCGACGGCGGCCGACGTGCGGCGGATCTTCGGGGCCGGGGCGCGGAACGTGGTGCCGTCGAGCAGCCGGGAGATCCTGCGCGAGGGGCCGTCGGTGGCCGGGCTGCGGAACGCGGCGGCGCGGACCGTCGAAGAACTGGCCGGGATGCTGGACTGATCAAGCACCCTCCAGGATCTTCTTCAGCCGGCGGAGCGACGCGGCGAAGAACAGGCGGGTCAGCGGCCCGGCCACCAGCCATCCCGCGCGTCCGACGGCGCCGAGGGGCAGGTCGACGCGCTCCCACCAGGTGATCCGGCACCGGTTCTCGCCGTTCGGCGCCACCTCGAAGCCGCCGGTGCCGCGGACGACGCGGCCGGTGTGCAGGACCACGCAGCGGTGCGGCGGATCCCACTCGGTGACCGTCATCGTGTCCAGGAAGCCGATCGGCCCGAGGCCGGTCCAGCCCTCCAGGCGCCCGCCGACGGCCTCCGCCGCACCGCTCACCCGGGTCGCGATCATCCACGCGCCCTGCGATTCCCAGTCGGCGATCGCGGCCCAGGCGCGCTCGGCCGGCACGGCGACGTCGGCGTGGACGCGGAGCTCAGGCAAGGCGGGCCGCCAGCGTCTTCGGCGCGACCTTCAGGTAGGCGGCGCGGACGATCTCCTCGACGTCGTCCCAGTCCGGGGCGTTGTCGAGGTTGACTCCGAGCCAGCCGCGGACGCCGACGTAGGGCGGGCGGTAGAAGGTGTCCGGATCCTCCTCGATGCGGAGCTCCTGGACCCCCTCGGCGGCCGGGCACCAGAAGCCCAGGCGCTCGCCGTGGTGGTGGTCGCAGAACATGACGAAGGTCCGCCTGCCGCGGACGAACCAGGTCGGCTCGCCGTGGCTGAGGCGCTCCTCGACCTCGGGGAACGTCATGCAGACGGCGCGCAGGCGCTCCAGCGCGGCGTGCTCCTCATCAGGCGTCATGTCGGGCGTCATGTCCTCATCTTCCTAAGACGGACCGACAAGCGCGATCCGGTACGGTCGCCTCATGAGCACCGACACCCGGACCCGTCTCCTGCAGGGCACGATCGACGCCCTGCGGGCCCAGGGCATCGCCGGGGTGTCGGCCCGCAACATCGCCGCCGCGGCCGGGGTGAACCAGGCGCTGGTGTTCTACCACTTCGGGAGCGTCGACGAACTGCTCGTCGCGGCCTCGCTGTGGTCGACCCGGAAGCAGGTGGAGGAGTACCGCGAGCGGCTTGAGGGGGTCCGGTCGCTGCGGGAGCTGCAGGGCGTGGGCCGGGCGCTGCACGCGCAGGAGCGGGCGGAGGGGAACGTCGCCGTCCTGGGGCAGATGCTGGCCGGGGCGCAGACCAACCCGGTGTTCGCGGCGGCCACCCGCGAAGCGGTGCAGTTGTGGGTCGTGGAGATCGAGCAGGTCCTGATCCGGGTGCTGGCCGACTCGCCGCTGGGCGAGGTGGCGGACGTGCCGGGGCTGGCGCGCGCGGTGTCGGCGTCGTTCATGGGGATGGAGCTGATGGCCGTCGTGGACCCGGACGGGGACGAGGCGGCGTTCCGCGCGATGGACCAGCTCGGGGCTCTGATCGAGTACCTGGACGAGCTCGGGCCGGCCACCCGGCGGGCGGTGCGGGCGGCGGTGCGGCGGTCGGTGCGGAAGAAGGGCGGCGGCGCGGGGGCGTAGCCGCCCTGGGGGTAGGTGCTACCTCGATCTACTGCTCGCGCAGCAGGTGGGCGTTGGCGGCCTGGACCTGCGCCGCGAACTCCGGGAACTCGATCACCTCGATACCGGCCGCCTCCAGCTGCTCGACGCCCTGGCAGTCCTCGACCAGGAGCGACGGCTCGCGCCAGGCGAAGACCACCCGCCGGATGCCGGAGGCGATGATCAGCTGGGTGCAGCTGGCGGGGCGGGAGCGGCGCACGGAGCACGGCTCGAGCGAGGAGTAGATCGTCGCGCCGGGCAGGCGCGGGTGGTCCGGGCCCAGCCTGAGCAGCGCCGACTCCTCGGCGTGGACGGTCTCATCGGTGTCCCGGGACCAGCCGCGGGCCAGCTCGCGGTCATCGGCGTCGACGATGACGGCGCCGACGTTGAACGCGGACGGGGACGGCGGGCAGCGCCAGGCGAGGTCGACGGCGGTGCTGAGCCATTCGCGATCCTCGCCGCGGGTGCGGCCGGCGCGATGGGAGGCGTCGGTGGTGGTCACAAGTCCCAAGATTAGTCGCGCCGCGCCGGTCTTTCTCGGGTTCGGCGCATAGCGGCCCGCGCCATCGTCGATGGCAGTCATTCGCCGATTGGTATCTTGATCGCCATGACCCAGCCTGTGCCCCCGGCCGCCGTCCTGTTCGACATGGACGGCCTGCTCATCGACTCCGAACCCACTTGGTTCCAGGCCGAGGTGGACATGCTCGCCGGCTATGGCCACACCCTGGGCGAGGAACACTACCCGCACGTCCTGGGTAAGCCCCTTGAGGTCTCCACCGCCTACCTGCTGGAGATCACCGGCCACCCGGTCGCCGCCGCCGAGTTCGAGAACGGCATCGAACTCGCCATGATCGAGCGCCTCCGTGACGGCGTCCCCATGATGCCCGGGGCCAAGGAGCTCCTGGTCGCCCTCGAATCCGCCGGCATCCCCCTCGCCCTGGTCTCCGCCTCCTCCCGCCGCATCGTCGACGCCTGTCTCCCGGCCATCGGCGCCGACCACTTCCGCTTCACGGTCTCCGGCGACGACGTCGCGCGCGGCAAGCCCAACCCGGACCCGTACCTGAAGGCGGCGCAGCTGCTGGGCGTCGACCCGGCCGCCTGCGTCGTCCTGGAGGACTCACCCACCGGCACCGCGGCCGGCCACGCGGCCGGCTGCCGCGTGGTCGCCGTCCCGCACGTGGCCGAGGTGGAACCGCGCGAACGGGTGACTATCGTGGACTCGCTCCGACGCGTGAACCTGGCGTTCCTGCGCCGCCTGTTCGACGAGACCGGGGATATCAGATAACTGGCCCCCGGAGGCTGTGCGTCGCGGGGACCTGAGGGGGGAGCTTTCGTGGGCGAGGACTTCGGTACCGGGAATGTGCCGGGGCAAGACCAGGGGGATCAAGAGGGCCGACGGAGACGGAGGCAGCGGAGGCGGCGCGGCGAAGACTGCTGCGACACGCCGCTGTACTGCGGGCCGGACTGGGCACTCGGCTGTGACGGCTGCGGCGACTTCGGCTGCCTCGGGGAATTCGACCCGTGTCTGCTGGCGAGTTTCATGACGCTGATCGGTGCGATGGGCGGCCTGGCAGCGGCTGTGACGGGGACCGGTGCGACGGGTCGGCGGCTCAGGAGCGAGGCGTGGGCGCCGCGTTCGCCGATGGCGGCGGCGCTACACCGAGGCGTGCGGTACTACCAGCTGCGGCTCAGCGCGCGGCGGCCGGGTTATGGGGGCTGCCGGTACACGCCGACGTGCTCGGCGTACGCGGCCGAGTCGCTGCGGCGGCATGGCGCGCTGCGGGGCGCGCGGCTGGCGGTGGGGCGGCTGCGGAGGTGCCGGCCGGGGACGGTCGGCGGGGTGGACTTGGTGCCGTAGAGGGCTGATGCTCGACGGCTCGACGGCTCGACGGCTCGACGGCTCGACGGCTCGACGGCTCGACGGCTCGGCGGCTCGGCGGCTCGGCGGCTCGGCGCCGGAAGCTTTCCGTCGAGCGGTTCGCCTGGGCCATCCGTCGTAACGCTGCCAGCGGCGCGTCGCCGAGCAGGTTGCCCACGACGGCGAGTTCGGCCATCGCGTCCGGGCTGGTCTGCCCGGCGGGACGCGTGCCTGCCGCTGGTGGCCGCCGTCCTGGCGGCGATGCTCGCGGTCGACGCCTGGTTCGTCGTTGTGACGTCCGCGGCCCGGCGTTCGGCCGGGCTCTGGGTCTGGCCGCGGCCGTCGAGCTCCCGCTCGCCGTGGGGTGCGGAATGCTCGCCCTCCGTGGCCAGCGGGTCCTTCAGGCCTCGACGGGCTCGCTGACTTCCGCGGTGCCCACCGCGGCCACCTCCGCAGCGGCCCCCGCCCCCTTCGGGCGCGGCACCGTGTCAGCAGCCTCGATCACCTCGACCCGCGGCAGGATCGGGGGTGTGCCGCCGTACTCGGGGCACAGCGCCTTGTGATCGCACCAGTCGCACAGCCGGGACGGGTTCGCCCGCCACTCGCCCCGCTCGGCGGCCGCGCGGATCGCGGTCCACAGCGCGGCGACCTTGCGCTCGGTGGCGCGCAGGTCCTGCTCGTCGGGGTCGTAGGTGACGATCTGGCTGTCGCCGCCCAGGTACATCAGCTGAAGGCGCCGGGGGACCACCCCGCGGGTCTTCCACAGCACCAGCGCGTAGAACTTCATCTGGAACAGGGCCTTGCCCTCGAACGCCGGCCCCGGTGCGCGTCCCGTCTTGTAGTCGACCACCCGCAGCGCGCCGTCCGGGGCCACGTCCAGGCGGTCGACGAAGCCGCGCAGCAGCAGGCCGTCGCCGATGCGGGTGTGCACGAACAGCTCACGCTCGGCGGGCTCCAGCCGGTTCGGGTCCTCCAGGCGGAAGTAGCGTTCGAGCAGTTCCACCGCGCCGGCCAGCCACGCGTCGTCGCCGCCGGCCTCCTCGGCGAGCGCCTTCAGCTCCGGGTCGCCGGCGACCATGCGCTCCCACTCCGGCGAGAGCATCTGCGACGCGGAGGTCGGCGTGCGGTCGCCGGTGGGCAGGTCGAAGAGGCGTTCCAAGACGGCGTGGACCAGCGTGCCGCGGGTCGCGGCCGCGCTCTTGCGCTCCGGCAGCTTGTCGATGACGCGGAAGCGGAACAGCAGCGGGCAGGTCATGAAATCCGAGGCGCGGGACGGCGAAAGCGCCATCGGCAGCGTCACAGGGTTCGTCGACACAGGGGTCTCAAGAGCGGCGTCCGTCGCGTCCATGGGGCACGACCTTACGCCCCGGTGCCGACACTTCGGTCGAGCGGTGTGTCGCCGGTGTGAGAAGAACCTACCGCGCGGTGAGTGGTCTACTTACTTGGGCTACGCATAGAGTCGATGGTGTGGCGGACGAAGAGGGCAAGCAGAACGACGGCGCGCGGCTGCCCGAAAACACGAAGAGCGAGCCACCGGTAGCCCCCGGGCCCGGGATCCGCCTGGGCCGTCCGTTCGGCATCCCGATCTACGTCTCCCCGTCCTGGTTCGTCATCGCCGCCTTCATCACCGTCCTGCTCGCGCCGCAGCACGGAGACACGTCCGACCCGGCCAACGACTTCGGCAACGAGCTGGGCGCCTGGCGCTACGTCATGTCCCTGGCCTACGCCGTCTTCCTCTACGCCTCCGTCGTGGTCCACGAGCTCGCGCACTCCGCGCTGGCCAAGCGGCTGGGCCTGCCGGTGCGGCGGATCGTCATCCACTTCCTGGGCGGCGTGTCGGAGATCGAGAAGGAGTCCGACGCCCCCGGCAAGGCCTTCTGGATCGCCTTCGTCGGGCCGCTGACCTCCGGAGTCCTGGCCGCCCTGGGCTTCGGCGTGTACCAGCTCATCCCGCACGGCGACACCGTGGGCCTGGGGCAGAAGGTCGCCGCCACCCTGGTCTTCGGCTTCTGGGCCTCGAACCTGCTGGTCGCGCTGTTCAACCTGCTGCCCGGGCTGCCGCTGGACGGCGGCCAGATGCTGCGCGCCACGGTGTGGAAGATGACCGGCAAGGCGATGACCGGGACCACGGCCGCGGCCTGGGCCGGCCGCGGGCTGGCGCTGGCCGTCTTCGTCGTCATGAACCTGGTCTACGTCCGCGACGGGACCATCGACCCGTTCGGGCTGGGCCTGGCGGTGTTCATGGCGATGTTCATCTGGTTCGGCGCCTCCCAGGCGCTGGTGGTGGCCAAGCTGCGGCAGCGCATCCCGGGGCTGTCGGCGCGCGCCATGACCCGCCGCGCGATCAGCGTCGAGGCGCGGGTGCCGCTGGCCGAGGCGCTGCGTCGGGCGCACGAGGTGGACGCCCGCGGCATCGTGCTGGTGGACGGCACCGGGCGCCCGACCGGGCTGATGAACGAGGCGCAGGTGATCGCCACCCCCGAGCAGCGCCGGCCGTGGGTGGAGGCCGGGGACGTGGCGCGGCCGCTGGAGGCCGGGCTCATGGTGGCCGCCGAGCTGACCGGCGAGGCGCTGCTGGACGTGCTGCGCGCGAACCCGGCGCCGGAGTACCTGGTGGTGGAGCCGGACGGGAGCATCGTCGGGGTGCTGGCCGCCTCGGACGTGCAGGCCGCGTTCCTGGGCCGGCCGCCCGGCCCGCCGCCGGCGCCGCGGCGGATGGCGCCCCAGCGCTAGCCAGGCCTCTCCCAGCCCGTCCCCGGGCCCTTTCCAGGCCGTCCGGCGGCGGTCGGGCGGTCATCCCCGCGCCGGTAGGCTGGAGGGATGGACAGCACGCCCACCTCCACCGTTCCGACCGGCGCCGAACACCGCCGCGGCCTGTTCAAGGCCGGAGACCAGGTTCAGCTCACCGACGCCAAGGGCCGGATGAGCACCATCACCCTGCAGGCCGGCAAGCAGTACCACACGCACAAGGGCGCCTTCGACCACGACGAGCTGATCGGCTCGCCGGAGGGCGTGGTGGTCAAGACCTCCGGCGGCAACGAGTACCTGGCGCTGCGGCCGCTGCTGTCGGACTTCGTGCTGTCGATGCCGCGCGGCGCCGCGGTGGTGTACCCGAAGGACGCCGGGCAGATCGTGCAGATGGCCGACATCTTCCCCGGCGCGCGCGTGGTCGAGGCCGGGGTCGGCTCCGGCGCCCTGACCTGCTCGCTGCTGCGGGCGGTCGGGGACAGCGGCATGGTGCACTCCTACGAGCGCCGGGAGGAGTTCGCGGAGATCGCCGCGAAGAACGTCCGGTCCTTCTTCGGCGCGGAGCACCCGGCGTGGCGGCTGACCATCGGCGACCTGGCCGAGAAGCTCGCCGACGAGGAGGTCGACCGTGTCGTGCTGGACATGCTGGCGCCGTGGGACTGCGTGGACGCGGTCGCCAAGGCGCTGGTGCCCGGCGGTGTGATCTGCTGCTATGTCGCCACCACCACTCAGCTGTCGCGCACCGTGGAGACGCTGCGGTCGCACGGCGCGTTCACCGAGCCGCAGCCCTGGGAGTCGATGGTGCGCGGCTGGCACGTCGAGGGTCTGGCCGTGCGACCGGACCACCGGATGATCGGCCACACCGGCTTCCTGGTGACCGCGCGGCGGCTGGCCGACGGCGTCACCCCGCCTGTGCGACGCCGTCGGCCGTCCAAGGGTGCCTACGCGGCGGACTATCTCGCCGAGGGCGCCACGCCCGCCGACGGCACGATGCCGGACCCGGAGTTCAACGAGGACGGCACCGTGACGTCGAGCGTCGCGCGCCGGGTGCTCCCGTAGTCGGACCGGTCGCGCCCGGCGCGGGCCGCCCGCGCACGCGGGTGTGGCCGCGGGGCAGGGCGGAGTTGGACCGGTCCGGCTGGGTTAGGGACTGGCCAACATTCCAGGACATCACAAGATCACGAATATAAGAAGCCTTGTAGCTGACTGTTCACCGAAACGTCGCCGGAGTGTCATCAACGCCCGCGACAGTTTCACCTCGTGACCACCGCGACCCAGGCCTCGCCGGCCGCCGCCGCGCCGACCCGCCCTGCGCGGCGCGGTGCGGCCCGTGACTTCCGCGCCACCCGCTGGGGCTGGGCCTACTCAGCCCCGGCGGTGCTGGTCTTCCTGGCCTTCGTGATCGTCCCGACCGGGTACACGTTCTACGTCTCGCTGTGGAAGTGGAACGCGCTGAACCCGGCGCTGTCGAAGTTCAAGGGCCTGGGCAACTACCGGCGGCTGTGGGAGTCGACGCAGCCGTCCTTCCTCAGCAGCCTGTGGCACTCGCTGTACTTCACCGGTGCCATGGTGCTCGGCGGGACGGCGATCTCGCTGGCGCTGGCCCTGTTGCTCCAGCGTGGCGGCGCCCTCCTGAACGGCACCCGGGTGGCGGTGTTCCTGCCGCACGCCACCCCGGTGATCGCGACCTCGATGATCTGGACCTGGATCTTCAACTACAAGTTCGGTCTGGCTGACTGGGTCCTGCACAGCCTGCATCTGCCGACGTCGCAGTGGCTTCAGTCCTCGTCCTCGGCGATGCCCGCGGTCGTGATCTACAGCCTGTGGCACGAAGTCGGCTTCACCACCGTGGTGTTCCTCGGCGGCCTGGCCATGCTGTCGGACGAGCTGTCCGAGGCGGCCCGGGTCGACGGCTGCTCGGCCTGGCAGGAGTTCTGGCACGTGACCTGGCACCAGCTCAAGCCGGTCACGGTGTTCGTCGTCGCGATCACCGCGATCACCAGCCTGCAGGCGTTCACGCAGTTCTACCAGCTGGCCGCCGGCGGTCCGGCCTACGCCACCACCACCCTGAGCTATCTGGTCTACGAAGAAGCCTTCGTCTTCAGCGACACCGGTTACGGCGCGGCGCTGGCCGTGGTCCTGTTCGCCATCACCGTCTTCTTCACCCTCGTCCGCCGGCGCACCGCCACGGGCGAGTCCCACGCTCTCGTCTGATCCCCACCACCCACCTCCACACCGGGAGACCCGAAAAACCATGCGTAAGCGCATCTCCGCAGCCGCGGGCCTGGCCGCCCTCGCCCTGACCGCGACGGCCTGCGCCGGCGGCGGCACCTCGACGCCGAAGTCCGACACGTCCAATGGCGGTGCGGCCGCCGGCGGCAAGACCAGCGGCTCCGGCACCGAGCTCGCCGTCCCCACCGGCCCGGTCACCATCACCTTCGAGGAGGCGATGACGATCGGCACCCTGAAGCCGGCGATGGACAAGCTGGTCGCGGACTTCCAGGCGAAGTACCCGAACATCACGGTCAAGCTCCAGGGCGAGCCGGACTACGCCACGATGTACACCAAGGAGAAGGCCGAGGTGCAGGCCGGGAACGCCCCGACCATCGGCCAGGCGTACGAGAGCTGGGCCTCCTACTTCCAGGGCTCCGGGGTGCTGACCCCGATCAGCGAGCTGGCCGGCACCGACACGCCGGCCTCGATGTCCACGTTCTACAAGGGCATCCAGGAGGACATGAAGCTGCCGGACGGCAAGACCTGGATGTGGCCGTTCAACAAGAGCGTGCTGATCCTGTTCTACAACGCCGACCTGATGGCCAAGGACGGCCAGAGCGAGCCCAAGACCTGGGACGACTACGCCGGCGTCATGAAGGCGGTCTCCAAGGACGGCGTCACCGGCTCCACCATCGACCCGGGCTCGGCCACCGCCGCCGCCTTCGGCACCCAGTGGTTCGAGATCCTCGCCAAGGCCAACGGCGCGACGCTGTACGACAAGGACGGCACCCCGCACCTCAGCGACGCCGGGGTGGTCAAGGCCCTGCAGTACATGAAGGACCTGAAGGACGCCAACGCGCTGGCCACCGGCAAGAACTACCCCGGCGAGACCGCCCTGGGCGCCCAGAAGGGCATGTTCGACATCTCCTCGGCGGCCGGCTACGGCTTCGAGAACAAGACCGTCGGCGGCAAGTTCAAGCTGGGCATCACCGCCCTGCCCTCCGGTCCGGCCGGCGCCGCCAACGAGCTCACCGGCACCAACATCGTGGTCTTCAAGTCGGCCAGCGCCGAGCAGAAGGCCGCCGCCTGGGCGTTCCTGAAGTTCATCACCAGCCCCGAGGAGCAGGCCGGCTGGGCCGCCACCTCCGGCTACCTGCCGGTGACCGGCCAGGCGCTGGACCAGCCGGCGCTGAAGGACTTCATCGCGAAGAACCCGTACGAGACCGCCGCCGTCTCCGAGCTGGACACCGCGTTCGCGCTGCCCGGCTTCTCGTGGATCTTCAAGTGCCAGGGCTACGAGGCCACCGCGATCCAGGAGGCGCTGGAGAACGGCAAGCAGCCCGCCGACGCGCTGAACACCGCGCAGTCCGCGTGCGCGGCCGCGAAGGCGCAGGGGTGACGCGGGGGTGAGCAAGCCCTCCGCCTCCCGCGGCATGGCGGGCGCCAGCCGCGCCGGGCGTTACGCCCGGCGCGCGCTGGCCGTCCTCATAGGTGTCGCGTTCGTCTTCCCGTTCTACTGGACGGTCGTCATCTCCCTGGGGCACCCCGGCGAGTTCAGCAACTTCCCGCCGGTGCTGGTCCCGCACTGGGACTGGTCGAACTGGTCCCGCGCGTGGCACTCGGCCCCGTGGCTGCGCCTGTTCGGCAACACGGTTTTGATCGCCTCGTGCACGGTCGTGCTCTGCCTGATCACCTCGCTGCTGGCCGGTTTCGCCTTCGGCGTGCTGCGCTTCCCGGGTCGCAAGCTCCTGACGCTGGTCGTGCTCTCGGTGCTGATGATGCCCGGCACGGTTCTGATCATCCCGGACTATGTGCTGGCCAACGACCTGCACTTGCTGAACACCTACTGGATCCAGATCATCCCGTGGGGCGCCAGCGTGTTCGGGATCTTCCTGGTCCGCCAGTTCTTCCTGACCATGCCCGCGGAGATCCTGGACGCCGCGGCGCTGGACGGAGCCTCGCGGCTGCGGTTCCTGCGCTCGATCGGCATCCCGATGGTGCGTCCGGCGCTGGTCATCATCGCCATCAACGTCTTCCTGGGCTCCTGGAACTCGTTCCTGTGGCCGGTGATCATGACGAACACCAACATGGAGTCCGGCGACACCGTGCAGCCGATCGAGGTGGGGCTGTCCACCTTCGCGAACGCCGAGGGCACGGACTTCCCGGGCCTGGCCGCCGCGGTCACCTTCACCACGCTGCCGGTCATGGTGTTCTTCCTGCTGCTCCAGCGGCAGTTCATCCGGGGCGCGCTGTCGGCCGCCGGGGGTGTGCGTGGCTGAGCAGACCTTTCCCCCCTGCAAGCCGCTGCTGGTGGTGGACTTCGACGGGACCGTCTACCGCGACGACGCGCCGGTCCGGTTCTACGCCGAGCACGCCGCCGCGACCCTGCCGGCGGCGGCCCGCGCCCGGATGCTGGACCGGTTCGAGGCCTACCTCGCCGAGGGCGTGGCGGCCGCCGCGGGGGCCGCCGACGAGACCGAGGCGGCCGTGCTGAGCAGCTCGGTCGACGCCTGGGGCGCCGCGGCCGGCCTGGGGGCGCTGCACGGTGTCGACGGTGCGGCGCTGGAGACGGCTTTCCTGGCCAGCCGGAAGTTCATGCTGACCGCGGAGTGCGCCGTCACCGCGATCCCGGCGCTCGTCGAGGCCTTCGAGGAGCTGCGGGGGCCGGTGCGGATCGTGCTGGCCACCAACAGTCCGGCCGAGGGCCTGGCGCCGCTGCTGGACCGGCTCGGGGTCACCGGCCTGTTCGACGAGGTGCGCCCCGGCTCCAACAAGCCCGACGGGCTGCGGCGCTGGATCTCCTGGCAGGTGGCGGCCCGGCCGCCCGGCGAGCTGTTCTCGCTCGGCGACCACTACTTCAACGAGATCGAGCCCGCGATGGCGGTCGGCGCGCGCGCCGGCTACATCGACCGGTTCGGGCGCGCGGACGGGCCCGCGACGGTGACCGCCGAGGCGGTCGAGGACGTCCTGCCCGGGATCTTCGCGTGGGTGCGCACGGTCGGTTCCTAGTGCGCACCGTCATTTCATAGGAAGAGAACACGTATATACATGGCAACCACCGTCGAGTTCTGGGGCGGGGTCGGCGTCATCGGCTCCAGCAAGGTCCTGATCACCGAGGGCGACCACCGCGTCCTGCTCGATTTCGGCCTCGACATCCCGCGCGGCAGCGATCTGTTCCGGCCGCCGGTCGTCCCCCGTCCGCAGCGCTACCTCGCCGACCGGCTGCGGGTCGGCGCGGCCCCGCGGCTGCCCGGCGTGTACGACCCGGCGATGCTCGACCCCGGCGACGGGCTTGGGGAGCAGGGGCCGCGGACCGCGGTGTTCGTCAGCCACGCCCACATCGACCACTGCGGCCTGGTGGGCACGCTGCGGCCGGGCACGGCCGTCCACGCCTCCCCGGAGACCATCGCGGTCATGGAGGCGCTGGCGGCCGCCGGGGACGGCCTGCCCGGCGGAGAGCCGGACTGGCGGCCGCTGGCCGACGAGACGCCGCTGGCCTTCGGACCGCTGACCGTCGAGCGGGTGACCGTCGACCACGACGTGCCGGGGGCCAGCGGCTACCTGGTCACGACCTCGGACGGGGTGCTGGCGTTCACCGGCGACATCCGGTTCCACGGCCGGGCGCCGGAGCGGGCCTGGCGGCTGGCCGAGCGGGCCGCGGGCTGTGAGATGTTCGTCACCGAGGGCACGGCCCTGGGGCTGCCGGTGTTCCCGGGGCCGGTGCGCACGGAGGACGACGTCGTCCGCGACTTCGCTGAAGCGCTCGAGGCGGCCCGCGGGGACCTGGTGCTGCTCGCGATGTACCCGCGCGACCTGGAGCGGGTGCGCGAGTTCCTCGACGTGGCGGCGGCGGCCGGCCGCCGCATCGTCTGGGGCGACGCCGTGGCCCGGTTCCTGCGGGAGCTGGGCGTCGAGGACGCCGTCGGCCACGCCGAGCCGGGGCTGGAGGGGATCAAGGACGATCCCGGCGGTTTCGTCTACCAGCCGGACCTGCGCGACCTGCGGGGCATCCCGGACCTGGCCGACCTGCCGGTCGGGCCCGGCACGGTGTGGCTGCACGCCAACGGCGAGCCGCTCGGGCCGTTCGAGTCGCGCTGGGACCTGTTCGTGGAGTGGCTGGAGGTCCTGGGCATCCCGCTGCGCCGCATCGGGTCGTTCGGCCACGCCACCTCCGACGACCTGCACACCCTGGTGCACCGGGTGGCGCCGCGGACCGTGGTGCCGATCCACACCGGCGCGCCGGAGCTGCTGCACCCGGTGGGTGGGCCCCGGCGCCTGCTGCCGGAGCTGGCACGGGCCTATGACCTGGGCGGGAGCCCGGTCCGAATTACCGGTGCTTGATCTGGAACCTGGGTGGGTCCTGGAACGTCCCTTAGCCGTGACGCGCTGTGCGACAGCGGGCGCGTCACGGACTCGGGCGTAGGGAAACGGGGACGCGCGACGGCGGGGACTGGTGCCGGGCTGGGGCGGAACCGGTCACCCGCCGTCGGAAGCGGCGGGTCCGCCGGGCTTTCTTACCACTTTTTTACTGTTCGTTCGTGCCGGGTCCGGCGATCTCCACCTGGTCCGCGACACGCCGGACGCGGATGCACTCTCCCGGGCACTCCTTGGCCGAGTCGATGACGGCCAACACCAGGTCAGAGGGCACGGGGACGCGCGCTTCGGCGCCCGTCAGCAGTTCGCCTCCCGGATGGTCCTTGACATAGGCCACACCGTCGATGTCGAGTTCGAAGACGTC
This sequence comes from Catenulispora subtropica, assembly GCF_039531675.1. Taxonomy (NCBI): domain Bacteria; kingdom Bacillati; phylum Actinomycetota; class Actinomycetes; order Catenulisporales; family Catenulisporaceae; genus Catenulispora; species Catenulispora subtropica. Next base: position 278,327 of record NZ_BAAAQM010000003.1, read on the forward strand.
TGGTGCGTACTGGGCGCAGATGCCGTCCCCGGTGCAGAGGTCGTGGTCGATCCAGACTTCCAGTGCATCCGTGTCGGTAGTGGCGGTCATGATTCAAGACGCTATCAAGCCCACCCGTCGCCCGACCTCCACCCCTCATCGAGCTACGCACTGTTTTCTCCTCAAGGAGAACCTTCAGCGGGAGTTATCCGTTGATCCACTGACGGCGGGGTGCAAGGATCGGGCCATAGCTCCGGACCGGCTTCCACATAACCAGCCGAGTGAGGGGGAATCGTGATGACGACAAGCCTTGTTGTTCCTACGACCGACACCCGGGTTCCGGATCCGCGCGGTGCGGCGCGTCCGGCCTCGGCGGCAAGTGCACAACATTCAGCGGTTTCAAGAACGCCTCCGCGGCGCAGGAAGGCAGCAAGGAAGTTCTTGATGATCGCAGCTTCCGGCGGGAGGTGAGGACCGTGCCAGCACACGACGACGACATCCGCGAGGGCAGTGGGCGCTCGGCGCGGGGTTCGGAGGACCTCGCTGCCCAGGTCACGTACCTGGAGCAGGAGATCGCCGTCCTTCGGCGCAGACTCCGGGACACGGCGGACGCCCCGCGGGGCGGACGGGCCGTGGAGGAGCGCATCAACGAGCTGCAGGCCACCGTGGCCGGGCTCACGAGCCAGAACGAGCGCCTGGTGGCGACGCTGCGCGAAGCGCGCGACCAGATCGTGGCGCTGAAGGAGGAGATCGACCGGCTCGCGCAGCCGCCGAGCGGCTTCGGCGTGTTCCTGGAGGACGCCGGGGACGGCAACGCCGACATCTTCACCGGCGGCCGCAAGATGCGGGTGTCGGTCAGCCCCTCCATCGACCCGGACACCCTGCGCCCGGGCCAGGAGGTGATGCTGAACGAGGCGCTGAACATCGTCGCGGCCTTCGGCTTCGAGAGCGTCGGCGAGATCGTCAGCCTGAAGGAGATCCTCGAGGACGGCACCCGGGCCCTGGTCACCGGGCGCACCGACGAGGAGCACGTGGTCCGGCTGGCCGAGCCGCTGCTGGACGTGAAGCTGCGTCCCGGCGACGCGCTGCTGATGGAGCCGCGCAGCGGCTACGTGTACGAGCGCATCCCCAAGTCCGAGGTCGAGGACCTCGTGCTGGAGGAGGTGCCGGACATCTCCTACGAGGAGATCGGCGGCCTGGACGGGCAGATCGAACTGATCCGCGACGCCGTCGAGCTGCCGTATCTGCACCCTGACCTGTTCAAGGAGCACCAGCTGCGGCCCCCCAAGGGCGTGCTGCTGTACGGCCCGCCCGGCTGCGGCAAGACCCTGATCGCCAAGGCGGTGGCGAACTCGCTGGCCAAGAAGGTCATGGAAGTGACCGGCTCGGACAACGTGAAGAGCTACTTCCTCAACATCAAGGGTCCGGAGCTGCTGAACAAGTACGTCGGCGAGACCGAGCGGCACATCCGCCTGGTCTTCCAGCGGGCGCGGGAGAAGGCCAGCGAGGGCGCGCCGGTCATCGTGTTCTTCGACGAGATGGACTCGCTGTTCCGGACCCGGGGCAGCGGGATCAGCTCGGACGTGGAGAACACCATCGTCCCGCAGCTGCTCAGCGAGATCGACGGCGTCGAGGGCCTGGAGAACGTCATCGTCATCGGCGCCTCGAACCGCGAGGACATGATCGACCCGGCGATCCTGCGGCCGGGCCGGCTGGACGTGAAGATCAAGATCGAGCGCCCGGACGCCGAGGCGGCGAAGGACATCTTCAGCAAGTACGTCACGCCGGAGCTGCCGCTGCACAGCGAGGACCTCGCCGAGCACGGCGGGGACCGCGAGGCCACGGTCGGCGCGATGATCCAGGCCACGGTCGAGCGGATGTACAGCGAGATCGACGAGAACCGGTTCCTGGAGGTGACGTACGCCAACGGGGACAAGGAGGTCATGTACTTCCGCGACTTCAACAGCGGCGCCATGATCCAGAACATCGTCGACCGCGCCAAGAAGACCGCGATCAAGGACTTCCTCGACCACAAGCAGAAGGGCCTGCGCGTCTCCCACCTGCTCGGCGCCTGCGTCGACGAGTTCAAGGAGAACGAGGACCTGCCGAACACCACCAACCCCGACGACTGGGCCCGCATCTCCGGCAAGAAGGGCGAGCGGATCGTGTTCATCCGCACGCTGGTCACCGGCAAGCGGGGCAGCGACACCGGCCGCTCGATCGACACGATCGCCAGCACGGGGCAGTACCTGTAGCCCGTCCGGCGCCGACCGCCCCCGGGACCGCCTCGCGGCCCCGGGGGCGGTCGTGTTCCGATGGCTCTACCCTGTTCACGGCGGTATCGGCGGACTTCGGGCGGGATCGCTTCGCGGCGCCCGGGCCACGATTCGATGATCACCCTCCGGGTACACACACCGAGTGGCACCCCATCGCACCCCCAGAAACCGTGCACAAGGCACTGCCACACGTCAGTCCCGCGGAATAAGGTGGCCGGTATGAGCGTGTGGCGAATCATGGGCACCGAGACCGAGTACGGCATCTCCGTGCCGGGCAATCCCGGCGCCAACGCGATGCTGATCTCCTCCCAGATCGTCAACTCCTACGCGGCGGCCATGCACCGGGCCCGCCGCGCGCGCTGGGACTTCGAGGAGGAGAACCCCCTCCGGGACGCCCGGGGCTTCGACCTGGCGCGGGACATCGCCGACGCCAGCCAGCTCACCGACGAGGACGCCGGCCTGGCCAACGTGATCCTCACCAACGGGGCCCGGCTCTACGTCGACCACGCGCACCCCGAGTACTCCTCGCCCGAGATCACCAACCCCCGCGACGCCGTGATCTGGGACAAGGCCGGCGAGTGGATCATGGCCGAGGCCTCGCGCCGGGCCGCGGAGATCCCCGGGACGGCGCCGATCAACCTCTACAAGAACAACACCGACAACAAGGGCGCCTCGTACGGGTCGCACGAGAACTACCTCATGCAGCGGACCACGCCGTTCGCCGACATCGTGCGCAACCTCACGCCGTTCTTCGTCTCCCGCCAGGTGGTGTGCGGGGCCGGCCGGGTCGGCGTCGGCCAGGACGGCCGGGCGCACGGCTTCCAGATCTCCCAGCGGGCCGACTTCTTCGAAGTCGAAGTCGGGCTGGAGACCACGCTCAAGCGGCCGATCATCAACACCCGGGACGAGCCGCACGCCGATCCGGAGCGCTACCGGCGGCTGCACGTCATCATCGGCGACGCCAACCTGGCCGAGATCTCGGTCTACCTCAAGATGGGCACCACGGCGCTGGTGCTGGCCATGATCGAGGAGCGGTTCCTGTCCACCGACCTGTCGGTGGACCAGCCGGTGCGGACCCTGCACCAGGTCAGCCACGACCCCACGCTGCGGCAGCTGGTCACGCTGCGCAGCGGCCGCAAGCTCACCGCGGTCCAGCTCCAGATGGAGTACTGCGACCAGGCCCGGAAGTTCGTGGAGGACCGGTACGGCTCCGACGTGGACGACGTCACCAAGGACGTCCTGGAGCGCTGGGAGTCGGTCCTGACGCGCCTGGAGCGCGATCCCATGACGCTGTCCAGGGAGCTGGACTGGGTCGCCAAGTACGAGATCCTGCTCGGCTACCGCAAGCGGGACGGCCTGGACTGGGACTCCTCCCGGCTCCAGCTCGTCGACCTGCAGTACTCCGACGTGCGGCCGGAGAAGGGCCTCTACCAGCGGCTGGCGGCCCGCGGCCGGTTCGAGCGGATCACCACCGACGCCGAGATCCGCCGTGCGGTGGACCACCCGCCGGAGGACACCCGGGCCTACTTCCGGGGCCGGTGCCTGGACAAGTACGCCGACTCGGTGGCGGCCGCCTCCTGGGACTCGGTGATCTTCGACGTCCCGGGTCGCGAGTCCCTGCAGCGCGTGCCCACACTGGAGCCGACCCGGGGAACCAAGCAGCACGTCCAAGCGTTGATCGATCGGAGCCGCACGGCCGAGGAGCTGGTCCGCGCTCTGACCGAGGGCTGAACCGCAGAATGACCACAAGCTGAGACGAACCGTTCCACATTCTGGATCAGCGCCGCTTCGGCGCTGGTCCAGAGTCTTTCATCAGATGTAGTTTTTCGGGTCACGGATCGCGAGTGGAATACCTCCGTTCGGGGGAAGTTGAAGCTAGAGTGAGGAAGATCGGCAACACGCCGAGGAGTGGGAGAGGGCTGAGATGGCAGCGGACGAACGCGGCGGCCAGCAGCACGCCAACCGCGACAAGCAAGAGGTCGAGGAAACCGAGACCGAGGCGAGCAGCGACCTCAAGGAGCGGCAGGAGAAGCTCTCCGAGGACGTGGACTCGATGCTGGACGAGATCGACGAGGTGCTGGAGTCCAACTCCGAGGACTTCGTCCGGGGCTTCGTCCAGAAGGGTGGCCAGTGACCTTCGCGATCTATTAGGGTCGCGGCATCAAGGTCCGAGTTCTTACCGAACCTTTATAGAAGGGGATTGCTGAAGTGGAATCCAACGCGGACTGGGGCACTCGGGGCGGTCTGCCGCAGGCCTTCCTCACGCCCGGCATCTCCTCCTTCAGCGAGTTCCTGAAGGGATTCGCCCCCGAGTACCTGCCCGGCGGGCGCACCCTGCCGGCCGGCGCGACCGTGGAGGCCCCGCACGGCACCACCATCGTCGCGCTCACCTTCCCCGGCGGGGTGCTGATGGCCGGCGACCGGCGGGCCACCATGGGCAACTTCATCGCCCAGCGGGACATCGAGAAGGTGTTCCCCGGCGACGAGTTCTCCGCGGTCGGCATCGCCGGCACCGCGGGGATGGCCGTGGAGATGGTCCGGCTGTTCCAGCTGGAGCTGGAGCACTACGAGAAGATCGAGGGGGTCACCCTCTCCACCGACGGCAAGGCCAACCGGCTGGCCACCATGATCCGCGGCAACCTGGGGCTGGCCATGCAGGGCCTGGCCGTGGTGCCGATGTTCGCCGGCTACGACGCCGAGACCGGCGAGGGCCGGATCTTCAGCTACGACGTCACCGGCGGCCTGTACGAGGAGCACGACTTCTACTCGGTCGGCTCCGGCTCGATGTTCGCCCGCGGCGCGCTCAAGAAGCTGTACCGCCCGGACCTGACCGCCGAGGAGGCCGCGGTCGCGGCCGTCCAGGCGTTGTACGACGCCGCCGACGACGACTCGGCCACCGGCGGCCCCGACCTGTTCCGCAAGATCTTCCCGGTCGTCGCGGTGGTCACCGAGGAGGGCTACCGGCGGCTGCCGGACGAGGAGCTCGCAGCGCTCGTGGAAGGCGTCGTGGACGCCCGGCGCGTTGCTCCCGACGGGCCCCGCTCGCCGCTGCGGTAACTTCGGATCCGGTATCCGACCCCGTGGCAACCACCAGTCTCTTGCAGGTTCCGGTCCCAGTCAGGAGTGACCCGTCGTGACGACGCCTTTCTACGTCTCGCCCGAGCAGATCATGAAGGACCGGGCGGAGTACGCCCGCAAGGGCATCTCCCGCGGCCGGTCCGTCGCAGTCATCTTCTATGACAAGGGCATCCTGTTCGTCGGGGAGAACCCGTCGCGGGCCCTGCACAAGATCTCCGAGATCTACGACCGCATCGCGTTCGCCGCGGCCGGCCGGTACAACGAGTACGAGCAGCTGCGGATCGCCGGCGTCCGGCACGCCGACATGCGCGGCTACGTCTACGACCGCCGCGACGTCACCGGCCGGGCCCTGGCCAACACCTACGCCCAGGCCCTGGGCACGATGTTCAGCGAGGGCTCGGGCAAACCGTACGAGGTGGAGCTGGCCGTCGCCGAGGTCGGCGACAAGGCCGCCGACGACCAGGGCTACCGGGTCACCTTCGACGGCCAGGTCACCGACATCCGCGGCTTCCAGGTGCTGGGCGGCGCCGCCGACGCGGTCACCTCGGTGCTGGAGTCCTCCTTCGAGGAGCACGCCACCCTGGAGACCGTGCTCAACGCCGCGGTGGAGGCCCTGGGCCGGGACGGCACCGAGCCCCGCACCCTGGCGCCCAACCAGCTGGAGGTCGCGGTCCTGGACCGGACCCGGCCGCAGGTGCGCAAGTTCCGGCGGATCGCCGGCCCGGCGCTGGCCCGCCTGCTCGGGCGGGACGGCGAGGAGGACAACGGCACCGGCGAGAAGGACGGTGGCGGCGGCGTGGGCGGCGCCGGCAGCAAGCACTCGGACACCCCGGCCGCCGAGTCGCTCGACGACGGCGACGTGCTCGGCGCCGTGGACGACCTGCTCGACGAGGGGGACTCCTCGGAGTCCTGACATGCGGGGTGGCCGAACGACGACCTGGCCGGCTCAGCCGATCTGAGCCGGCCGGTGGAGCCGACATTTCAATGGGGCAGCGGTCTTACGCGCGGCTTAAGGTGGTCAACATGGACCGGCGGATCTTCGGGCTCGAAAACGAATACGGCGTCACCTGCACGTTCCGCGGACAGCGCCGCCTGTCCCCGGACGAGGTCGCCCGCTACCTGTTCCGCCGCGTCGTGTCCTGGGGGCGCTCCAGCAACGTCTTCCTGCGCAACGGCGCGCGGCTCTACCTGGACGTCGGCTCGCACCCGGAGTACGCCACCCCCGAGTGCGACTCGGTGCGCGAGCTGATCGTGCACGACAAGGCGGGCGAGCGGATCCTGGAGGGGCTGCTCGCCGACGCCGAGCGGCGCCTGCACGAGGAAGGCATCGCCGGCGACGTCTACCTGTTCAAGAACAACACCGACTCGGCCGGCAACTCCTACGGCTGCCACGAGAACTACCTCGTGGGCCGGCACGGCGAGTTCTCCCGGCTGGCCGACGTGCTGATCCCGTTCCTGGTGACCCGGCAGCTGATCTGCGGCGCCGGCAAGGTGCTGGCCACCCCGCGCGGCGCGGTGTACTGCGTCTCGCAGCGCGCCGAGCACATCTGGGAGGGCGTCTCCAGCGCCACCACCCGGTCCCGGCCGATCATCAACACCCGGGACGAGCCGCACGCCGACGCCGAGAAGTACCGGCGGCTGCACGTCATCGTCGGCGACTCCAACATGTCCGAGACCACCATGCTGCTCAAGGTCGGCGCCACCGACCTGGTGCTGCGGATGATCGAGGCCGGCACCACGCTGCGCGACATGACCCTGGAGAACCCGATCCGGGCGATCCGCGAGGTCAGCCACGACATGACCGGGCAGAAGAAGGTGCGCCTGGCCAACGGCCGGGAGATGAGCGCGCTGGAGATACAGGAGGAGTACTTCACCAAGGCGCGCGACTTCGCCGAGAAGCGCGGGCTGCGCACCGGGGCCGTGGACCGGATCCTGGACCTCTGGGAGCGCACCCTGACCGCGGTGTCGACCGGCGACCTGGACCTGATCTCCCGGGAGATCGACTGGGTGATCAAGTACCGGCTGATCGAGCGCTACCGGACCAAGCACAACCTGGCGATGTCCGCGCCGCGGGTGGCGCAGCTGGACCTGGCCTACCACGACATCTCCCGCAACCGCGGCCTGTACTACCTGCTGGAGAAGCGCGGCATGGTCGAGCGGACCGCCACCGACCTGGAGATCTTCCAGGCCAAGTCGGTGCCGCCGCAGACCACGCGGGCGCGGCTGCGCGGGGAGTTCATCAAGCGGGCCCAGGAGCAGCGCCGGGACTTCACCGTGGACTGGGTGCACCTGAAGCTGAACGACCAGGCCCAGCGCACGGTGCTGTGCAAGGACCCGTTCCGCTCGGTGGACGAGCGGGTGGAGAAGCTCATCTCCTCGATGTAGCCCTCCCGCAACCTGTTCGACGCGCGCTCCCGGCTCCGGCCGGGAGCGCGTCGCGCTAGGGTGGTGCGGTCCCTGGGACGGGTGATCGCCGTATCGGCCCGTCCCGACTCCCCGCCGATTCGAGGTTCCCAGTGCGCCGTCCCGTGGCCACCCGCCGGACCCAGACCGCCGTCGCCGCACTGGCGGCCGGCCTGGTGTTGCTGACCGGATGCTCGTCGAGCAAACCCGCCGCGAAGACGCCGGGCGGCGCCACCACGCCCGCCGGGGCGTCGTCCTCCTCCGGCGCCGCGTCCTCCTCCGGGGCCCCCGGCTCGGACGCCCTCGGCGCCAAGGCGAACATCCAGATCCCGGCCGGCCAGCCGGACGGCAAGCTGGGCGTCAAGGTCAAGATCCAGGGCGCCGGCACCAAGATCACCGATGGGAGCGCGGTGCTTCTGAACTACACCGCCAAGCTCTGGCGCGGTGGCGTGGACCTGGGCAGCAGCTACGACCAGGGCGGGTCCCCGACGCTGCAGGTCGAGGGCCAGGGCAAGATGCTCCCCGGGTGGGAGCAGGGCCTGAAGGGCCAGCAGGCCGGCAGCCGGGTGGAGCTGACCGTCCCGCCGTCGCTGGCCTTCGGCGACAAGGGCACGCAGGCCGGGGACGTCACCATCAAGGGCGACGACACGATCGTCTTCGACCTGGACATCGTCAACGTCTACCCCTCGGCCACCGCCGACATCGCCACCGGCCCGAGCGTGCTGAACGACCCGAACCTGCCGACCGTCGGCACCGAGGTGGGCCCCAACGACCCGAAGGTGACCATCCCGGCCGGCAAGAACCCGCCGACCGTCGGCACCTACAAGCCGGTCATCGTCGGCAAGGGCCCGCAGATCCAGAAGGGCCAGACCCTGGTGCTGCAGTACGAGGGCCTGCTGTGGCGGAACGGCCAGATCTTCGACTCGTCCTTCAGCAAGAGCAAGTCGTTGTTCTCCACCCGCATCGGTGTCGGCTCCGTGGTCGCGGGCTGGGACGAGGGGCTGGTCGGCCAGACCGTCGGCTCTCGGGTGCTGCTGGTGGTGCCGCCGGACAAGGGCTACGGCCCGCAGGGCCAGCCGCAGGCCGGCATCCAGGGCACCGACACCATGGTGTTCGTCGTGGACATCCTGGACGCCCGTTAACCGCGGCGAACGCCCTGATAGCGTAACGAGACGACCATCCCCGACAGGAATGGGAACACCAAGCCCATGAGCCTTGACAAGCCCGAGATCGACTTCCCCGACTTCCCGGTGCCGGACGACCTGGTGATCCAGGACATCACCGTCGGAGACGGCGCGGAGGCCACGCCCGGCCGCCAGGTCACCGTGCACTACGCCGGTGTGTCGTACTCCACCGGCGAGGAGTTCGACGCCTCCTGGAACCGCGGCCAGCCCTTCACCTTCCCGCTGGGCGGGGGCCGGGTCATCGCCGGCTGGGACCGCGGCGTGGCCGGCATGAAGGTCGGCGGCCGGCGCAAGCTGGTCATCCCGCCGCACCTGGCCTACGGCGACCGCAGCCCGAGCCCGCTGATCAAGCCGGGCGAGACGCTGATCTTCGTGGTGGACCTGCTCCAGGTGCAGTAGACAGTGCTCGTTGAGTATGGCCGTCCCGGTGTCCGGGACGGCCATACCGCGTTTCCGGCACAGTGCCGGAACCCGTGGCAGGATCTTCCTATGTCTGTAGCCTCCTTCGCGGCTCTGCTGACCGTGTGGACCCTGGCGCTGCTGATCCCGGGCCCTGACTTCCTGGCCGTCTCCCACGCCTCGGTGGCGCGCTCGCGCCGGGACGCGGTGTTCGTCGGCTTCGGCGTCGCCGCCGCCATGGCGGTGTGGGTGACCACCAGCCTGGTCGGCCTGACCGTGTTGCTGGTCAAGTGCCAGCCGCTGTTCCAGGCGGTGCGTTTCGCCGGCGCCGCCTACCTGGCCTGGCTGGCGTTCCAGCTGCTGCGCTCGGCCGCGCGCCGGACGGCGCGCGGTACCGAGGCCGCGAGCGTGGGTGCGAAGGCGCGGGGTGCCGGCGCCGCGTTCCGCGCCGGGTTCCTGTGCAACATCGGCAACCCGAAGGCCGCGGTGTTCTTCTCCAGCGTGTTCGCGGCCTTGCTGCCGCCGCACGTGGACTGGGAGTTCCGGGTGGCGATAGGCGTCGCGGTCCCCGCGATCGGCGCAGCCTGGTACACCGTCGTCGCGTGCCTGTTCTCGGCCAAGCGCATCGCCGCCGGCTACGCGCGGGTGCGGCGGATCGTGGACGGCGTGACCGGCACGGTCTTCGCGGCGCTGGCCGGCGAGCTGGCGATCGCCGAGTGATCAGCCCAGGGGCAGCACGGCCAGCGGCGGCGTCGTCGGGTGGGCCGCCTTCCCGGAGGACTCCAGTGTGATCTGCAGCCGGGTCGTGGCCGGCACCGAGACCAGCACCAGGTCGTTGACCGGGTGGTCGAAGCGGGAGGAGCCGGCGGAACGGAAGGCGCCCGAGCCGTCGAGATACCAGAGCACGTAGGTACGGCCCCCGGTCGGCGTGTGCATCCCGTGCTCGACGACCACGGCCCGGCCGAGCGCGGGGGAGTAGTGCGCGGTCACGATCCCGCCGCCCACCGCCTGCTCACGCGCCGACTCGACGTCCGCGGCGGCCAGCACCTGGGCGACGTCCCGCTCTTTGTTCTCGGCCGCCGCCTGCCGGTCGTGCACGCGGATCGTCGTCCACGCGAACGCCGCGGCCGCCGCGCCGAAGACGATGCAGGTCAACGCCAGCACGTGGAACGCCCGGGCCTGGCGCTCGGCGAACGCCCGCCAGCGTGCGGCCCCGGTCACCGCCTCCCCATCAGCCTTCAGCGGCGTCTGCTCGACCGACACCTGCTCCTGCTGCTCTTCCTCGACCAACGAACGCCCCTCTCCGGAACCCCGTCGCAATGTGTTCACCCATTGTGCTGATAACAATGGTCCCTGGACAGGCGGACGGTGAAACGATCTCGGCAGCGTCCTGACGGGCCCCGGGTCAGTCGCGGTCAGACGCGGTCTGCCACGGCCAGCCGGCCCGCACAGGCTGAGGCCAGGAAGGCCGCGTAGTCGGCGTCCAGCCCACGGCCCATCGTGCTCAGCGGTACCGGGCAGGCACGCAGCGCCGCGTCCAGCCCGTCGACCGGTACGCGCACCAGCGTGTGCCGGTCCGCCAGTTCCGCCGCCCGGGCCGCGACGCCGTCCCAGAACGCGTCTCCGGCCTCCGGCAGAGCGACTTCGGCGCGCGCCAACGCGACCTGACCGTAGGCGGTCAGGCTGTGGTGGCTCAGTCCCCGGTGCCGCTCGCGCGGGTCCCCCGAGGAGACCCGCAGCGCGGCCACCGGCCGTCCGTTCAGCACCGCCGCCGCGTTGACGGCCTCGCCGCACGCGACTCCGGAGAATCCCCAGACGCTTCCGGTCCCGAGGTTCCCCGGCCCCTGGGTCACCACGGCGATGTCCGCGTCCAGGACGTGCCGTGCCGCGAGCAAGCCGCTGTGCACGGTCACGCACTCCAGGTCCCCGCCGAAGGCCTGCCCGACGGTCACCGTCCCGGCGGCCAGCCATCCGGCCGAGCGCAGTCCGTCCACCGTCCGCGAGAACCACAGCGGCAGTGCCCCGCCGTCCGTCATCACATAAGCGATCCGCGCGGAAGGCTGGTCCGCGCGGATCCCAGCCAGCACGGCGGGGAGCGCAGAATGCAGGTCCGCCACGACCACCGGCATGCCGTCCACCGACGTCGCCGTCGCCAGCTGCGGATGCCGTTCCTCGGCGCCGTCGACCAGCGTCTGCATCGGTGTGTAGCGGGCTTTGACCATGTGTCCGGCCAGGGGCGCGTCCTCCGGGAGCCGCTCCGGGATCGCCACGACCAGCGCGTACCCGCCGGTCCCCAGTCCCAGTTCCAAGGCGCCGACCGACAGCAACACCTCGTCGCCGGGTTCAGGCGTCCCGACGAGATCCGGATAGGCCAGCGCGCGGAACAAACCCTCGTCTTGAACCGTTACCTCTAACTCAGTCGCCCCACGCCACTCCCGACGGACCGCCGTCACCCGTCCACGCCGCCACCGGATCACGTCGCCCACGGTACCGGGCCGGTTCATCACCCTCTTGTATTCCCCACCGCCGCTTTAATGGAGTACGACGCTGCGCCGCCGTCCCGATTAGCGCTACCGTTCACGGCGTACCCAAGTTGTTGTAGGAGAGCCTCGATGCCCGCCACGAAGACCGAGCGGTTGGTGAACCTGGTCATCTGCCTGCTCGCGTCCAAGCAGTACGTGACCAAGGAGCGGCTGCGCGCCACCCTGGAGCCGTACCGCGAGTGCCCCACGGACGACGCCTTCGAGCGGATGTTCGAACGGGACAAGGACGAGCTGCGGGAGATGGGCATCCCGCTGGAGACCGGCACCAACAGCGCCCTGTTCGAGGACGAGATCGGCTACCGGATCCCCAAGGACTCCTACAACCTGCCCGAGATCCGCCTGGAGCGGGACGAGGCGGCGGTGCTCGGCGTGGCGGCGCGGTTCTGGCAGCAGGCGGTGCTCGCCTCGGACGCGTCCTCGGCGCTGCTGAAGCTGAAGAGCGCGGGCATCGAGGTCGGGGACGTCAGCCAGTCCGGGATCGAGCCGCGGGTGCGGACCGAGACCAGCGCCTTCGAGCCGTTGCTGCAGGCCATCTGCGACCGGCGGCCGGTGGCCTTCCACTACCGGAAGTCGGGCGAGGTGGAGCCGGCTGAGCGCAGGGTCGAGCCGTGGGCCATCGACTCCTGGCGCGGCCACTGGTACCTGGCCGGCTTCGACCGGGAGCGGGGCGCCGACCGGATGTTCCGGCTGGACCGGATCGTCGGCGAGGTGGTGCTGCTGGCCGGGCACCTGACCGAGCAGGTGCCGGACGACATGGACGTGCACGCCAAGGTCGCCGACTTCGCCTGGCGGCAGAACCGCAACGTCGGCACCGCCAAGCTGCGGCTGCGGGCGGACACCGGCTTCCTGCTGCGCCGGCGCGCGACCGAGTGCGAGCCGGAGATCCGGGACGGCGAGCCGACCGGCTGGGACGTCCTCACCGTGCCGCGCAACACCGGCATGGCCGGCTGGCTCGCCGAGTTCGGCCCCGACGTGCAGGTGCTGGAACCGCCGGAGCTGCGGGCGGCGGTGATCGGGCGGCTGCGCGCGGCCGTGACCGGCAACGGCCTGGCGGCCAGCGACGAGATGACCCACATAAGCGCCCGCGCGGACGTGCCCGGCGCCCGGACCGAGTCCGCCGTGTCCGCCGAAGCCGCCGAGGCCGGCCAGACGACGGGAGCCACCCGATGAGCGGCGCCGCGGCCCAGGTCCGCCGGCTGTTGAACCTGGTGCCCTACCTGCTGGAGCACGAGGGGGCCAAGCTCACCGAGGTGGCCGGCGAGTTCAACGTCTCCGAGAAGCAGCTCCGCAAGGACCTGGAGACGCTGTGGATGTGCGGTCTGCCCGGCGGCCTGCCGGACGACCTCATGGAGGCGCACATCGGCGAGGGCGGCACCATCCACCTGGAGAACGCCGAGGCCATCGTGCGGCCGCTGCGGTTCTCGGTGCGCGAGGCGGTGGCGCTGCTGGTCGCGCTGCGGGCGCTGGCCCAGCTGCCCGGCGTGGCCGACCGCGACGCCCTGCTCCGGGCCATCGCCAAGCTGGAGGAGGCGGCCGGCGAGCGCGGCGCCCAGGCCTCCCAGCGCGTGACCGTGGCCTTCGAGGCGCGCGCCACCGTGCTGGACCGCATCCGCCAGGCCCTGGACGACGGCCGCCGGCTCCGGCTGGAGTACTTCGTGCCGTCCCGCGACCAGGTGACCGAGCGCGACGTGGACCCGATGCGCGTGATCCTCTCCGACGGCCACGCCTACCTCGAAGGCTGGTGCCGCCGCAGCGAGGCGGTCCGCATGTTCCGTCTGTCCCGGATAGTGGCGATCGAGGTGCTCGACGTCGCCGCCGAGGTCCCCGAGGCGGCCGAACCGCACGACCTGGACGAGGGCGTCCTCCGCCCGGCCGCCGACGACCCCCTGGTGACCCTCGAGGTCACCCGCCACGCCCGCTGGGTCGCGGAGAACTACCCCAACGAGGGCGTCGAGGAACTGCCCGAGGGCGGCCTGCGCATCGCCCTGCGCGCCCCCGACCAGGGCCGCATCCTCCGCCTGGTGCTCCGCCTGGGCGCCGACGGCCGCATCATCGATCCGCCGGCCCTGGCCGACCAGGTCCGCAAGACCGCGGCCGAGGCCCTGGCCCTGTACGGGGACGCCGAGGGCGCGGCGTGAGCACCGCGGGGGAGCCGCCGGCCTCCGAGGGGGCCGGCGGGGACTCCGGCGGGTGGGACTGGTTCGGCGGGGGAGCTGAGCCTGAGGCCGGAGAACCGGGTGCTGATGGTCCGGTCGACCGCGGTGCGGCCGGGGACCTCGGGGTCGTGGCGAGCGCCGAGCTGAGCGCCGAGCCCAGCGCCGAGCTGAGCACCGAGCTGGGCACCGAGCCCAGCACCGAGCCGGCGACCGACTCGTTCCCCGAACCGACCGGCCGAGCCCGCTTCCGCGTGCTGACCGGCGGCCGTGCCGCGTCGGGCGGTTCGGAGCCTGAGCCCCCTGTCACCGTCGATGACTCTTCGACTACTGAGAGCGCCGACTTCCGTGTCCGCTGCCCGGATTGCGGACCGCAGTTCGTGAAGGTCGCCGACGTGCGGTTCGTGTCCACCGGCGGTGGTGCGGACACCGACCGCTACCTGTTCACCTGCCCCTCGTGCGGTATCCGGGTGCGCCGGCCGGCCGGGCCGGAGTTGGCCGCGATCCTGAAAACCTCGGGGGTGGCCACCCTGGCCCTGCGTCGCGGACCGGATCAGGCTCTATAGTTTCGTTGCATGTACTGGCTCCTCCTGATCGCGATCACCGGTGTCGTGTGCCTGGTGATCACCGCGGCGTTCGGCTGGCGGGTGTTCGTGGCGGCCAAGGGTTTGATCCGGGAGCTCAAGAAGACCTCCGCGGTTCTGAACGACGCCAGCGAGACGCTGCGTGGTGTTCAGGAAATGGAGGGCGTCAAGGCGCTGCGGGCACGGGCTCAGGCCGATTAGTCTCATAAGGGTTCCCGTGTCGATAACCAAGGGGGTCGGACCGTGTTCCAGCGGCTGATCGAGATCGGTCTGATCGTGCTCGTGGGGTGGGCGCTGTTCAGCAAGGGCCGGCTGCCCGACTCGGTGCGCAACGTCCGCAAGTCCGCCCGCATCATGAAGTCCGAGATGCAGGCCGCCGCGGACGACGTGGAACTGCCCGAGCCCAAGGTCGTGCCGGGCCAGATCATCGACGACGGCGCGCGGCGCGCCGACAACGCCCAACGCTGAACGGATTCCCGAGAAGATGACCACGCAGGCCAGCGCCAACGGAACCCGGCCCAAGGCGAAGAGCAAGCCGCCGAAGGCGGTGAAGGCCCCCAAGGACCCGGAAGGCCGGATGCCGCTCGCCGAGCACATCCGCGAGCTGCGCACCCGGCTGTTCCGCGCCTCGCTCGGCATCGCGATCGGCTCGGTCGCCGGGTGGTTCGTCCACCGGTGGGTGATCCACCGGCTGACCCGCCCGGTGTGCGACACGAAGGTGAACGGTGTCGCGAAGGGGATCACCCACGAGTGCGCCAGCGGCGTGCTGACCTCGGTCGGCTCCACCTCCGGCATCGCGATCAGCTTCAAGGTCGCGCTGCTCGTCGGGCTGCTCATCGCCAGCCCGGTGTGGCTGTACCAGCTGTGGGCGTTCATCGCTCCGGGCCTGCACAAGAACGAGAAGAAGTACTCGATCGCCTTCGTCGCCGCCGGCGTCCCGCTGTTCCTCGGCGGCGCGGCGCTCTGCTACGTGATCATGCCGACGATCATGAAGGTGCTGCTCGGCTTCACCCCGGACGAGGCGCCGAACGCGATCCCCCTGGACAACTACATCGGCTTCTTCATGCGGATGGTCCTGGTCTTCGGCGCCTCGTTCGAGATCCCGCTGATCGTGGTCGCGCTCAACTTCGCCGGCGTGCTGTCCGCGGCCCGGCTGAAGAAGTCCTGGCGCTACGTCACCTTCGCCATCTTCGTCTTCTCCGCGGCCGCGGTCCCGACCGGCGAGCCGCTCGGCATGACGGCGCTGGCCGCGCCGATGTGCCTGCTGTACTACGGCGCCATCGGCATCGCGGTGATGAACGACAAGCGCCGGGCCGCCCGCGGCATCAACGCCAACCTGTCCCCGGACGAGGCCTCCCCCCTCGACCTGACGCCGGTGCCGATCGAGGCGCCGCGGCCGGTCGAGCAGACCCGCCGCGGCTACGACGACGACTACGACGACCTCACATAACGCCGGGATCACGGCGCCATGACGAAGAGGGGCACGCGCTGCTAGCGTCTGCGCGTGCCCAGACCCGATCACGTCGTCGCCCTGATCAACCCCACGTCCGCCAAGGGCGCGGGCGCCCGAGCCGGACAGCGTGCCGTCGCCGCGCTGCGCGGTGCCGGGATCGAGGTGACCGACATCGTCGGCCGGGACGCCGCCGACGGTGAGGAGCAGGCGCGCGAGGCCCTGCTGAAGCACCCCGACGCCGCGCTGGTGGTGGTCGGCGGTGACGGCATGGTCTCGGCCGGGCTGCGGCTGCTCACCGGCGACCCGGACCGGGCCCTGGGCGTCATCCCGGCCGGCACCGGCAACGACACCGCCCGCAGCCTCGGCATCCCGCTGAAGGACCCGGAGGCCGCGGCCGCGGTGATCGCCGCCGGCGAGGCCGGCCGGATCGACCTCGGCGAGGCCACCACCGGCGCCGGCACCGGCCGCGAGGTCGTGCGCCGGTTCACCACGGTCATGGCCTGCGGCCTGGACTCCCGGGTGAACGACCGCGCCAACCGGATGAGCTGGCCGCGCGGCAAGCGCCGCTACGACCTGTCCATGCTGCTGGAGCTGCCGCGCTTCAAGGCCCCGCGGTTCCGGATCCGGCTGGACGACCGCGAGCTGGACACCGAGTGCATGCTGGTCGCGATCGGCAACGGCCCCTCCTACGGCGGCGGCATGCTGATCTGCCCGGAGGCGGCCCTGGACGACGGCCGGTTCCAGGCGACCGTCGTGGACCGGGTCGGCAAGCCGACGCTGCTGACGATCTTCCCGAAGGTCTTCTCCGGCCGCCACGTCACCCACCCCAAGGTCAGCGTCCACCACGCCGCCGAGATCGAACTGCGCGCCGAGGGGGTCAGCTGCTGGGCCGACGGGGAGCGGATCGGGGAGCTGCCGGTGAGGCTGCGGACGCTGCCCGGGGCCCTGCTGGTGTTCCGGCCGCGGGCCACCTCGCAAACCTGAGGCGCGGCGATCAAGCTTCCGGTTAGGGTGGAGGCATGTCATCGCCCGCTGAGCCCCTGCGGGCTCCCGATGTGCCTGCCCTCTCGGAGTTCCAGCGCTTCCGCGGCGGCTACGACTTCGATCTCGACACGTTCCAGATCGAGGGCTGCCGGGCCCTGGAGGCCGGCGACAGCGTCCTGGTCGCCGCCCCGACCGGCTCGGGCAAGACCGTCGTGGGGGAGTTCGCCGTCCACCTGGCGCTCGCGCAGGGCACCAAGTGCTTCTACACCACGCCGATCAAGGCGCTGTCCAACCAGAAGTTCTCCGACCTGGTGGCGCGGCACGGCGCGGCCAACGTCGGCCTGCTGACCGGGGACAACACGGTCAACGGCGAGGCCCCGATCGTCGTGATGACGACCGAGGTGCTCCGCAACATGCTCTACGCCGGCTCCGCCACGCTGTCCGGCCTGGGCTACGTCGTCATGGACGAGGTCCACTACCTCGCCGACCGGTTCCGCGGCGCGGTCTGGGAAGAGGTCATCATCCACCTCCCGGAGTCGGTCCGGCTGGTGGCGCTGTCGGCGACGGTCTCCAACGTCGAGGAGTTCGCCGGCTGGCTGCGCACCGTGCGCGGCGACACCAGGTCGATCGTCTGGGAGCACCGCCCGGTGCCGCTGTGGCAGCACGTGCTGGCCGGCAAGCGGATGGTCGACCTGTTCGCCAACGGCGCCGACGGCGAGGCCATGCCCGGCGCCAACGGCCAGGGCGGCATCTCCGCCTCCCGCGAGTTGCGGGTCAACCCCGAACTGGTCCGCCTGGGCCGTGAGGGCTCGGAGTCGATGTACCGGCGCGGCGGCCCGCGCGGCGGAGCGGCCCGCGGCGCGCGCGGCAAGGACCGGCGGCGCGGGCGGGGCGCCTGGGTGTCCAGCCGGGTCGACGTGATCGAGAAGCTCGACGCCGAGGGCCTGCTGCCGGCCATCACCTTCATCTTCAGCCGGGCCGGGTGCGACGCCGCGGTCCAGCAGTTCCTGCACGCCGGGGTCCGGCTGCTGAACGCCGACGAGCGGGCGCGGGTCAAGGCCCACGTGCTGGAGCGGACCGCGAAGATCCCGTCCGAGGACCTCAACGTCCTGGGGTTCCACGACTGGTTCGACGGGCTGCAGCGGGGCGTCGCGGCGCACCACGCCGGGATGCTGCCGACGTTCAAGGAGATCGTCGAGGAGCTGTTCGTCCAGGGCCTGGTCAAGGCCGTGTTCGCCACCGAGACATTGGCGCTGGGCATCAACATGCCGGCCCGCACCGTGGTGATGGAGGCGCTGACGAAGTGGAACGGTGAGAACCACGTCGACCTGACGGCGGGGGAGTACACGCAGCTCACCGGGCGCGCCGGCCGCCGCGGCATCGACATCGAGGGCCACGCGGTCGTGCTCTGGCGCCCCGACCTGGACGCCAAGGCGCTGGCCGGCCTCGCGGGCACCCGCACGTACCCGCTGCGGTCGTCGTTCAAGCCGTCCTACAACATGGCGGTGAACCTGGTCG
The DNA here is from genome assembly GCF_039531675.1 of Catenulispora subtropica. Classification (NCBI taxonomy): domain Bacteria; kingdom Bacillati; phylum Actinomycetota; class Actinomycetes; order Catenulisporales; family Catenulisporaceae; genus Catenulispora; species Catenulispora subtropica. Next base: position 296,881 of record NZ_BAAAQM010000003.1, read on the forward strand.
GGCAGTTCGGCCACGAGCGGGCCCGCAACCTGCTGGAGACGTCGTTCGCCCAGTACCAGGCGGACCAGGCCGTCGTCGGCCTGACGAAGCAGGTCCGGCGCAACACGGCCGCCTTGGACGGCTACTCCGAGGCCATAACGTGCCACCTCGGGGACTTCGACGAGTACATGGCGCTGCGGCGCCGGCTCTCGGACCGGGAGGCCGACCTGTCGCGGCAGGGCGCCGCCAACCGCCGTGCCGCGGCGCTGGAGTCCCTGGAGAAGCTCCAGGCCGGGGACATCATCGTCGTCCCCGCCGGCAAGCGGGCCGGGGTGGCCGTGGTGCTGGACCCGGGGATACCCGCGGCCACGGCCGGGCGCCCCCGGCAGGACACCGGGGACGGGCCGCGTCCGGTGGTGCTGACCATGGACCGCCAGGTGGTGCGGTTGTCCCTGACCGACTTCCCGAGCCCGGCCGAGCCGCTGGACCGGATGCGGATCCCGAAGGGGTTCAACGCCAAGTCGGCGCAGTCGCGGCGGGACCTCGCCACGGTGCTGCGCAGCAAGGCCGGCGACAAGGAGATCCCGCCCTATCGCAAGACCCGGTACCGTTCCGAGGCCGCGGACGACGCCGAGATCAGCAGTCTGCGCAAGGCGATCCGGTCGCACCCCTGCCACGGCTGCCAGGAGCGCGAGGACCACGCGCGCTGGGCCGAGCGGTACTTCAAGCTGGACCGTGAGACCAAGCAGCTGGAGAAGCGCGTCGCGGGCCGGACGAACAGCATCGCCCGGGTCTTCGACCGCGTCTGCGGCCTGCTGGAGCAGCTCGGCTACCTCGAGGGCGACCAGGTGACCCCGGTCGGCCGCCGCCTGGGCCGCCTCTACACCGAGCTGGACCTGCTCACCGCCGAGACCCTGCGCGCCGGCCTGTGGGAGGGCCTGTCGCCGGCCGAGCTCGCCGCGTGCGTCTCAGCCCTCGTCTACGAGGCCCGCCGCGCCGACGACGCCGGACCCCCGCGCCTGCCGGGTGGTGCGGTGCCGAAGACGCTCGACGACATGCTCCGGCTCTGGGCCAGGCTCGAGGAACTGGAGACCGACCACCACCTCGAGTTCCAGCGCGAACCCGATCTCGGGTTCGCCCTGCCCGCCTACCAGTGGGCCTCCGGCAAGGCCCTGGAGGAGGTGCTCTGGGACGTCGAGATGCCGGCCGGCGACTTCGTCCGCTGGTGCAAGCAGCTCATCGACCTGCTCGGCCAGGTCGCCAACGCCGCCGCCGAGCTCCACGCCCCCGGCGGCAAGGCCAGCACGGTGCGCGACGCCGCCCAGGAGGCCATCGACGGGATGCGGCGCGGCGTGGTCGCGTACTCGATGATGAACGGCTGAGGCGCGAGGCGGGACGGTGTCGCGGGGCCGCCGGGAAACCGGCGGCCCCGCCTCGTCAGCTCGTCAGCGCGTCAGCTCGTCAGCGCTCCGCCAACGCCTTCACCAGGCGCCCCGTGGCCGCCTTCAAGCCGAACTCCTCCGCCAGCGCCGCCAGCGCGACCGGATCCTTCACCTCCCGCGGCAGCCGGTCGTCATGCTCCATCACCGGCGCGTCGCGCACCACCCGGACCACCGTCGGCGCCGCGTCGAGGTATCCCGCGGCCTCGGCGATCTTCTTCCGTTGTGCGGGCTTGAGCTTCGACAGAGGATCCACCGCGGCCGCCCGCACCCCCGCGAGGTCTCCGTACTCGGAGATCAGGGCCGCGGCCGTCTTCTCCCCGATGCCCGAAACGCCCGGCAGGCCGTCGCTCGGGTCACCCCGGAGCACGGAGAAGTCGGCGTAGTCGCGGCCTGCGATCCCGTACTTCCCGCGCAGCACCTCGTCGGTGACCACCTCCAGTTTGGCCACCCCCTTGCCGATGTTCAGCACCCGGACTCGCCGTGTGTCGTCCACCAGCTGGTACAGGTCCCGGTCCATGGTCACCACGTCCACCGGGCCGGCGCCCGCCGCGACCCAGCGCTCGGCCAGCGTGGCCAGCACGTCGTCGGCCTCGAACCCCGGCGCCTCGGCGCGGGCGATCCCCGCGGCGTCCAGCACCGCCTCGATCACCGGGATCTGCGGGCTCAGCGTGTCCGGCACCTCCTCGACGTCGACGTCCTCCTCAGACGGGCCTTCCACCAGCACGCGGTGTGCTTTATAAGAGGGAATGGCCTCGACCCGGAACGCGGGCCGCCAGTCGGCGTCGAAGCACGCCGCCACGCGGTCCGGCTTGTAGGTGCTGATCAGATGGCTGAAGAAGTCCAGCGTTCCGCGCACGGCGTTGACCGGCATGCCGTCCGGGGACGTGATCGTGTCCGGAACGCCGAAGAAGGCGCGGAAGTAGAGCGTCGGGGTGTCGAGCACCATCAGGCGCTCCTCGGTCTTCGCCATGCGCCGATCCTAGGGGGCGGCGCCGTCGGAACCCCGCTTCCACCCCGATCCACGCCTTTCCATTCGCTCCCTGATTCTCCACCCCGGGTGCGATCGTGTAGTGTGCCACGCGTCGAATGGCCGCGCGCCCTTCGTGTCCCCCCTCGCAAGGCTCTGGCATGACTAGCGACGAGTGAGCAGAAAGCGTCCCGGTCTATGGCGATAGTGCGGTCGGTGTCCCCCATACGTCGGAGGGGGGCCATCGTGGCGCGCCTGTCTGCGGCGGTCGCGTGCCTCGCGCTGCTCGCGAGCTGTTCGGACGGGCCGGCGACCACACCGCCCGGAGCCTTCATCCCGCCGCCGATCCCGATGGTGGAGCCGGGCGCGCAGGGGGAGGGCGAGGTGAACCTGGTGGTCTGGGCCGGCTACGCCGAGAAGTCCTGGACCGACCCGTTCACCAAGACCACCGGGTGCAAGGTGAACGCGATGGTGGCGGGCAGCTCCGACGAGATGGTCGCGGACGTGAAGTCCGGCCAGTACGACGTGGTCTCGGCGTCCGGGGACGCCAGCCTGCGCCTGATAGCCAGCGGTGACGTCGCCCCGATCGACGTCGGCAAGGTCCCCAGCTACGCGCAGATCTACCCGAGCCTGAAGAACAAGAGCTGGAACTCGGTCGCCGGCGTGCCCTACGGCGTCCCGCACGGCCGCGGCGCGAACGTGCTGGTCTACAACAAGGACAAGGTCAAGAGCCCGCCGACCTCGCTCGGGGCGGTCTTCGACCCGGACCCGACGGTCGCCGGGCACGTCACCGTCTACGACTCGCCGATCTCGATCGCGGACGCCGCGCTGTACCTGATGCACGACCAGCCGGGCCTGGGCATCAAGAACCCCTACGCGCTGGACCGTCCCCAGTTCGACGCCGCGGTGGCGCTGCTCACCAAACAGCAGCCGGCGGTCGGCAGCTACTGGTCGGACACCGCCGCGCAGCAGGCCGACTTCGAGAAGGGCGGGGACCTGATCGGCACCAGCTGGCAGGTGGTCCTGAACGGCCTGGCGCACGACAACCACAAGGAGATCACCTCGATCAAGCCGGTGGAGGGGGTCACCGGCTGGTCCGACACCTGGATGATCGCCGCCGGCGCCAAGAACCCCACCTGCGCCTACAAGTGGCTGGACTACATCACGTCCCCGGCGGTGAACGCCAAGGTCGCCGAGTTCTTCGGTGAGGCCCCGGCCAACTCCCAGGCCTGCGCCAAGACCACCGACCCGGGGTTCTGCGCCACCTACCACGCCGACGAAGAGGCCTACTGGGACAACGTCTGGTACTGGACCACGCCGACCACCCGCTGCCTGGACGGCAGCGACCGGACGTGCGTGCCGTACTCGGAGTGGGTCACGGCCTGGAACCGGATCAAGCAGAAATGACGGCACGGGCGAAGCGAGGCGGTGCGGACATGGCCGAGCGCACGGGCGAGGGAGCGGCCGGCGGCGGCAGGCCGCCGGCCACCACCCGCAGCCGGCTGCCGTTCCGGCGCAAGATGGACCTGCTGGTGGTCCTGCCGACGGTGGCGATGGCGGCGCTGATGACCCCGGTGGCGGTGCACGAGGCCGGCGTCTCCGAACAGTGGAACACCGCCGCCGACTTCCTGGGCTCCACCAAGAGCGTCAGCCTTCTGATCCAGGACCTGTCGCTGGAGCGGGACAAGGCGCAGGCGGCGATGAACGGCGACCCGGACAAGGCCCGCGCCTACAACGACGCCATCAGCGTGACCGACGCCCAGGTCCTCGAGGTGTCCCGGACCTTCGGCAGCAAGGCCACACCGAAGCTGACCGCGTCGCTGGCCGCCGTCTCCGACCTGAGCTACGTGCGCGAGCTGCCGGCCCGCGAGGGACTGTCGCAGAACTACGTGGTGCAGGCGCACGTCCAGCAGCTGGTCGACACCGTGTACGGCGCCATCGACGCGCAGCTGGTCGACGCCCTCGACTTCGCCGGCCACAGCGCCGCCGGCGGCCCGGCCTCCGCGCTGGAGACCGAACTGGCCGCGCTCTACGCCGGCGACATGGCCGAGAGCCAGCGCGAGGCCTCGCTCACCGCGTTCGCCAGCGCGCCCACCGAGTACAACGCGGCCGAGCAGTACAACACCGCCACCCGTATGGACCAGGTGGCGCAGGCCGAGCTCGGATTCGTGATGCAGTTCCCGGCGCCGGCCGACCGCGCGCTGATCGGCGCGGTGCTCAGCTCGCCCGAGGCGCAGACCTTCCGGCGCTACCAGACCAAGGTCGAGGCCGCCTTCGGCTCGGCGTTCCAGGACAACCGCGGCGTCATCGGCAGCCCGAAGAACCTGAACGACATCCAGACCCTGAACGACCGCAACACCCTGACCGCGGCGTTCGAGTCCGCGAGCAACCAGCGCGCCGACTCCGAGGCCCGCATCACCGACCGCATCATCGCGCTGTCCCGGTCCAACGCCCGGCAGGCCGAGATCACCGTGATCGTGATGATCGGCGTCGGCGTCCTGGCCGCCCTGGCCCTGATGGTGCTCTCGGCGCTGATCCGGCGCTCGGTGGTGCGCCCGGTGCTGGCGCTGACCGGCGCCGCGTCCCGGGTGGCCCGGGCCGCCGCGGCCGACCTGGAGCGGGTCACCGACGAGGACCTCGGCGAGAAGGGCGACCTGCCGGAGTTCGAGGCCATCCCGGTGCCCACCGACGACGAGCTCGGCGACCTGGCGCAGGCGTTCAACAAGGTGCAGGAGACCGCGCTGCTGATGCTGGAGCGGCAGGTCACCATCCGGCGCAACACCGCCGAGATGTTCGGCAACGTCGGGCACCGCATCCACAACCTCACCGGGCGCCAGCTGACCATCATCGACCAGGTCGAGCGCTCGGAGACGGACCCGGTGCTGCTGGACCGGCTGTACCGGATCGACCACCTGGCGGTCCGCCTCCAGCGCGGTGCCGACAGCCTGATCCTGCTCTCCGGCGAGCGCGAGGCCAACATCTCCGGCGCGCCGATGCGGCTCACCGACGTGGTGCGCTCGGCCGTCGGCCGCGTCGAGGGCTACCAGCGGGTGGTGCTGATCGCCGAGGACGACGCCATGGTCGCGCCGTCCGCGGTCGGCGACCTGACCCTGATGGTCGCCGAGCTGGTGGAGAACGCGGTGTCGTTCTCGCCGGCCAGCCAGCGGGTGGAGATCGCGGTCGGGCTGTCCGCGCGCGGGTTCGTGATCGAGATCGTGGACCGCGGCATGGGCATGTCGCCGGAGCAGATGGCGCAGGAGAACGCCCGCCTGGTGCGCCGCGAGCGGCTGGACCTGGCGCCGACCCGGGTGCTGGGCCTGTTCGTGGTCGGCCGGCTGTCGGTGCGCACCGGCGCCGCCGTGGAGCTGTCGGCCACGCCCGGCGGCGGGACCACGGCCCGCGTGTACGTGCCCGGGTTCCTGCTGGCCGGGCCGGTGGCCGAGGCCGCCGGGCCGCGGGCGCCGCGCTGCTCGTCGACGACGCGCACGGGCTGGGCATCCTGGGCGAAGGGGGCCGCGGGGCGCTGTGGGCCGCCGGTCTCGCCGGGGACGGCGATGTGGTGACCACCGTGACG